>UQNG01000049.1:0-17992 GCA_900542335.1 uncultured Collinsella sp.
CTCCTTCGCCGAGGGGGGCGCAGCGGGTGGGGTCGCCTGCCGATGTCGAGGATAAGGTTGAGGAGAAGGAATCCATCGGCCACATCATCTATAAGCACCTTATGAACGGCGTCAGCCACATGTTGGTCTTCGTCGTTGCTGGTGGTGTTCTGACTGCCGTTTCGTTCCTGTGGGGCATCACGTCCTTCGATTCGACGGCTGCCGACTACAACAGCTTCGCCGCTATGCTCAAGATCATCGGCGGCATTGCCATGAACCTCATGGTTCCCGTGCTTTCCGCCTACATCGCCGAGTCCATCGGCAAGCGCCCGGCACTCGTCCCCGGCTTTGTTGCCGGTATGATCGCCATCCAGGGCCTGCCCGTTAACGCCGATACACACATGATCGATGCTGGCGGCACCGGAGTGGGCTTCGGCTTCCTGGGAGGCATTGTCGGCGGCTTCCTCGCCGGCTATGTCATCCTTCTGCTCGAGAAGGTTTTTGCCAAGCTGCCCAAGAACCTGGACGGCCTCAAGGCCATCTTCCTGTACCCGCTGTTCTCGACTGCTATCGTCGGTCTGGTCATGCTCGGCATCTCCGGTCCCATGGCTGCCATCAACACCGCCATGATGGACTTCCTCAAGGGTCTGTCTGCCTCTGGCGCTGTTGTCCTGGGTCTTGCTATTGGTTGCATGTGCGCCTTTGACATGGGCGGCCCGGTCAACAAGGCTGCTTACGTCACCGGTACCGCTATGCTCACCGAGGCCCTGGCTGCTGGTGTCGGCACCGACACCTATAACTTCGGCACCAACTTCATGGCTGCCGTTTCCGCCGCCTGCATCGTTCCGCCGCTGATCACCACCTTTGCCGTCATCGTCGGCAAGAAGTACTTCAGTCAGGAGGATCATGACGCCGGTGTCGTCAACCTCATCCTTGGCTGCACCCACATCACCGAGGGCGCCATTCCGTTCATGACCAAGAACATCTGGCCCGTCATGCCCATCATGATGTTCGGTTCCTCCATCGCCTCGATCCTGACCATTATGTTCAACGTCCACGATCCGGCGCCCCACGGTGGCTTCCTGGTCCTGCCTGTTGTCGAGAACGGTCCGCTGTGGGTCCTCGCGATCCTCATCGGCGCCGTGGTCGGTGGCATCCTGTTCGTCGCTTTCAAGAAGTATGACTTCGAGAAGAATCAGAAGGCCGCTCCCGCCGCTCCCGCTAAGCCGGTCGAGGCTCCCAAGGCCGCTGCCGTCGAGGCCTCCAAGGCCGAGGCTGCCGGCTTCGTGAAGGTCGAGAATGTCTTTGTCGCCGAGGACTTCGCTTCTCGTGACGAGGCTCTGAGCTTCGTTTCCAACCAGGCCGTCAAGGCCGGTATCGCAAACGACGCCGACGCTGTGATGAACGCCTTCCTGGCTCGCGAGGCCGAGGGCACCACGGGCATGATGGAGGGCTTCGCTATCCCGCATGCCAAGTCTGATGCCATTACCGAGGCTGCTGTCATCGTCGTCAAGGACGACTCTGGCGTGACCGGTTGGGATACCATGGACGGCGCTCCCGTCAACGTGGCTATTGCCCTGCTCATCCCCGGTGCCCAGGCCGGCACCACGCACCTCAAGATCCTGTCCAAGGTCGCTGAGGCGCTCATGGACGAGGACTTCCGTGCCACCGTCAAGGGTTCCTCCGACGCCGCCGAGATCGCCAAGACGATCAACGCCCGCCTGGTGTAATCCCGCAACGCGCGAATAATATCGCCTCTGTAACAAAGGGGGGAGACCCTCTCCAGGGCCTTCCCCTTTTTCTACCCCTCCCACAAGTTGCGGTGAAATAGGGACTGTTTAAACGATTCAACCCCAAATTCAGTCCCTATTTCACCGCAACTTAGAAGAAGGGGATAGCGCGGCCTGTCTATCGGATCGTCCGTACGGATAAATATTCAGCCAGAATTCCGTTCGCACGATATTACTCTGGACCGACCGAGTTTCCGCAGCTTGCTCGTCCACAGAGGGCCGGGCGCGGCCTGTGAGATTTATCGCGAGTTCCGCACGAGCCGAAGAGCACTTAATGTGCTCTTCGTGCGAGCAGGACTGTAGAGCAGGAAATCTCACAGGCCGCGCCCGGCCCTCTGTGGGCGAGCAAGCGGCAGCTAACGACATCCGTCCAATAATTCGTGCGAAACATAATGAAAAACAGTTTGATGTGAGTTAATATAAACAACGTCGTGAATATGGCTCCCGTCGCATGGCTGACAGGGGGTAAACACAAAAAGGAGTCAATTATGGTTTCTGAGAAGGCTACCCTCGTTAATCCTCAGGGTCTTCACATGCGTCCGGCTGGCCTCTTCGCCTCCACCATGGGCAAGTACGCCTGCGACGTGACGGTCGTCACCCCCGAGAAGGAGGTCAACGGCAAGTCCCCGATGGCCCTCATGGCTGCTGGTATCCCCTGCGGCACCGAGGTCGAGGTCAAGTGCGACGGAGCTGACGAGGCCGAGGCTCTGGCTGCTGCCATCGAGCTCATCAAGAGCGGTCTTGGCGAGTAGAACTCAAACGGGTCGCATGTTGAACAACTAAGTTCATATTTGGGGGCGCAGTGACCTGTTTTAAGGTAACTGCGCTCTTTTGTCATGGATATGGCAAAACGCTTTATCACATGACACGGAGAGAGGAATGGGAATGTATCAGGGAGTCAACGCTTCCGAGGGCATCGGTATCGGCACCGTCATGGTCGCCGTCGATCCCGACTTGACGTTTGAGCCGCACGAGGTTGCTGATTCGGCAGCAGAGAAGGAGCGCTATCAGTCCGCTCTTTCGGTCTTCTGCGAGAAGACCCAGGCTCAGGCCGACCACATGAAGGAGACGGTGGGCGAGGCCGAGGCCGAGATCATGAGCGGACACATTGTCCTGGCTCAGGATCCGGGTATGACCGACGCCATCAACGCCGCCATTGACGGCGGTACCTGCGCCGAGCAGGCGCTCATGGACACCTCGACCATGTTCGAGAACATGTTCCTGTCCATGGACGACGAGATGTTCCGTCTGCGCGCGGCCGACATCGCCGACATCCGCACCGGTATTCTGGCCGAGCTGCTGGGCAAGGAGGTCGTCGACCTTTCCGTCCTGCCCGAGAACACCGTCGTTGTCGTGCACGACCTTACGCCGTCCATGACCGCCACGATCGATAAGGCCCACGTTGCCGGTATCGTCACCGAGACCGGCGGCCGCACTTCGCACTCCGCGATCATTGCGCGCGCCCTCGAGATCCCGGCTGTCCTTTCGGTTTCCAACAGCTGCACCGCGCTGCGCAACGGTATGACCGTTGTCGTTGACGGCGGCAAGGGTATCGTCGAGGCCGATCCCGACGAGGAGACGCTCGCTGCCTACACCGCCAAGGCCGAGGCCTTCGCTGCCGAGAAGGCAGCCCTCGAGGCTTTCCGCGGCAAGCCGTCCGTGACTGCCGATGGCATCAAGAAGATCATCGCCTGCAACATCGGTAACCCCGATGACGTGCCCAATGCACTCGATCACGACGCCGAGGCTATCGGTCTGTTCCGCTCCGAGTTCCTGTTCATGGACTCCGCCGAGCTTCCTTCCGAGGAGGAGCAGTTCAACGCCTACCGCAAGGTCGCCAGCGCGCTCAAGGGCGCTCCGGTCATCATCCGCACGCTCGATGTGGGTGGCGACAAGGAGATTCCGTATCTGCACATGGTCAAGGAAGATAACCCCTTCATGGGCTTCCGCGCCGTGCGTTACTGCCTGGCCAATCCCGACCAGTACAAGGTCCAGCTCCGCGCCCTGCTGCGCGCCAGCGCCTTCGGCGATGTCAAGATCATGATCCCGCTCGTCACCTGCGTCGAGGAGGTTTTGGCTGTCAAGGAACTCGTCGAGCAGTGCAAGGCCGAGCTGACCGAAGAGGGTCGCAAGTTCAACGAGAACATCGAGGTCGGCATCATGGTCGAGACGCCTGCCGCCTCTCTGCTCGCTGACCGCCTGGCCAAGGTCGCCGACTTCTTCTCCATCGGCACCAACGACCTGATCGGCTACACCATGTGCGCCGACCGTGGCAACGACACCATCTCCAACCTGTACCAGGTGTACTATCCCGCCGTGCTACGCTCGCTCAAGAACATCATCGAGAGCGGTGTGAAGGCCGGCATCATGGTCGGTATGTGCGGCGAGGCCGCTGCCGATCCGCTGCTCGAGCCGCTGCTGATCAGCTGGGGCTTGGAGGAGTTCTCGATGAGCGCTCCGTCGATCCTGCGCGCCCGCAAGACCATCAGCCAGTGGACCAAGGCCGAGTGCGACGAGCTCGCCGAGAAGGCACTCGCCTGCAACACTGCCGCCGAGGTCAAGGCGCTGCTCGAGTCCGCAGCTCGCTAATTTGGTATCAGAGGTAACCGCGTGGTTGGAATGGGCCGGCCACGCGGCCCTCACATATACAGGGGGTACTGTAAATGTTCTACACGCTAACCGCTAACCCGGCTGTCGACATGACGGTTTCGAGCTCTCCGCTCGAGCCCGACGAGAACGTCCGCACCGGCTCGGCCAGCTACACGGCTAATGGCAAGGGCCTCGACGTGTCCTTCGCCTTTAAGAAGATGGGTGTCGACACCGTCGCGCTCGGCTTCTTCGCTGGCTTCACGGGCAAGTTCATCGTCGAGGAGGTCATGAACCTGGGTTGCCTGTGCCGCCCGGTCTGGACCGATGGCATCACGCGTATCAACACCTACGTCAACGATGGCCAGCACGAGTACGGCATCCTGAACCCCGGCGCCCCGATTACGCCGGAGCATCAGAAGGAGCTCTACAACATCCTGGACACCGCGGGCGATCTTGAGTGCCTGATCGTCTCCGGTTCCGTGCCTCCCAAAGCTACGCCCGACTTCCTGGCTCAGGTCATGGAGCACGCTCAGGCCCGTGGCGCAGACGTCGTCCTTGACCTGTCCTCCGACAAGCTCAAGGAGCTCGCTCACAAGAAGCCGCTGCTTATTAAGCCGAATCATCACGAGATGAAGGCCATCTTCGGCGTGCCGGTCGACACCGACGACGAGGTCCGCGTTGCCATGAAGCTCGCCCACGACGCCGGCGTCCAGAACGTGCTGCTCACCCGTGGTAGCCGCGGCGATGCTTATTTCTCCAACGGCGAGGACATCTGGTACGCCAAGCGTGAGTTCAACATCAAGCTGGTCTCTTCCGTCTGCGCCGGCGACTGCACCCTCGCCGCGTTCCTGCACAAGTGGTACAGGGATCGCGACAACGTCGAGGAGGCCATGAAGCTCGCTATGGCCACCGGCGCCAACGTTGCCGAGTCCGTCGGCATCGGCGACTTCGGTCACGTCGATGAGTACAGCAAGCGCGTTGCTGTCCGCAAGCTCGATCGCAAGTAAGCGAAACACATTATTTTCGCGTGCATGGCGCCCCGGTTTTGGCTGGAGCGTCATTTTTGTATATTGTGGGCGAGCGACAGGACAAGGACCCTGTTTCTTTTGTCCGTCATCCCGCCGCCCTGCACGCGTTCTACACCGTTCGCCGAGTTGCTATGGTCTTTTCCCGAAGCGTGGAATATACTTTCATTAACACGTTGCCTTGTGAAAGGAACTTACATGATTTACACGCTCACTGCAAATCCCGCCATTGACTACAACATTGCCTGCGACGGTCTTTCCGCCAACACCGTCACCCGCACGCGCAACGCGGTCTACACGCCCAACGGCAAGGGTCTTAACGTCTCGTTCACCCTCGATCACTACGGCGTCGACACCACGATCCTGGGCTTTTTTGCCGGTTTCTCGGGCGAGTTTATCGTCAAGGGCGCCGAGGCCCTGGGCGTGCCCGTCAAGCCCGTGTGGACCGACGGCATCACGCGCGTCAATGTCTTTCTCAACGCCGGTCCCGACACCGAGTACAACATGGTCAATGCAGGCGCTGCCATCAATGCTGCCAACGAGCAGGAGATGTTTGACCTTATCGATTCGCTCGACGACATGACCTGCCTGGTCATTAGCGGCTCGCTGCCCCCCAACACCTCCGAGGGTTTCCTGGCCGAGGTACTTCGCCGTGTTAAGGCGAAGGGCGCCGAGTTCGTGCTCGATATCTCGAGCCATCAGCTGGCCGACCTCATCGCCATGGAGCCGTTGCTCATTAAGCCCAACGACGACGAGCTGCTCGACATCTTTGGCATTAAGGTGAGCGGTGGCGACGACGAGTCCGTTAAGGGCGCGATGGCCGAGCTGCACGCCAAGGGCGCTAAGAACGTACTGCTGACCCTTGGTGGCGACGGCGCGTACTTCTCCAACGGCGAGCACATCTGGTTTGCCAACCGCACCTTCGAGGTCAAGCTGCTGTCGACCGTCTGCGCTGGCGACTCCTCGCTTGCCGCCTTCCTGTCCGTGTGGCACGACGCTCCCGAGCGCGTCGAGGATGCCCTGCGCCTCTCGATGGCCACCGGCGCCAACGTGGTGGAGTGCCCCGGTTTGGGCGATTTTGCCAAGGTGGACGAATATAAGAAGCACATCGAAGTTCGTCAGGTTTGCTAGCCGTATCGAATAATCGTTGCCGAACACCCGCTTTGGATTTCCGAGGCGGGTGTTTTTTGCGTTCTAGTCGCATGTGGCGTCTGCTGTCCCGTCCGTTCGAATCGACGATACGATTACATGTGCGCGCATGCTCGTTTCTTGCTAGACTTCTTGAGAACCATCGATTAATGCTCGCAAGTGCAGGAGGCCATAGGCATGTGCAATGTTTCGCTCAACGGTACGCAGCCGACCGATGCCTCCATCCGTGTCCTGCGTGCGCTCGAGGCGGCCGGTCTTGAGGCTTGGTACGTTGGCGGTTGGGTGCGTGATGCCCTGATGGGGCGCCCCAGCCACGATATTGATATGTGCTGCAGCGGCTTGTGGCAGGAGTCCAAAGCGGCGCTCGAGGTCGCCGGCATTGCGGTGGTTGAGTCGGGAATTAAATTTGGCGGCATTACCGCTATTTGTGACGATGAGCGCATTGAGGTCACGACGTATCGCCTGGACGGCTTTTACACCGATGGTCGTCACCCCCAGAGTGTGGAGCGTGCGGCGTCGCTTGAGGACGATCTGGCGCGTCGCGACTTTACCGTTAACGCTATGGCCTGGCATCCCGAGCGCGGTCTTGTCGACCGCTACGATGGCCAGGGCGACCTGAAGCTCAAGCTCATCCGCGCCGTTGGCGATCCCAAGCGTCGTTTTAACGAGGACGCGCTTCGCATGCTGCGCGCTGTGCGTTTTGCCTGTCGTTTGGATTTTATGATCGAGCCTAAGACCAAACAGGCACTTGCCGAATGCTCGCCGCTGCTCGATGCCGTGGCACGCGAGCGCGTGGGTATTGAGCTCGAGGGCATTCTTTCGACCGGCCACGGGGGAGACGCGATGCTGCGCTACTCCGAGCTTATTTGCGCTGCCGTGCCTGAGCTTGCTGCGGGTAGGGGCTTTGACCAGTGCAGTGTCTACCATGCCTTTAACGTCTACGAGCATATCGCCCGCGTGCTGACAGTGGCAGGGGAGCTGGCGCTGTGCGATGGCGTCGCGCCCTCTTCGAGCCTTATGTGGGCGGCGTTTTTGCACGATGTCTCCAAGCCCGATTGTTTTACGGTCGACCATGCGGGCAGCGGTCACTTCTATGGCCATCCCGAGCTTGGCGCCAAGAAGGCGCGTGTCATCATGGATCGCCTGGCGCTCTCGCACGATTTGGTGCGCGATGTATGTCTGCTGATCAAGTACCATGACAAGCCGCTGCGTCCCGAGCGATCCTGCCTGCTCAATATGATGCGCGCGCTTTCGGGCGAGGGCGTCGATACGCCGCGTCTGATGGACGAGCTCATGGACCTTAAACGTGCCGACACGCTCGGCAAGGCGCCGTCGTGCTTTTATTACGTCGAGACGATCGAAGAGATGCGCTCACTCGCCCATGTTCTTCTGGAGGCGGGGGAGCCCTATACGCTCAAGATGCTTGCCATCAACGGTGGCGACTTGATTCGCGCCGGCGTCAAGCCAGGGCCGGAACTGGGGCAGCTGCTCAACGCTGCCCTCGACGCAGTGATCGAGGATAATATCCCCAACAAGCGCGAAGCCCTCCTGGCTCACTTGCATCTGGGGTAGCTAATTTGGGACGGGGCTTTTTTAGCTTCCTCTGCCAGAATCACTATCGGTTCATCCGATTGACAGCAGGAGTAGCTAAAAAAGCCCCGTCCCAAATTAGCTACCCGGTTGACCTGCATGTTCCATAACCTCCCGACAAAAATTGGGCAATTTGGAATTTCTTCTTGCGCTCGCGTTTTTTGTCCCGTAATATATTTCCTCGCAGCACGGCAGTGCAGATGTCATGTGGCCCGTTCGTCTAGCGGTTTAGGACGCCGCCCTCTCAAGGCGGAGATCACCAGTTCGAATCTGGTGCGGGCTACCACTTCTTTTCTGCTGAGGCTTATGGCCCGTTCGTCTAGCGGTTTAGGACGCCGCCCTCTCAAGGCGGAGATCACCAGTTCGAATCTGGTACGGGCTACCATGTTTTAGATACCCGGTCTTTCGTATGAAGGCCGGGTTTTTTATTGCAAGTGGTCTGGTCTGTTAATCCCATTTGCCCCATTGCTTTACGTTTTGCTCATCTCCCATACGGGTACAATAGGCCAGATACTTTGACGGTCAGAAGGAGCCTCATGACGGAGTCCTCTCAGCATAGCCCAAAGCCCCAGGTCGAGGTTTCTGGCGGCGATGACAACAAGAGCGCGCGTCGCGGCGCCATCTTCATCGGCGTTGTGCTGATCGGCTACATCGTCTATCTGGTCGTGACCGGGCAGATGGGGCAGTTTTGGGCCGCTATGTCCAGCGTTCAGATGCCCTGGCTCTTCGCCGCATGCTTTTGTATGTTTCTGTATCTCGTTTTTGGCATCGTGGCGTACGCGATCGCCGTTTGGCTCGACCCCGATTCGCCCGTCGGCATCCGTGACCTCATTTCGGTCGAGGCGAGCGGCATCTTCTTTGGCAACCTGACACCCATGATGATGGGCTCTACGCCTGCTCAAATTTACCGCCTTACCAAAGCCGGCCAAAACGTGGGCGAAGCGGGTGCCACGCAGTTCACCCGCTTTATCGTGTACCAGTTTGGCCTGGTGGCATGGGGTGCCATTCTGCTGCTCGCCCGCATGCCGTTTTTCGCCGAGCGTTATGGCGACATGACGCTGCTGTGCGTCTTTAGCTTTGGCGGTCACTGCTGCATCCTACTCGGCATCTTTGCCGTGGCGTTGATGCCCAAGACCGTCACGCGCGTCGCTCATTGCATCATCAATTGGCTCGAGCGCGTGGGCGTCTCGGCCACAAAGATCGAGGGCTGGCGCACCTTTGTCGATGGCGAGATCTACTCGTTTTCCGAGAAATTCAAACTATCTGCCGGCCATTTTTCGTCCATGCTGCTCACGGTCGTCATCACTATGCTGCAGCTGGCGTTTTTCTACCTGGTTCCGTACTTTTTGATGCTCTCTTTTGGCCACCACGAAGTCGACTTTTTCTCGGTCATGGCTGCGAGCGCCTTTGTCCAGCTGCTGAGCTCCGCCGTTCCGCTGCCCGGCGGCACTGGTGGCGCCGAGGGTGGCTTCGCATTGTTTTTGGGTCACTTTTTTGGCACGGCATCGACTGCCGGCTATCTGCTGTGGCGTCTGATCACCTTTATCGCGCCGACCATTTTGGCCGCCCCGCTGCTGGGCCTTAAGAGCGCTCACAACGAGAGTATCCATGCACGCTGGGACCGTATGATGCGCAAGCTCGGGCGCACGCCTCAGACGCCCTCTACGCCCGTTTAGGGCACATCCTGCGTGCCAGGTTACCGTTGATCCCAATCAACGTGCTCAAAAGCCTGCTGTGGCCCCTAAGCCGGCACGCCAGACCTACGTTCGCCAGACTGGCGACGGCATTCGCGTTTCCCCGGCGGCGCTCAATAAAAAGAAGCGATCTTAGGGCCCGGTCGGCGAGTCGTGCGTTCTTGATGACGCTCGTCATTGCGATGTGAGATGTAGGATAATCCTCTTACGTTGATTATCTCCCACATGTAGAGGACTTACAGGTGGGCTGTTGACATGAAGGGGACACGTCTATGGCTACCACCAAACCGCGCCTTGACCGTCGTATCGTCCGCAGTCGCAATGCGATTCTTTCGGCGTTTGAGCGACTGCTTATGGAAAAGCCCCTGGCCGATATTACGGTGAGCGCTATCGCGCGCGAGGCAAATGTCGACCGTAAGACCTTCTACGTGCACTTTGGCACGGTCGACGGCTTGCTCGACGCCATTGCCGTCGATGTGGTCCAGATGATCGTCGATTCAGTCGAGAAGACGCTTTCCTCCATGGGCGGCGACACCAACGAGCGCGCACTTGGCGCTGCGGCGTCCTTTTTCAAGACCGTTAACGAGGCGCTGTGCAACAACCTGGTGCTTAATCGCCAGTTGATCGAAAACATTCCGCTCGACGACTTTATGGCTCGTCTGCGTGTGCCGCTCGAGCACGAGATCGCTGAGCGCGATCTGCTGCCCGAGGGTCTAAAGGATGAGATGTTCGATTACTACCTGGCGTTTTTGCTGTCCGGCATTATCGGCATCTATCGCATGTGGGCGTTGTCGGACGGCTCGGTTCCCATCGAGCGCGTCTCGGCGGTCGCCAACGACCTTACGTTGAATGGACTATCGAGTCTGGAATCTCGTTTCGAATAGCACTAGCGCCTTATCCCCCCTGAGTTGCGGTGAAATAAGGACTGAATAGGCCTTTTAACAGTTTAAACACTCCCTATTTCACCGCAACTCAGGGGGATTGCATTACTGATAGTGCAGGCACTCGACTGGATCGAGCTTTGCGGCGCGGCGGGCGGGGTAGAAGCCAAAGATTACGCCGATGCCAACCGATACGGCAAACGCGATCAGCACGGTCGTAATGGAGAAGCTCGGCGTGATCGTCCCGGTAGCTCCAAACTCGCTCATAATGCCCGAGTTGGCGGCAAAGAACGTGAGCCCCCAGGCCAGCAGATAGCCAATCACGACACCTAAAATGCCGCCGGTGATGCACAGCGCCGAGGATTCGGCCAAAAACTGGGCGGTGATATCACGTCGGCTTGCGCCCAGAGCGCGGCGGATACCGATCTCGCGAATGCGCTCGGTCACGTTGGTGAGCATCATGTTCATGATGCCGATACCGCCCACAAGCAGCGAAATGCCGGCAACCGCGCCCATGATGAGCGAGAAGGCGCCCATAAAGGAGTTGAGTGCGTCGATAGCGCTCTTCATGGAGCTTGCCGACACACTTTCATACTCGTCGTCCTCCGAGATGCCCTTCATGCTGCGTACCTTGGATTCGATCGTCTTGCAGAGCTTGTCCATATCGGTGCCCTCGGCGGCGAGTGCCGTCACACTGGGAAATGACGGATTTTCATCACCGTAGAGCTCGGCGATCGTTGCTCGGGGCATGTACAGGCTCAGCGAGCCCATGGAGTCGTTGCCACCGTCGATAACGCCAATAATCTGCACGTCTCCGCTCGAAACCTTGATGGTTTTGCCAATCGCGTCCTGTTCGTTGCCGTACAGCTGCTCGGCGCCGCCGCGGCCAATGAGCGCCACGCGCGCGCCGGATTTGGACTCGATGTCGCTATAGGTGCGACCGGCGACGAGCTTGCTGGCGCCCACGGCGTCGAGCATGTCGCTATCGACGCCCTGTGCCATGACGGTATAGCTTTTATCTCCAACTTTGTACTCGGAATAGGCGCTGTCGACGATGCCGATCTGCTCAATTTGCGGCACCATCTTGCGCAGCTTCTCGACGTCCGAATTGGTGAGCTCTTGGGACGAGTAGATCTGCACCATGCGGGCCGCGTTGAGGCCCAAGCTGTTGACCAGGCTGTTTTGGATGCCGCCGATGAGCGAGGTCATGGCTATGACCGAGGCGATGCCAATGACGATACCTAGGATGGTGAGCAGGCTGCGACCCTTGTTGGCCTCGAGCGAGTGCAGGGCTTCTTGGATAAGATCGCGGGTGCTCATGCCTTCGCTCCTTTCGGCCACGTGGAAGATGTACGAGTTGCGGGTAGGTTGCTGATGGCGCCGCGTAGCGTATTCGGTGCATGCGCGATGTACGCGCCGTCGTGGATCAGGCCGTCGCGAATGGTTACGGCACGGTCGGCCTCGGCGGCAATGCCGGGATCATGCGTGATGAGCACGATGGTCTTGCCGCGTTCCTGGAGTTTGTGGAAGGTCTCCATCACGAGCGCTCCGGTCGCGGAGTCCAGGTTTCCCGTGGGCTCGTCGGCCAAAATGATGGGCGGATCGTTGACGAGGGCGCGCGCGATGGCGACGCGTTGCATCTGTCCACCCGAAAGTTCTGATATGCGGTGGTCCCAATGGTCGACCGGTAGCGTGACGGCTTGCAGCGCGTGTACGGCGCGCATCTCGCGCTGGTTGCGCGGCACATTGGTGTAGGACAGCGGCAGCATGACGTTTTCGATAACCGACAGACGCGGCAGCAGGTTGAAACTTTGAAAGACAAAGCCAATGCTCAGCGCACGCACCTCGGTGAGCTCATCGTCGTCGAGTTCGGCGACATTGAGCCCCTGCAGGTAATAGTCGCCCGCCGTCGGTTTGTCCAAGCAACCCAGGATGTTCATGAGCGTCGACTTGCCTGAGCCCGAGGGGCCGGTGATGGCGACGAACTCACCGGGGTCCACCGCCAGGCTCACATTGTGCAGGATGTGAGCGCAACCGGCCTCGCTCTCAAAGATGCGATGCACGTTGCGGATGTCGATGACGGGGCGCATTACATGCCCTCATCGGCAGGCATACTGTCGCCGCCGTCTGCCGTCATGCCTGCGCCGGTATCCACCACGATGGTGTCTCCATCGCGCAGCTTGGTAACCGGCACGTCGGGGTTGATCTCGTTGCCCTGGTCGTCGCGCTTGACCTGCGTCTTGCCGACCACGGCGTCGTTGTCGTTTTGCGTCACGACGGTCACCTTCACGCGGCGCGTTTCCTTGCCTTCGTCATCGGTGGCCACGTTGACGTAATAGTGCTCGCCGTCCTCGGTCATCAACGCCATGGTGGGCACCATGACCACGTCGTCAAGCTGCTCGGTTACCACCGAGACCTCGGCAGTCATACCGGGCTTAAGGCGGCTATCGGGTGCCTCAATGAGGATGTCGACGTTAAAGGTCACGCTTCCGCCACCACCGTTGGCGGCGTCGGAGTTTGCCACCGATGCGATAGCCGTGACGGTGCCCTGGCTCACGATATCGGGAAACGCGGGATAGGTAACGTTGGCGCTCTGACCCACGGCGATCTTGGCGATGTCCTTTTCGCCCACCTGAACCGTCACCTTCATCTTGGAGAGGTCAGCGATCTGCATGCACTGCTTGCCGCCGCTCGTGTCGCCTTCGCCCATGACCATGCCTCCGGTCACCGTGGCGCCTACTTTGGCGTTGAGCTCGACGATGCTACCTGAGCTGGGGGCCTTTACGGTGCGTTCGGCCGCCTTGGCGTTTGCCTGGTCCAGGGTTGCCTGGGCCGAGGCGAGATTGCGCTGGGCGCTCGACACGGCGCTGGCGTCGGAGGTTACATCCGTCGGGGCGGTCGCTCCGTCGACATCCAGCGTCGGTGCTGCCTGTGCGGCGGCAAGTGCTGCTTGCGCGTTTTTCAGGTCTTCCTGTGCGGCAGTCACCGCGCGCTGCGCCTCGGCAACGTTGCGATCGAGCTCGTCGTTTTTAATGGTCATGAGCACGTCGCCCTCGTTGACGGACTGGCCGGCTTGCACGTTGATCGATGCTACCGTGCCATCGACAGAAGGGGAGACGACCGAGGCCGAAATAGGCTTGAGCTGTCCTTTTGCCTCGACGGTCGTGGTAAAGGTGCCCTCCATGACCATGTCGGTAACAGGTCCGTCCGCAGATTGCGGCTGCGAGTTGAGGATAACGCTCGCGATAATGGCAATCAGAATAATGCCGCCCACGATGCCGGCAGCGATTCCGCGTCGGATGAGCTTTTTGCGCCGACGCTCGGCACGCTTCGCCTTGAGCTTTGCGTAGGCCTCATCGTCGGATATTCCGGCGTTACCTTGCTCGCCGTCGTTTTGCTGTGCCGTGGGGGCGCTGGTGATGAGCGGTAGAGTTTCAGATGCGCCTTCCGGCACGCGCCCGGTATCGTCGGGGCCCGGGGTGATGGTGGGGACATTCGACATAGCGTCTCCTTTATAGAACATATCGCGATAAGTATATGCGCCCACCGGTTGGGGCGGGCGCATAGGCGCGTTTCTTTCAGCATCGAAAGGTAGGTGTCGCTGAGCTTTGTTGCGTTGCGCGTGACGTGCTACGAATGCACGACCACGCACAGACCGACTTTGATGCAGTCGTGGAGCGCCTTGGCATCGGCCAGGCGCAGATTGATGCAGCCGTGGCTACCGCACCATTTGTACGATTCGGCACTATCGAAACTCGAATCGTTTTGCCAGGTAGCGTCGTGGAAGCCAACCATGTTGCCCTCAAACGGCATCCAGTAGCTCACCGGGCTCTCGTATTTGGGCTTACCGGTCTTGGGGTCCTTGGCGCCGATAAGCTTGGTGGCGCCGTCGTTGCTGTTGATCTGCCACACGCCCTCGGGGGTGGCGTCTTCGCCCGGTTTGCCGGAAATAAAGTTGGCCTCCCACACGATATTGCCGCCCTCGTCATAGTAGCGTGCGTGCTGCTCGGACAGGTCGACGTCGATATACGCCTTCCAATCGGGCTCGCCCTTGGCGGTAAAGGTGTCGGCCTTCTGGGAGTAATTGATCTCAATCTCGCCGGTCTGCTTGTTGTTAATAGCATCCTCGACCTGCTTGGCAAGCGTGCTGCTATCGATAGACCAACCAAAGTCACCGCCTTCGACGGCACATTGCTTGCCATCGGCGCGCGTCCACCAACGAGTGGAGCCCACGGTGTTAAAGCCATTGGCGAGGTCTGCTGCCCAGTTGCTGATCTGGGAAGTGTCGAGTGTGGGGTTCGCGGGGTCGGCAAAACTGATCCACTGCAGCACCGAGCTGCCGTCGACCTTGCCGGCATCGTTGCCGTTGAGCTTAAGGGTCACGTTAACGCCCAGGAAGTTGTTGGCGGCATCGCATGCGGCCTGGATCTGGTCGTTGGTGAGCGTGCCGTTGAGCGGCTCGTAGGCATCGTTTCCGAGCTTCGTAAGATCGACGGTCTCGGACAGTGACGCGAGCTCGATCTCCGCATACTTAATGACATGCTCGCGGTTGAGCTTTTCGTTGGAGCGGGCCTTCTCGATCGTGAACTTGCCCGCCTTCTCGTCGTAGGAGCTCGATGCCTCAAAGGTACCCGTGCGGCCCTCGTTGAATGCGTCGATGGCGGCACCCAGATCCTCCTCGAACTGCTTTTGGTCAAAGGCGTCCGAGAGCATGGACAGGTCGACGTCCTGTTCCAGGTCGATGGTACCGTTTTTGGTCGCGCTAACGTTCTTGCCGCCGAGCGAGGCAATCAGGCGCGAAGGCCACAGCAGCGGCTCGTTGCTGCCGATAATCTCGGTGGGCAGCTGCCTCGCCGTCGACGATGGGCTCGTCGGATTCGGGCTGATAGGTCCAACTAAAGTCTTCACCCGAAACGGTGAGCTTGTAGTGCTTCCAGGCGGAGTCGACCTTGGTAGCGGCGGATGAGGCGTTGGAAAACGAGATATCGACGCCGGCGATGGTGGTGTTGGGGTAGGCAATCTGCGAAAACGCCACGACGCCCACGATATAGACGATGGCGACGAGGCCGAGGACGACGAAGAACGCCGTCTTGCCACCCGTCTTATTGCCCTTTGCGGAGCGGTTGTCGGCGGGGCCGCGGTTGTTGGAAACTCGAGTGTGCGAAGGGCCCTGGTTGTGACCGGCGCCATGTGCGGAACGCTGCTGACGCTGGCCCTGATTGGGACGCGGGGAGGTATTTGCCGCTCCGTGCTGTTCGCCATGGGCTGGCGCGATGGGACGCGGCGATTGGATTCCTCCGGGCTGCCTGCTGGGCTGTTGCGGATCGGGGATCAGTTGGCTACGGTCGATTTGCGACATCGTGTATATTTCCTTCGAGTTTCGCCTTGTTGCTCATCGTGTTTTAACTGGGCTTGAATTATAGCGATTACGCAGTTGCTTGTGTTACGAAAACGGTGGCGATAAACGATAGGTGGGACATATGTCCCACCTATCGTTCGCTTTTGCTCACTATCCGCATATTCCGCATTTCGCGCACGCCGAAAGCGCTGCCGGAGCCTGTGCGATGCCGCCCTTGGCCGTCTCGCGTAACGTGGCAGGTAGGGCGTGGCCCACCGAGAGCATCACGTGTGCCATCTGGTCAAACGGCACCAGACTCTTTATGCCGGCGAGGGCGAGTTGCGCCGAGCTGAAGGCCGCGGCCACGCCGATGGCGTTGCGGTTTTGGCAGGGCACCTCGACAAGGCCGCCGACGGGGTCGCAAACGAGGCCCAACAGGTTGCTCAGCGCGATGGAGCTGGCGTCGAGCGCTTGCTCGGGCGTGCCGCCCATCATCTGGACCAGCGCGGCGGCGGCCATGGCGGCAGCGCTTCCAACCTCGGCCTGGCATCCGCCCTCGGCGCCGGCGACGCAGGCGCTCGTGGTGAGGTTGAGGCCGATGGCTGCGGCGCAGTAGAGGCCATCCATGACCTGTTCGTCGTCGAGCTGGAGGTGATCGGCGAGCGCCAGCACGCAGCCGGGGACGACGCCCGCGGAGCCGGCCGTGGGGGCGGCAACGATCACGCCCATGGTGGCGGAGCGCTCGAGCACGGCCATCGCGCGGGCCACGGCATCGGTCTGAACGGGGCCCATCAGGCTTGCGCTTAAATCGTTGCGGCAGGGGGCGACGCCGGACGTCGCCCCGCCCCCCCGGCTCCCGGGCGGCAGGTGGCATCGACGAGCTTGGCCTCGCCGCCGATAAGCCCGCCGAGCGATCGCTGCGGATTGGCGATGGGGGCCGTGGTCTCCTCGCGCATGACGTCGAGCACGCGGCGCATAGCTGCGATAGCATGGGCCTCGCCGGTCAGACGCGCCTCGCGCACGGCCATGACGGCGCCGATATTCAGGCCTAGCTCGGCGCACGCATCGAGCAACTGCTCGCCGTCGTCAAAGATCTCCTTGGCCGAGACGCCGGGGGAGAGCGATGAGGCCGAGCCCGGGAGCTCGATAAACGTGGCGTAATCGACATTGTCGAGCTTGCGCAGCATGGGGACGACGGTGTCGTCGGGAGCGCCGTCGGTCTCAAAGACGGAATAGGCCTGGCCGCCCACCTCGGTGCGGTAGGTGCGGCAGAAGGCGATGTTGACGTGTGCGTAGGCGAGCAGGTTCGTGAGCGCTGCGAGCACGCCGGGGACGTCCTGGTGCGCTACGAAGAGCGTGGAGTACATGCCCGAGATGTCGACGCCGACGCCGTTGATGCGGCTGATGCGCATCTTGCCGCCGCCCAGACTCTCGCCGCGGACCTGCGCCGTGCTGCCCGTGTCGTCGACCATCTCGATATCGACGGTGTTGGGGTGAATGGAGGCGTCGTCACCCTTGATGTCAAAGTGATAATCGAGGCCCTGCTCGCGTGCGAGGTCGAAGGCCTGTTTGATATTCTCGTCGTCGGTGTCGAGGCCCAGGATGCCCGCGACGAGTGCGCGGTCGGTGCCGTGGCCGCGGTAGGTGTGGGCAAAGGAGTTCCACAGGCCAAAGGTGACCTTGGTGATGCGGCCTTCCAGCAGGCTAGCGGCAACCTGGGCGCAGCGCAGGGCGCCGGCGGTGTGCGACGAGCTGGGGCCGACCATGACGGGGCCCAAGATCTCGAATGCCGAGGTCGTTGCTAGTGTTTGCGGCTTGCCTGCCATGGCTGCTCCTGTTCTATTCCGTCATCCCGAGGGACGGGGCATACTCTGTCCCGTCGTTCCGAGGGCTTTGGTATTTGGTCGCCTGCTCGGACAGTCCTGACTCGCACGGAGAGCACATTAAGTGCTCTCCG
>UQNG01000050.1:0-17654 GCA_900542335.1 uncultured Collinsella sp.
CAATGGTATACGGGTGCACCATCGACGTCTTCAATACAGAAGATATCAGTGCGGAATGTTCCGGAGAGAAACCCCCGTCCCGCCCCCGGATTCCCTGCGTTTACGGCCTTGAGGTCGGCGGGCGGAGAAGGACGTGGTTGATAGGGATACGTGTTCCTTTCGCTGTTTCGCGCTTTGCGCGAAAGGCGCGTTACTTTGGGATGGGTGGGGAACGTGGTTGTTACGGCAACTGATCCCCACCACAAATTATCCTTGGCATACTTGCGCGAATACCTGCCCGTGCTACACTTGCAATTGCTGTTTCAGGGCGGGGTGGAATTCCCCACTGGCGGTAAATCGGGCGGTGCCAAAGGGGTGCCGTGGCGCAGACGAGGCGTCTGCGACCGAGCCGATGAGTCCGCGACCCGTGCGTGTGTTGGTTCGCATGCCGGCTGAACTGGTGAGACCCCAGTACCAACGGTTAGAGTCCGGATGAAAGAGGCAGGTGATCTTATGTCTGAACAGTCGCAGCATATCCATTTTGAGAACACGAATAGGTGGAGCACCAAACAGCTCGTTACCATGGCGTTGATGTGCGCCTTGGGCGCCCTGTTTATGTACGTGCAGCTGCCCATCCTTCCTTCGGCGCCGTTTTTGACCTACGACCCGTCGCTGGTGCCGGCGATGGTGTGCGGATTTGCGTATGGCCCCGGTGCTGGTACCGCTGTTGCAGCCATGGCGATCGTTATCCATGCGCTCACTACGGGTGACTGGGTCGGCGCGCTTATGAATCTGGTTGCCACGCTGGGCTACATTCTGCCCGCGGCTATCGTCTACCAGAAGATGCATACCTATAAGGGTGCCGTGATTGGCCTGGTGCTCGGCGTTATTGCCGCTACGGCGTTGTCTATGGTCGCAAATCTTACCATTGGCGTATGGTTCTGGTATGGCTCGGTCGATGTGATCGCCCCGCTCATGATTCCTGCCGTGCTGCCGTTCAACCTTATCAAGACCGTGCTTAACTCGGTGTTGACGCTTGTGGTGTACAAGGCGGTCTCCAACCTCATCACGCCTAAAAAGGACCAGGTCAAAGGCCGCGCATGATTGAGTGTCGGGGCGTTTCCTTTAGCTATGACGGTGCCGCACCGGCACTCGACGGCGTCGATCTGAACATCGAGGATGGCGAGTTTTTCTGCATCCTCGGTGGCAATGGGTCGGGCAAGTCGACGTTTGCCAAGCATCTGAATGCACTGTTGCAGCCCGATGCGGGCACGGTACGCGTCAACGGCATGGATGCGTCCGACCCCGAGCTGGTCTACGACATTCGTTCGACCGCGGGCATGGTATTCCAGAATCCCGATGATCAGCTGGTAGCAACGCTTGTCGAAGATGACGTTGCGTTTGGTCCTGAAAACCTTGGCGTGCCATCGGCGCAAATTGCGCAGCGCGTACGCGAGGCACTGAAGGGCGTGGGCCTGGTGGGCTTTGAGCGCCACGAGACCCACGCGCTTTCGGGCGGCCAAAAGCAGCGCGTGGCGCTTGCCGGCGTGCTCGCCATGGAACCGCGCGTGCTCATATTGGACGAGGCTTCCTCGATGCTCGATCCGCGTGGACGCAAGGGCCTCATGAAGGCTTGCCGTGCGTTGCATGATCGCGGCATGACCATCGTGATGATTACGCACTTTATGGAAGAGGCCGCCGAGGCCGATCGCGTTGCTGTCTTCCAAGCGGGCCGCGTTGCCATGATCGGTACGCCCGAGGAAATCTTGACGCGGGCGGACGAACTTGCGCAGCTCAACCTGGATATGCCGGCGTCGTGCTGCCTAGGTAGGGCACTTCGTGAGAAGGGCGTGCCCGTTTGCGCGCAGGTGCGCGAGGCAGATATGGTCGCCGAGATTGCGCGGGTTTACGCCGAGCGGGGCGGGGCGGACGTCGCAGTGCAGCCTTCTGCATCCGATTCTCGTATGCTCGACAATGCATCCTTCGCGACTAACGAGGCGGCCGCGTCGGAGCCCGTTATCGAGATCTCGCACCTCTCGCATAGTTACTCGCTGAGCGCCCGCGAGCGCCGTCGATGGCGCAAGCGCTCGACCACTGCGGACGCATCGAGCAAACAAGCTCTTTGGGGCAACGATCCAAACAGCCCCTGGGCGCTACGTGATGTTTCGTTGACGGTGCGCCGCGGCGAGTTTCTGGGATTGGCGGGTCATACCGGCTCGGGTAAATCGACGCTGGTTCAGCATCTCAACGGGTTGATTCGTCCGCAGGAGGGAAGCGTTTGCGCGCTGGGGCTCGACCTATCAAGCAAGAAAGACGCCGCCGCGGTTAAGGCCAAGGTCGGCGTGGTGTTTCAGTATCCCGAGCGCCAGCTATTTGCCGAGACCGTGGCGCAGGACGTGGCGTTTGGCCCGTGCAACCTTGGCCTGCCAGAAGACGAGGTTGCACGCCGTGTCGCATCATCGCTTGCGCGCGTGGGCCTCGACCTTGCCGCGATAGGCGACAAGAACCCCTTTGAGCTTTCGGGCGGCCAGCAGCGCCGCGTGGCGTTTGCCGGCGTGCTCGCCATGGAGCCCGAGGTGCTGGTGCTCGACGAGCCCATGGCGGGGCTCGATCCGGCTGCGCGCAGGGATTTCCTGGGGCTCATCGATCGGCTCCATCGCGAGGGCCTGACTGTTGTCATGGTTTCGCATAGCATGGATGACCTGGCAAATTGCTGTGACCGTATCGTTGTGATGAACGAGGGCGCCGTGTTTGCCGAGGGAACGCCCGCGCAGGTGTTTGCGCGCGCGAACGAGCTCAAATCGATCGGCCTGGGCGTTCCTGCCGCCCAGCGCATGGCGCTGGCGCTTGCGCAAGCCGGTGTGCCGCTCCGCTGCGACAAGCTTTATACGGTTGAGGCGCTAGCCGACGAGTTGGCCGGCTTGCTGCTGGGCTGCGCGGACGTGCCTTTGAGGGTTCCGTGTCAGGCTGGTTCCAAGGCGCCCACGCGAGAGGAGGGCTGCTAATGGAGGCGTTCTCATTTGGCAGCTACTATCCCGGGGATAGCGCGGTGCATCGCCTGGATCCGCGTACTAAGTTGCTCCTAGGTTTTGCATTTCTGGTCACCGTGCTCACCGTCGGAAGCTTTTGCGGGCTGGTTCCGGTCGCATTTTTTGTCGTGCTGGTCTATCTCGCAGCCCGGGTGCCGTTGCGCCGGGTCCTATCATCGATGGCACCATTGCTGGCGATTGTCGTGGTGGTCGCGGTGCTCAACCTGTTTTCCGACCAGAGTGGCCGCATCCTGTGGCAGCTTGGCTTTTTGCAGGTGAGCGAGGGCTCGCTGCGTTCTGCGGCGTTTGTGGCGTGCCGCCTGACGTTGATGATGGCCGGCATGAGCGCCATTACACTCACCACGCCGACGCTCGACCTCACCGCGGGCTTTGAACGTCTGCTCGCACCATTTGCGCGCGTGGGGCTTCCGGCGCACGAGCTCGGCATGATTATGGGTATCGCGCTGCGGTTTATGCCGCAATTTGCCACCGAGATGAAACAGACGGCCGATGCACAGGCAAGTCGCGGCGCGCGCGTGACGGGCGGTCCGCTCGGCGGTGTGCGCATGCTCGGCAGTGTGGCGATTCCGCTGTTCACCGGCGTGTTTCGTCATGCCGAGACGCTTTCGGCCGCCATGGATGCGCGCTGCTATCACGGCGAACAGGGACGCACGCGTCTGCATGCGCTTACGTTTGGCCGCGGGGATGCACTGGCCGCGGTGGCGATGGCGCTGCTGGTGACATGCGTTGTCGTTATCAATCTTCAACTCGTCTAAGCTCGATTCGAGCGCAAGAAAGGGGTCTCTATGACCGACATCGATCGCACGGCTCAGCTCGAGCGCGCTTGCTCGTATCTCAGACGCATTCCGGCGTGGTATCTTGCCACGACCGATGTGAGCGACGGGCATCAGCCCCGCGTGAGGCCGTTTTCGTTTGCCATGGTCGATGACGACAAACTGTGGTTTTGCACGTCGCGCGACAAGGACGTGTGGGCGGAGTTGAGCGCGAATCCCAAGTTTGAGGTATCGGGCTGGAAGCCGGGGGAGTGCTGGATCGTGTTAACCGGTGAGGCCGCGCTCGATGATGATGCAGTCGTGAGCGACAAGGTGCGTCAGGCGGGCTTTAGGCACATGGTGGGCATTGGCGAGCAACACGATAGTGCCAACGACGGCCGCCTTGCATTCTTCTCGGTCCGCAACATCGCCGCACGGTTCTGCGATATCGACGGCAGCGAAGAGCGCCTCGAGCTCTAATTTCCCAAATTGGCTACCCATTCCAAAAAGACTGGTCAGGCGTCAGGAGGACACATGGACGGACTGAATACGGTGTTGGAGTATCTGACGTCGGTGCCGGCGTGGTATCTGGCGACGAGCGTGGGCGGGCAGCCGCATGTGCGTCCGTTCTCGTTTGCGCAGATTCAGGACGGCAAGCTGTGGTTTGTGACAGCGCGCACCAAAGATGTGTGGCAGGAGCTGCTGCAAAACCAGCGCTTTGAGGCCACGAGTTGGTGGCCGGGCCATGGTTGGTTGATCCTGCGCGGGCGTGCAGGGCTGGAAGACCGGGCTTCGAGCGAAATGCGCGAGGCCGGATGGAAACATCTTGAGCGCTTGAGCGAGCACTATGAGGGGCCTAACGACCCCGCGCTCGTCTTCTTTAGCGTTGAGGATCCCGAGGCTTTTATCTGCAATCACGACGAATGGGTGCCGGTCGAGCTCTAGCCAGCTGGCTCATCCTAACAACTTAGTTTTCGCATGGGCGGGTCCCGTGTTGCCCGGCGCCGTAAGGAGTGCCGGTCAATACGGGGCCCGCTCTATTTGTCAATTCCTTCAAGTGAATGTGTCGGGAATGTTTCAATGCATGAACATGCAAGCTATTTACGTATAAATGCATCTTTTGGTGCTAAAGTTTCAACCCACTTCATAACGACCGCTGCGAAATGCGCATCGGTGCATAAATCGCAGACAAGGAGTCTGATATGTCTTTGAAGGTTGGAATCGTCGGCGCGGCTGGATATGCCGGAGCCGAGCTCATTCGCCTCGTACTCGGCCATCCCGAGTTTGAACTTGTTGCCATTACGTCCAACGCCGATGCCGGCCAGCCGCTGTCCGCGGTGTATCCGAGCTTTGCTGGCGTGAGCGATCTGGTTTTCACCACGCATGACGCCCCCGAGCTCAAGAGCTGCGATGCGGTTTTTCTTGCCGTGCCGCACACGGCTGCCATGGCACAGGTGCCCGCGCTGCTTGCATCGGGCGTCTCCTGCTTTGATCTTTCGGCCGACTACCGCCTGAACGACGCGTCCGTCTTTGAGACGTGGTATGCCGCCGAGCATACGAGCCCCGAGCTGCTCAAGACCCGTGCCTTTGGCCTGCCCGAGCTATTCTGCCGGGACTTGGAGACCGCCGCATCCGACCATGCCGACGGCAAACCCGTGCTGGTCGCCTGCGCCGGTTGCTATCCCACCGCAACGAGCCTTGCTGCCGCTCCTGCCGTGCGTGCGGGCTGGGTGGCAGAGAACGGCCCCGTAATCGTCGATGCCATTAGTGGCGTGACGGGCGCCGGTAAGTCCTGCAACGCTCGCACCCATTTTTGTAGCGCGGACGAGAACCTGGAGGCCTATGGCGTAGGCAAACATCGCCATACGCCCGAGATTGAGCAGATCCTGGACCTGACCGATCGCGTCGTCTTTACTCCGCACTTGGCACCGCTCAAGCGCGGCCTGCTTTCCACGGTGACGATGCCGCTCGCGCCGCAGGCTCTCGACGCGTTGGCCCTTGAGGACGTCGTCGACCATTACAAGAAGTTTTACGCCGGACGCAGCTTTGTGCGCGTGCTCGATGCCGGCCAGCAGCCCAAGACGGCTTCGGTCGTCGGCACCAACGCCGCCCAGATCGGCCTTGCGCTCAACAAGCGTGCGGGCGTGCTGGTGGCGACGGGCGCTATCGACAATTTGTGCAAGGGTGCTGCGGGCCAGGCGGTCCAGTGCGCCAACATCGTTTTTGGCTTTGACGAGCGACGAGGCTTGCCCACAGTGGCGTGCCCGGTGTAGCACATTCGATTGTTAACGATTTGGTAGTCGGGTATCGAGTTGGGCGCCACTTTTAAGCTGGTCTACTAATTGCGACCGGTATGGCGTGCCAGCCGATGCCCGCTTTTTTATTTGATATAAGGAGTCGTAGGGACGATGAATACCGACCTGATTGATATCAAGATTCGCGCCGTCGAGGGCGGCGTTACGGCAGCGGCCGGCTTTAAGGCTGCAGGTATCCATGCGGGATTCCGGAAGAATCCCGAGCGCTTGGACTATGCACTCGTCGTGCCCGATAAGCCCTGTCCAGGTGCCGGCGTGTTTACGACCAACCGCTTTTGCGCGGCGCCCGTGCAGGTGAGCCGTGCCAACCTGGGCGGTGCGGACAAGGGCTATGGCATCATCGCCGGTGTTTCAATCAACTCCGGCAACGCGAACGCCGCCACGGGCGAGACCGGCCTAGCCTGTGCGCGCGAGACATGCAACATCGCGTCGCAGGTCATCGGCTGTGAACCCCAGCAGATCCTAGTTGCATCCACAGGCGTGATCGGACAGATTCTGCCGATCGACACGTTTGAGACGGCCGTTCCGTCCGCCTTCGAGGCGCTCTCCGCTCATGGTGGCGCCGATGCCGCCCGCGCTATCATGACGACTGATACACATTCCAAGGAGTATGCCGTTCGCTATCGCAGTGAGGCTGCGGGGCACGCAGGCAATGCCTATACGGTGGGCGGTATGTGCAAGGGCTCGGGCATGATCATGCCTAATATGGCCACCATGATCGCGGTCATTACTACCGATGCCCCCGTCGAGCCGGCGGCGCTCCACGCCCTGTTGCTCTCGACCGTTAAGCAGACCTTCAATAAAGTGACGGTCGATTCTGATACCTCGACCAACGACACCTGCATCATGCTTGCTTCTGGCGCTGCAGTCGCAGATGCCGAGGCCATCGTCGAGGGTACTGATGCCTTTGACGAGTTGGCCTTTGCCGTGCACGAGGTGTGCGAGAGCCTGGCGCGCAACATTGCGGCCGATGGCGAGGGTGCGTCAAAGCTCGTGACGGTTAACGTCGCCGGCGCCGCCAACGACGAGGAAGCCGATATCGCCGCCCGCGCCGTCGCCAATTCGCCGCTCGTCAAGACCTGCATCGCCGGCCACGACTGCAACTGGGGCCGCGTCGCCATGGCGCTTGGCAAGTGCGGCGTGAAGTTTAATCAGGAAGACGTTTCCATCGACATGATGGGCATGCCCGTCTGTCGCGATGGTCTGACCGTTCCCTTTGACGAGGACGAGGCTCTGCGACGTTTTGAGGCGCCCGAGATCGTGATCTCGGCCGACCTGGGCGCAGGCGATGCGGCAACGACCGTGTGGACCTGCGACCTCACGCACGAGTACATCTCCATCAACGGTGACTACCGTTCCTAGATTCCAGGCACGCTGCGCATCTTGCCGCGATTGCGGACGGCGGAGCACGGCACGATAACGATACGAAAGACGAGGCAGATTATGAAATTCGCACGCGATTGTCGTTCGAGCGAATCCAACGAAGCAACCGCGCAGCTGCTGTTCGAAGCGCTGCCGTGGATTAAAAACCTGACCGGCAAGACGGTCGTTATCAAGTATGGCGGAGCCGCCATGGTCGATGAGCAGCTGCGCCGCGACGTGATGAGCGACATCGTTTTGCTCAAGATCATCGGTATGCGCCCCGTCATCGTGCATGGCGGCGGCAAGGCCATCAACGAGGCGCTGAGCCATTACGATATTCCCGTCGAGTTTAAGAACGGCCAGCGCGTGACCACGCCGGCGACTATGGATATCGTGCGCGAGGTGCTGGGCGGCAAGGTTAACCAGGAGCTGGTCGCCGCCATCAACCACCACGGCAACCTGGCCGTAGGCGTGTCGGGCAGCGATGCCGGCACACTCATCGCCGAGCTGCTCGACCCCGAGCTCGGTCGCGTGGGCAAAGTGACGCACGTCAACACCGACTATATCGAGCGCTTGCTCGATAGCGAGTACATTCCCGTTATCGCTACCGTCGCGGCGGGGGAGGACGGCGGATTCTTCAACATCAATGCCGACACCGCTGCCGGTGCCGTTGCGGCGGCGCTTCACGCGCATAAGGCGATTTTTTTGACCGATGTCGACGGCCTGTACAAGGATTTTAGCGACAAGGACTCGCTTATCTCCAACCTGACGCTCGACGAGGTCAACGAGATGCTCTACGGCGGAGAAGTCGACAAGGGTATGATTCCCAAGCTGCGCGCCGCCGTCGATGCGCTTGCTGCTGGCGTGTTCCGAGCCCACATCATCAACGGCACGACGCCGCACTCGCTGCTGCTGGAGTTGCTGACCGATGCTGGCGTCGGTACCGTGATCCACTCCACCGAGACGGCCTACGAGTTCGATACGCATCCGCATCCGCTTTCGACGTTTGCGGCGCGTCTGACCGAGAACCTCGACGAGGTCGAGAAGCTCCAGACGGTCTAGCCGACCCGCGGTCGTCGCGTCCCTGCACCCATAGCCCTGCGCCGTACGGCGCCCAACGAAAGGCATCTCATGTCACTTGCAACTCAGCAATCACTCGAATCCCATTACGTTATGCATACCTTTGGTCGCTCGCCGGTAGAGTTTGTCGAAGGTCACGGTATGAAGCTCATCGGTGACGATGGTCGTGAGTATCTCGACTTTCTCGCTGGTATCGGTGTGTGCAGCCTTGGCCACGGCAACCCTGCAGTGCTCTCGGCGCTCGAGGCTCAGACCAAAAAGCTTCTGCATGTGTCTAACTACTTCTACATCGAGCAGCGTGGACAGGTCGCGGCGCTGCTGTCCAAGCTTGCCAACGACGACGTAGATGGTGCGTGCGTGCTGGCCGATGCCATTGCCGCCGGCGATGAGACCACGGCCGCTGCGCTCGGTGCCCCGGCTGCGGACGAGCAGGTGTGGGAGACGTTCTTTGCCAATTCTGGTGCCGAAGCCAACGAGGGCTCGATGAAGCTCGCGCGTCTGTACGCCAAGCGTGCTGGTAACGGCGGCAACACCATCGTATGCATGCGTGGCGGCTTCCACGGCCGTACGCTCGAGACCATTGCCGCCACCATGCAGGATCGGCTACAGGACAGTTTCCGTCCGCTGCCGGGTGGCTTTGTGGCCTGTACGCCCAACGATGTCGACGAACTGCGTTCGATCTTTAAGCAGCTGGGAAGCGAGGTCTGCGCCGTCATGCTCGAGCCGATTCAGGGCGAGAGCGGCGTGCACCCCATGACCGAGGAGTTTATGGCGGCGGCGCGCGACTTGGCACACGAGGTGGGCGCCGTTCTTATCGCCGACGAGGTCCAGTGTGGCATCTTCCGCTCCGGCAAGCCGTTTGCATTCCAGACCTATGGCGTGGAGCCCGACATTATGAGCCTTGCCAAGGGCATTGCCGATGGCGTGCCCATGGGTGCCGTGGTGGCAAAGAAGGAGATCGCCGACGTGTTTAAGCCGGGTGACCACGGCTCGACCTTTGGCGGTAGCTGCTTGGCTGTCGCGGCGTGCGCCGCGACGCTCTCTGCGCTCGTGCGCGGCGATTTTGCCGAGCATGTTGCCAAGGTGGGTGCTTATATGGAGCAGGCGCTGGCTAAGCTTCCGCATGTGGTAGAGGTGCGTGGTCGCGGCCTGATGCTCGGCTGCGATTTGGATGATGCCGCGGGTGATGCACACGACGTCGTGGCCCGTGCATTGGGGGCTGGTGCCGTGATCAACGCTACAGGCGCACATACGCTGCGCTTCCTGCCGCCGCTCGTGTGCGAAGAGGCCGACGTGGACAACCTGATCGAGATCCTGGCGGGTGTTTTGGCTTAGCGCTATTAGGCATAGCAATTTGAAGCGGGCTCCAGACCGTCACGTGCCGTTTGGCACACGATTGGGCGAACTGGAGCCCGTTTTGCTATCGATTTACCATGGCCGGGATGGGCCGTGTGCAAAAAGTGGTAAATATGAGTACGGGCACTAACTTCGTAACATATAAATTAGTTGTTTTTAGACGAGTTGGGCCACATATGCCCAGTTTTGTAGTTGGCAAATTGGCTTAACTGGACTATCGATCGTCTTTCTAATGCCGGATTTGCCTTTTATGACTTCGAAAACGCTGCTACTAAAAAGGTAGCAGTACTCATATTTGGCATTTTTTGCACACGGGTATTCGCCAGGGGTCCATTTTGCCGCCCGCGCTTCACTTCGCTACTTCGCTCCTCGCGTGCTGCGCTGGAAAACGCTTCGCGTTTCCTCAGCTCCGCACCCTTGCGGGTTCGAATCCCATGCGATGGGCCCAAAAACGAAAGGCCCCCATAGCTGGGAGCCTATCAAATCAGTGGTGGGCGATGAGGGATTCGAACCCCCAGCCTTGTGCGTGTAAAGCACCTGCGCTAACCGTTGCGCCAATCGCCCGCAGGGATTGAGTATAGCGGAAACCCTGCGTGGTTCACCGCTAATTCATAACGAAAACTAAGCGGCGACTTTAGCGCCCTTGTCCTCGTCGATAAAGAAGCGCTTGTACCAAATGAGGAACGTCAGCGTGGTATAGATCTTGCGCTGGTTGAGCGCGCGACCCTTAAAGTGATCGTCGAGCAGTTTCATGAGCGCATCGGTGTCAAAGAAATCAGCAGCCCACGGCGCGGTGAAGTATTCCTTTACGTAGTCGTAATACTTTTGCTCGCGCAGCCAGAACTTGACCGGTACGGGGAAGCCCACCTTCTTGCGCGTTGCCCACTCGTCGGGCAGCGTGCGGTTGGCAGCGTGACGCAGAACGAGCTTGCAGCCTTCTTCGTTAACACGGTAGTTGGCGGGAATGTGCTCTGCAAACTCCATGACCTTCTTGTCCAGGAACGGGACGCGAAGCTCCAGAGAATGCGCCATGCACATTTTGTCGGCCTTGAGCAGAATGTCGCCCGGCAGCCACATGTTCATATCCAGATACTGTTTCTTGGAAAGCTCGCAGCAGTTGGGAACCTGCTTGTAGTACTCGGCGCACATCTCGGCGGCGTTCTTGCCGGTGTCATAAGCGGGCTTGAGCACCTCGTCGACCTCGGAGGGATCGAACACCTTTGCCTGACCCACATACCAGCGCTCGGGAACCTCGGCGCATTTCGTCAGGAAGTTGTGGCCCTTAAAGTAGGGGAGATGCTGAACGAGTGAGCCCAGGGCGCGACGTACGCCGAGCGGCACGCGCTTCTTAAAGGTGCGCATCTCGGGGGTGTCCTCGTACCACTCATAGCCGGCAAACAGTTCGTCGGCACCCTCGCCCGAAAGGACGACGGTGACCTCCTTGGAAGCCATCTGCGCCAGATAGTACAGCGGCACGCTGGACAGGTTCGATTGCGGCTCGTCCATGTGGTACTGGATATCGGGCAGTGCATCAAAGAACTCGTCGGCGGTAATCATCTTGCGCACGTTCTTGATGCCCAGCTTGTCGGAAAGCTCGGCGGCGTAGTTGGTCTCGTTGAAGTTCTTGTAATCGAAGCCGACAGAATACGTGGTGTCGGGCATGAGACAGGCGGCAATGTAGCTGGAGTCCACACCGCCAGAAAGGAACGAGCCCACCTTAACATCGGCGATTCGGTGCGCAGCGACGCTTTCGTGCACGACCTTGTCGCACTCGTCCACGTACTCCTCGAAGGTCTTGGAGTTGTCGTCGGTGAAGTCGCAGCTCCAGTAACGCTTGATGTCCATGGTGTTGGTCGTCAGGTCATACGTAAAGCAATGCGCCGGGGCAAGCTTGAACACGCCCTTAAAGAAGGTCTCCTCCGTGGCGGGGAATTGCAGCGTCAGGTAGGGGCGCAGCGCGTCGTGGTTGACAGCCTTCTCAAACTTGGGATGGTCCAGGAAGCTCTTGATCTCGGAGCCAAACAGCAGCGAGCCATCGGATGCCTGGTAGTAATAGAACGGCTTGATACCAAAGATGTCACGAGCACCAAAGAGTTTGTTCTTGTTCTGGTCGTGAATTACGAACGCGTACATGCCGCGCAGACGGTTGACCAGGTCCTCGCCCCACTCCTCGTAACCGTGTACCAGGACTTCGGTATCAGCGTTGCAGTGGAAGGCGTAGCCGGCCGCCTCCAGCTCGGCGCGAAGCTCCTGGAAGTTGTAGATCTCTCCGTTGAAGACAATCGTGACCTTGCCGTCGTCGCTCGACATGGGCTGGGCTCCAGCTTCGGATAGATCGAGAATCGAAAGACGACGAAAACCAAGGGCAACGTTGTCGACGATATGCTGGCCGCCCATATCGGGACCACGGTGGATGATGCGATTCATCATGGCCGTGAGAACCAGCTCACTCTGTTCATCTGTACCGGTAAAACCGACAAAACCGCACATGCAAGATCCTTTCTGCTGACGGCTCAGGTGTACTGCCGCAAGGATTGCGGCAGCTGATGTCAAATAATCTTTACTATCATGCCAATCTTTTGTTTCGTGATAGGGCATAAGCGCCGAGCGAACCGAAAAAACCACGTCCCGATCTTCAGGCGAAGCGGCGGGACGTGGTTGCGAACGCTATGTTAAAGAACAGCACCCAGATTTCCTTGTTTTTACACGGGGTGAACACCGTTGCCATTTATTAGACCACGGCACAGTCCATGCAATTTTTTAGAAGGCTGTGATGCGCGCAAGGTCAGGTGGCATATTAGGATGGTTGATAATACAGAATGTTTCATCGTTTCTGCCGCGGGACGTCTTCTGCCCTTTAAGGCTGAATTTAGCGAGAGAGGTCTTTGTATGTCGAGTCCGACACAAGAGAAGCTAACTCTGATGCGCTATATAGAGTTGCTCGAGGAAGATGACCTTGTTGTTTCCAGACCGAGCGCTTCGTGCGACCAGCGCATTGAGTTTGCGACTGATGACTCGCGCCAGGTGCGTCCGGGCACGTTGTTTGTCTGCAAAGGCCGTGCGTTTAAGCGCGAGTACCTGCTTTCGGCAATCGCCGATGGCGCCGTGGCCTACGTTTCCGAGGTCGATTACGATGTTGATCTTCCCGCGGTGATTGTGAGCGATATTCGTCGCACGCTCGCCGTGGTGGCAGATGCCTTTTATGAGCACCCGTCGGGTAAGGTGAAGGTCTGCGCCTTTACAGGCACCAAGGGCAAGTCGACCTGCAGCTTTTATCTGCGCGGCATCCTCGCCAACGAGGCCAAGCTTACGGGCTGTCATCGACCCGCTCTTAATACGGGCATTGAGTTCGACGACGGCATCGAGACGGGCCCTTCCAAGCTGACGACCCCCGAATCCTTCCTGCTGCAGTCTCGCATCGCACATGCTGCGGAGGCGGGTGCCCCGTGGCTGGTTATGGAGGCATCGAGTCAGGGCCTCAAATACGAGCGCACGGGCAAGATTGACTTTGAAGTCGGCGCCTTTACCAATATCGGCGAGGATCACATTTCGCCGATTGAGCATCCGACGCTCGAGGATTACTTTGCCAGCAAGCTCAAAATCTTCTCGCAGAGCCGTTTTGCCGTGGTCAATCTCGATATGGATAAGGTCGATCGCGTGCTCGAGGCGGCATCTCGTTGCGAACGTACGGTGACGTTCTCCCTGACCGACGAGCGTGCCGACGTGCTTGCGCTGGCGATTTGCAATGGCGACTGCGGCGTGGTGGCAACGGTGCGCACGCCCCGTTTTACGCGTGACATTGTGATTCCCACGCCGGTTAAGTTCAATGTGTCCAACGCGCTTGCCGCTATTGCCTGCGCCGAGGCCCTGGGCATTTCCGAAGAGGGTATCGTCCATGGCTTTGAGGGCGTCTTCGTTCCCGGTCGTATGGAGCTCTATCCGTCCGTATCGGGCAAAATCCTGGGCATCGTCGATTTTGCACATAACGGCATGAGCCTCGAGACACTCCTGCGCGACTTGCGCGAGAACTATCCCGAGCGCGAGCTGGCGGTTGTATTTGGCGCTACGGGCGGTAAGGGTGTCGATCGACGCACCACGATGGGCATCGCCGCTGGCAAGTATGCCGACCGAATCGTGATTACCGAGGATGACCCCGGCCCCGAGGATGTCGAGGACATCTGCGCCGAGATCGCGCGCAACGTTCAAGCGCAGGGAAATGATAACTGGCAAATCGTGACTGATCGCGTTGCCGCTATCGAGACTGCCGTGCGCGAAACTGTCCGTCCTGCCGTGGTCATCGTGACCGGTAAGGGCGAGGAAGAGTGTATGCTGCGCAAGAACGGACCCGAGCCTTGTGAGCGCGACGGTTCGATTCTCAAGCGCACCCTTGCGGCGTACGACGCCTAGACCAGCCCCTTCTATGTAAACGGAGTGACCATGTCCCACAACATCCTGCCGACCGTTGCCGAGCTTTCGGGCGAGGTGCGCGAGCGTCTTGCCAAGGTCAAGTATGTCTTTACCGATCTGGACGCCACGATGCTCGCCCCCGGCTCGTGCGTGCTGCGCGATAACGACGGCAATCCCTCGACCAAGCTCGTCGAGGCGGTTGTCGCGCTCGCTCGTGCCGGCATCCAGGTGGTCCCCACCTCGGGTCGCAATCGCACCATGATCCACGAAGACGCCCGCGTGCTCGGCCTCAACTCCTACATCGGCGAGATGGGCGGCCTGGTTATGTACGACCTCAAGGCCAACGATTGGGAGTACCTGACGGGCGACATGCCCTACGACCCCGCCTGCGGTCTCACGCCGCACCAGGTGATTGAGCAGACCGGCGTGTGCGAGAAGATCCTTGCCCGCTGGCCGCGTAAAATCGAGTACCACAACGACATGTCGACCGGCTACAAGTACCGTGAGGTCACCGTCGGCATGCGCGGCGATGTGCCCGACGATGAGGTTCAGGCCATCCTGGACGAGGCCGGCTGCGGTCTGGTCTGGGCTTGCAACGGCCATCTGACGCACCTGTCCAAGCCGACGACGCTCGAGCTTGATCGCGTCGAGGACGGCCGCGCCTTCAATATTAATCCGGCGGGTCTCAACAAGGGCGTTGCCATTGCGCGCTTCTGCGAGCACCTGGGGATCGAGCGCGAGGAGACGCTCGCGCTCGGCGACTCCGAGTCCGACTTCTACATGGCCGACCACGTGGGCATGTTCTGCCTGGTCGAGAACGGTCTGACGAGCGCCGGCGCCCCGGAGTTCTTGGACACCTGCGACAATGCCTATGTAACGCGCGGCAAGATTGTCGACGGTTGGGTGGCAACGGCCGAGCTGCTGGTCGCGGCCCGTTCGTAGCGCGACATATCACGCGTGGTCGCATTTTTCGAGAGAGAATCTGGTGAGGTAATGTCCGATATCGAGAATCTGGCCGGGGACACGCGTCCGATCGGCGTGTTCGACTCGGGCCTGGGCGGCTTGACGGTCGCGCGCGCGATCGCAACGGCCCTTCCGCATGAGTCTGTTTACTATTTCGGTGACACTAAACGCTGCCCTTATGGCACCCGCACCGAGGACGAGGTTCGCTCGTTTGCGCTGCAGGCGGGCCGCTGGCTATCGAGGCACGACGTTAAGATCATGGTCATCGCCTGTAACACGGCGACCGCCGCGGCCTTGCGTCTGGCTCAGCAAGTGCTCGACGTTCCCGTGATCGGCGTGATCGCCCCGGGCGCACGCGCCGCCATCAACAGCACGCGTACGCGCCGCGTGGGCGTGCTCGCCACCAACCTCACCATTCGCTCGGGCGCCTACACGCGCGCCATCCAGGATTTGGATGCTGGTGTCGATGTGTATGGCTGTCCGGCCTCGAGCTTTGTCGAGGTCGTCGAGCACGAGCTCGCCTCGGGCGCGCACCTGCAGGAGCAGTGGCTCGAGAACGAGGATATTTTTGATACGCCAGCCGTTCGCGCGCTGGTCGGCGCCACAGTCGAGCCGCTGCACGATCGCGGCATCGATACCGTGGTGCTCGGCTGTACGCACTTCCCGCTGCTGGTGGGTCCCATCCGCCATGCGCTGGGACCCGGGGTGCGCGTGGTGAGCTCCGCCGAGGAGACCACCCGCGAGCTGACCGATATCCTCACGCGCCGTGAGCAGCTGGCGGGCGATACCGCCGAGCCACAGCATCGCTTTGCCACCACGTCTGACAACATTGCCGAGTTTGCGGTGGCGGGTAGCTTTATCTTTGGCCAGCCGCTTAAAAGCATTGAGCATGTCGATATCGACGAACTCGGTTAGGCTCGCAATGTCGCCGGAGGCTTCGCCACATCTTTTGCCGAAAGGATAGTTCCATGGAATACATGCAGGTCAACCGCGCCAACGGCCGCGCCGCAAACGAGCTGCGCCCCGTTAAGCTCACCCGCGGCGTCATGAAGCACGCCCACGGCTCGTGCCTGGCGGAGTTCGGCGACACGCGCGTACTGTGCGCCGCGACCATCGAGGAGGGTGTGCCGGGTTGGCGCAAGGGCGCCAAGGCCGGCTGGGTAACGGCGGAATATGCGATGCTGCCGGCCTCGACCGGTAAACGCTGCAAGCGCGAGCATGCCAACCGCAAGGGCCGCTCCATGGAGATCGAGCGGCTTATCGGCCGCAGCCTGCGTACCGTCGTCAACATGAAGGCGCTCGGCGAGTACACCGTTACCGTCGACTGCGATGTGATCCAGGCCGATGGCGGCACGCGTACGGCGAGCATTACCGGTGCCTGGTTGGCGCTGCACGACGCCCTTGCCATGTGGGTCGAGGCGGGAAAACTCGAGCGCATCCCGCTCACGGGCCAGGTTGCCGCCATTTCCATGGGCGTCGTCGACGGCAACACCCTGCTCGACTTGGATTATTCCGAGGACAGCCACGCCGAGGTCGACATGAACCTCGTCGCCACCGATTCCGGTGAGATGATCGAACTCCAGGGTACCGGCGAGCAGGCGCCCTTCGATCGCAAGCGTCTCAACGCCCTACTCGACCTGGGTGACAAGGGTATCGCCGAGCTCATCGAGCTTCAGCGCCAAGCCCTCGCCTAACCTGCCAAAAAGGGACAGGTTTATTTTGGCAGGTTTTATCTGGGAAAACGTCGAAGTATAAGACTGCCGTTGATTGAGACGGGAGAGAGGCCGAAGTCCTCGTCGTCCTCAACTCGGCATTGCTATAGAGACAAAGGAGGCCAGCTATGGCACTTGAGAAGATTGACATCGACACTCTCGACCCGGCGGCGACCATCGTCGTGGCAACCGGCAACGCCCATAAGCTCACCGAGATCGAGGCCATTTTGGGCAAGGTCATGCCCGAGGTGCGCTTTGTGGCGCTCGGTCAGCTGGGCGATTTTGAGGACCCCGAGGAAAACGGCACGACGTTTTTGGAGAACGCCATCATCAAGGCGCAGGCTGCCGTTGAGGAGACGGGCCTTATGGCCATCGCCGACGATTCTGGCTTGGTCGTCGACGCGCTGGACGGCGAGCCGGGCGTGTATAGCGCGCGCTATGCGGGCGTGCATGGCGACGATGCCGCCAACAACGCCAAGCTTCTCGTTAACCTGGAAGGCGTGGCAGACGAGGATCGTACCGCGCGCTTTATGAGCGTCGTCGCGCTTATCGATACGGACGGCCTGGTCACCTATGGCGAGGGCGCCTGCGAGGGCGTTATCGCGCACGAGGGCCGCGGCGATCACGGCTTTGGCTACGCCCCGCTGGTCCTGCCGGGCGATCAGCCGCGGCGCGTGT
>UQNG01000051.1:0-17131 GCA_900542335.1 uncultured Collinsella sp.
ACGCCGGGCCGACCCGCTTCGGATCGGGCTCTACACCAACTTTCTCGACACTACCTGTTTGCCCACGGCAAAGAGTACATGCGGCAACGTCACATAGTCATGGCCGTTCCATAAAGCAAAAGGTGCTGGGGCTTTCAAAGCCCCAGCACCTAACCGGCCGGCCCCGACAAAATCAGACACATTTTCGTCTACCAGCGCGCTGGGCGTCTCCTCGACGGTCTTTCTCACCAGATTCTATATGTCCTTGCGCAGCGACTCCTCGTCGACTTATACGATGTTCGCAGACACGACCCGTATCCCTTCGTCAATGATTTGTTGTTTAGCCGCTAGAAATCATATGACGGGGCGCGGGCCGTGTTCGCCATGCGGATGTCAGTTTGCGAAAGAAATTACGTGTCACCATGCAAAGGCACATGCTTCAATTAGGCTCTTTGCCCAACCATTCTATTTTTCCACCAATCAAGACCGCTGTGTATAGCCTGCACATATCCAAGCCCGGTACGTTTTAAAACATATTGTGGCCAATGCCAATTGTTGTAGCAGAGCTGTGGAATTGCCTGGCCAACTACAAGACCCCAGGCTCCCCAGCTAAAGGCGCCACATAAAACGCAACTTACGCAGATTCCAGCAGCAGTTGATACCAAATACGCTTTGAAGTACGGAATCTCGTTCATGCTAACAATAATGTTGCAAAACAGAGAGTGCTGATTAAGCAGGAAGTAATAGAGGGCAATACCCAGGAACAAAACTGGATCGCAAATGAAATCATGCTTGAAAAGCGTGAGTATCGGCAGGCATGCCGTTACAAGAACTGTAGCGACAATATACATGCATACATAGCAGGAAATTCCGCGTTCGACCACCGCCTTCTGAGTCTGCTTGTCATCCCTGACATAGGCAGACTGGAAGGTGGGAAAGCATGAACGTAAATAGGCGCTTGAAATCTGGTGGATCGCCGTCGCGAACTGCAACATGACGGAATACGTACCAGTTTGTTCAAGCCCTAGGAAAGCTGAGCAAAGCAGCGATGTTGCCTGCGTGGCGCCATACCAGGCTAGAGATACGACACCATCACGCCACGCCACAAACGAAACCGTCTTTAGAACGTCAAGCATTTCGTCCTTAGCAACAGCTGCGGCATCGGATTTAATCCCCTCTTCGACGTCATGATGGCTCCGAAATGTCCTAATCGCAAATAACCTCAGCAAAGTGCTGTAGGCCAAGAAGCCGAGTGCGGCAGCGAGAAGGCTCAAGCCACAAAACAGAAGGACCGCCGTAATAGCAAGCTGCCCAATCCTGGCAAGCGTTTTAGCCCTGTTCTCACCGGCAACGTCTCCAAGCCCACGGAGAAACGTGAGACAGTAAAGAAAATACAAATTAGTGAAAATGGAAACGACAAACACAATCCATGCAGGCAACGAACCCTCAATTAAAAAAGAATCGGTGACATAAGAAACGTAAAAAGTTCCCAACGTTGCCGCAACAAATAACGCGATGAGACCCAAGACAGCGTATATCGTTTTAGACGTATCAAGAACGACGCGCATCAAGTGCCAGTCAACTTCTCCATCAACAGAAGAATAGTCGCAGCCTTGTTTGGTCAGTTTCTTTGCCCCGCTCAGGCAATAAAGAATGTTGCGGGACAAGGTAGAAGTAAAACCGAATTCAAGCAGCTGCGCAAAACCCGAAATGGCTACGAACACGTACCAGAGACCGATTTGAGCACTCGATAAAAAAGATAGGAGTAGCGGCAAGAGCAAAAAGTTACTGCCCATAGACGCGATCGTGCCGACATAATTCCAAATCACATCTCTTTTGGAGACGGTCACTTTCTTGCTTTCGGCCATTTACCCTAATACCTCCGCACAGTAATTTCGTAGCGTCTCGGCCGTTTTGGTCCAGCTACATTCATCAAAATCGATGGAATCAAACAGCCGCTTGGAGTTAGGAGCTCGAAGCAATCCCTCGATCTTATCGGCAACCTCGATCGGGTCCTCGCAGTTTTTCACGACATCGGATCCCTGAATCGACATCACTTCGGCAATTCCGCAGTTAGTCGAAAGAAGGAGCGAACATCCGGCCTCAATCGCATCAAGGGCAGAGAGACCAAAGGGCTCATGCCTAGAATTCATAACGAATACCGAGCACTCTCGAAGCTCGTTCACAAACTGATCGGAGGCAACTTGGCCCCTATATTCACCGTCAGCCGAGGTCATGAGATTATCTAAGGAAGAGTTATCGGAGTACCGTCGCCCGTACACCCTTAAAGAGCAATCGACACCACGATCTCTGAGAATCGAGACGGCCTTCGCGACTATTTCGTTGGCCTTAATTGGACGGGTGCCCCCGCTAACAGCAACGATATTTTCACGTTGGCCTTCGAAGCCGCATTGTTTAAACCTTTTGACCCCAAGGCAAACGTGCTTAACCTTATCGGAGCATTCAGGCAGCTGTTTCTTAACAAAGTTCTCCTGGAGGAAAGAATTCGCAACGATCAAATCCGCAGTACGCAAATGCTTAATGATTGCCTTGACAGTTCTATCGCTATATCCGAGACCGTTGATCTCATTCTCAAAAGGGACGTACCCATGATTAAAGCAAATGACAGGTTTACCAAAGGCAGAAAGCACCCGATGCGCAATGATATCCGTCCAACCAGCGCCGCAAGAGACAATCACATCGCTCTTAAGACCCTCAGAAATAGCCTCATATAACTTGGAGATTTTACTTTTTGAATATAGCGGCCGTATCGAATCGCAAGAAGGCCAATATTCCACTAATGACTTGTGTACATTTGAAGGTCCAGTATTGCCTGTGACCTCACCAATTAGAAGAATCTTCATTGAATGCTTCCTTTAATGTAATGCAAGGGGTTGGAATCAGGTGCTAATGAGACCTTAATTCCGTACCCCCCCCCCGCGCGCTTGAGCAAACCAATGCGAATTAGCAAACGTTTAAGCGATTGTTTGAAATACCTTTTGGGCAAAGACCTTCTTACCGCATCGGTAATTGATCTACCGCATGAAAGGTCCTCGAAGAATCGCGCTCGCGCAGATGGCTTCTCGGAGGGACTCCTCAACTGACCGTTATTCTTAATGGCGGTCTCGATATCAACCGTCATTAACTCAGCACCAGCAAGGTCTATCAGTCGCTGTCCTTTTTGATTCTGGATTAAAACCAGGGAGACACCCCGACGCATTTCTTCGGTAAGATTCGTCCCCCAGGAATCGCCTAATGTAACATCAGAAACTCTTTCAATGCTTGCATACCTGCAGTGATAACAGTTTTCCGTATAGTCCAGCCCCGCCAAGAAAGCTACTGTATACCCATCCAAAACACCGGGCAAATCAATCGTTCGCTCGTTCTCCCTTAGCTGAAAGCTGCCTTTAGAACGAAACTCAATCGACTCAAGCTGATTCATGTCAATCCCATTCTCACTCAGGAATTGACGGAGAATCGCAGGCGAAGGAGTACCGTGGCAAATCAAATCAACCGTATATAAATTCGAAAGAAGCTTGTTGCCGACAAAGTTTTTAAGAGAGGCCACCTGGCAAGGCAATCCTACAAATAAGACTTCTTTACCCTCAACCAGCAATTTTTTTATACGAGCGTAAGAGCCAATTGGATTGCTTTTAACGTACTTAGATCCTTTATATTTAACGGCATCCGCAATCGAGCTAGAAAACTCAAACCCAAACTGACCGTCCCGGAAACAGCAAGAGCAAACTACTCCTTCGGCAGAAATAAACCCTCGGATAATCGCGGCCGCCAAGCCGCCCGATGAGGAGGTTCCCCTGCTCTCCGAGTTAGAATCCCATCCTTGCAACCATTTACTAGGTTTAGAGCCTTGAGGCGGATTGCATTGTTGACATACAGCTGTGCACCTACCGCAATCAATGCATTTGCTTTGATCGATACTGGGGGTATAGTACTCGAGCCTTTCAAGAACAGCGATTGCATCTTTAGGACAGGCATCGACACATGCCATGCAGCCCGCACACATTTTGTCTTCGCAGATACTTTGCATTCATCTATTCCTTCAACGCGCGATCAAGCCAGGAGAGGCTGCGGTTGCGCTCCCCATCAAGAACCTCGCCAACATGCTGCCAATCGATATCGTCGTCCCAAGCATTGCCTTGGAACGTGTCCCAGGCCCTATTCTCTAGGCCAAAGAGTCTAAGAACAGATTTATTTCGCGCGGCATTAGCCTTTGGAAAGATCTCAACAAATGGGGTGCCGAGATTGATACAAAAAGCAGTGCCGTGGAATGAATCCGTGTATACGCAAGATGCATCCCTAAACAGCGCAAGGAAATCCTCCAGGGGCGGAAGAACGACCTGTTTTCCTACCCTTCTCCTAAACGTAGGGCAAACACTTACAATCTCAAGATTGGAGCCAGCGGTCTTATCTTTAACGTACTGCAGCATATCTGAATCAGGATGGAGGTTATAGACGAGGGCGTAGGGCTTTTCAACGGGAGCCTTTTTACTGGCAATCTTGTTCCACTCGGAGCGATTGAGAAGCAGGGTCGGATCCAAAACCTGCTCAGCTTTGAGACCGTAGCTCTCAACGATATCCTTACCTGAATCCTCGCGGACGGAAATGGCATCGTAGCGCTTGAGCCAGTTACCAATTTGCGACTCATACCCCTTTACAACGCCACCACGTCCAAAACTAGCGGCGTAGGATACGACCTTCTTTCCCTCGACCTTAGAAAGCCCGTCCCAAAAGAATACCGGATCTAGAGAGCCATCGCCAAGTTCGTTCCAGACCTGATCGCTGCCAGTCAAATAGATATCTGTGTTAGGCAGCAAGGCGTCGATACTTGTTTCATCACAATGCGGAGAAAGAGTCAGATACTGCTCTCTCATGCTCTTAAAACGCTTCTCACCTGCACTGTACAGCAAACGCCAAACCGTGTTCCTATAGATGCGATGAGGCAGAGACCTACCTTCTGAATAACGCTTCACAAGAGAATCAAGGGTCTCAGCGCATCTCCGATAGTCAACAACAACAGGATCGTACCCCAAGTTTTTAACAACTTCTTGCGTAGCATAAGCCTGGAGGACAGACCCGTAGTTGAGAACGTTATGACGAGTAATAATTGAAACTTTTTTCATTCTGATACCTTTTCTAGATAATGGACTAATTCATAGGGGGTTGTCGTTTCTGATATCTTTTTATCCACTCACTTAGGAACAGAGACGAGATGGCTAAAAACCAAGTCGTTGGAGTAAAGAGAGATGAGGTGAGCTTTCCAACAAGCGGCATGGAGAATATGCCCGAAGAAAGATAGGTATACGAAATCATCGAAATAGACAGCGGGGACCCACCATGAAGCATGCGAGCATGCTCATAGAGGTTTGAATAAAAAAGACCAGTTAAGAGGCTAAATAGCGCAGTACCGCCAAAACCGAAATCGTGATACCACAATCGAAATACCGTGTATACATTACCGAGATCGATTGAACCCCAAGAACGAAACTCATGGTTACCGGATGAAACTAAATTAGTAAAGCCAAAATTTCGTCCAAAAGAAGAATATAGTGCTACGAAAGTCTCCGAGCCAAAGTACTTGCTTGCAACACCAGGATTTTGAAGAAATTTATCAAATAAAACAAATGAATAGCCAATGTAGCTGCAAATATAATCCAATGGTCCAAGAGTAACTTCTCGTCCAACAAACCAAGAGGCAACCCAAAATAAGAAACAGGCAAAAACAAGAGCGAATACAATTTTGATAAACTTCCCAAGGGTTATTCTTATCGTCCACCCACTGTTAATCGATAGTAAAATCCATATGCAGCAAACGCATGAACAGACAAAAACAATGGCACCTAGCCTTACGCCATTCAATAATTGACAAATTGCATAAAACGCAGCGGGGAGAAGCATGAGAGCATCTTTGATGCTAAATCCATCGCAAATAATATTGTTAAAACCAATAATTAGATATACAAACGAAAAAATGGTAAGCAATTTAAAGCATATATTGGATAAAGACGAAAGCCCGACTGAAGGATCATCGCCGCTATAAGCAGATGCAGTTCGGTAAGAATTCATTAAAGAATTCCAGTCCCCAGCAACAGGACCCGAAACAGCTGATCGAACATCTTTCAAAAACAAAACGGCAGTAACGACCCCAAGGACAACAGCCAATAGAACAAGAGATGTCGGAACTTGAATCCTTACAAGAGTCGTCGATTCAACACTAGCATTAAGTTTGCTTCGTTGCACTTTCATCTGTCTAAAATAAAGCAAGAAAAATAGCGATGCGACATCAAAGACGGTAACAAAGAAGCAAATAAGTAATCCTCCATGGAGGGAGACTTCAGTACCGAAGACAAGGCAGTTATACAATTCAGCGAGTGAGCAAATAAAGAAAGAGGCGTTACAAATTGATGCTGGATTCATCCAATCACTTTTTGATAGCGCTTGAGAGATTGCAAGCAGCAAAAGAAAATATAACGTCATTAATGATAGAACTAACATTGTTTAAGCTACTTTCAAGTTAGTTATCGCATTAATCCAGATAAGCGACAGGCAGAACAAAATGCAGAAAAATACTTCTTCCGCAGCAGGCAAAACAAGCTGCCCAGCGTTCTCTTTTTTAGAAACGCCAAGTGGACCCAAGACATCTCGCCTGAACACAACGCGGTAAAACCTCTTCGAAGTATTAGCTAGGCTCATTCTTAACCCCTCTCGAATCCATCCGCATCCATCCTTAGTACCTCGTCCTCCGTATCGCCCCCATGAGCTTGCCGGGTATTAGCCCTAAAACAACAGGTTTCGCGATATAAGGAAACGATTTCATGCCGAGACCAAGCGCCTTGAAACCTCTCGCACGCACACAGGCTTCATTGATTCGCGTTGCCAATGGTCGGTATTTCTCCAAGTTCCGGTCGATTCGGTACTCGTAAAGATCGTCTTTAATATTGTGTCCCGCATAACCCATTGCGACGAGCCTCATGAACAGGTCATAGTCCTCGACTCGTTCGGTTTCTGGGGCAACGCGATAGCCTTTCGCCGCATCAAGAATGTCCCGACGAAAAACCACAGTCGGATGAATGAACGGGCTATTCCAAAGAAATGTCTCGGCGACCGGATCAGTCTCGAGATCGTAATGGCCCCATTGCCCTTCCGCATCGAATACAGAAGCCTCAGAACCCACAAAGGAACAACCAGGATGACCGTCAAGATAACGGACCTGCTCCTGAAGCCGCTTTGGAACAGAACGGTCGTCATCATCCTGTCTGGCGATATACTCACCTCTAGCATTCCTAATACAGGTATTGAGAGCAAAGGCAAGGCCCTTGTTCTGTGGATAACCGACGATCTTCACACGAGAATCGAGCGAGACAACCTCGTTGAGCAGGTCCTCGGTCGCACCGTCAGCCGAGCCGTCATTGCAAATGATGAGTTCCCAGTCTTCAAAGGTCTGGGCGATGATGGACTCGACGCTGTCGAGCAAATAATCACGCCGAGGACGATATACGCCCATGGCTATACTCACACGGGGGGTGTTCATCGCTGCGCCTCCTCGGCAAGGCGCATGTAGAACGCACCCAGTTTCTTCGCAGTCTTCTCAATATCAAAGCACTCGAACGCCTCCCCAGAGGCGGAGCCACGGGAGTCCTCGATGAACTGCTTCCAAATCGCATGCGCCCAAACATCTGCTCCACCCTCAAGTGGGAGAAGATTACAACCGTCAGAGAGAATAACTTCGGGCGTAACACGGTCCGACACTACGCAAGGGACGCCAGAAATCTGCGCCTCCAAAAGTGCCATGCCAAAACCCTCGTACAGCGAGGGGAGCACAAAAACGTCCATTCCTTGGTATAGGCTGCTCACATCATTCACTTGACCAAGAAAACGGACACAGTCGGAAATGCCAAGGTCGCGAGTCTGTTGTTCGAGAGATTCGCGCAATGATCCGCATCCGGCTATGACAAGCAAAGAGTCGGGATGTTCCGTATGCAGGCGTGCGAATGCTTCAATCAGAAAAGCCTGGTTTTTGGTACTCTCCATGCGGCCGAGATTACCGGCTACACAGCAATCATCATCCGCACCCCATGCGCTGCGCATCTCTCTCCTAGCAGCTTCACTAAAGCGGAACTTAGCGACATTGACAGCATTGGGTATGACCGTGAAGGGGGTGTTTTCACCAAACAACCACTTACCCGCATAAGAGCTGCACGCAACGCGGTCGGTTGGATAAACATTGGCAAAAGGGCGCAAAGCCAATTTCATGAGGTTGCGCCTGGTTTCACCCTTGCCCATGGTCGCATGGCTATGGGCAATGCGCACAGGAATACCAGCCTTCTTGGCGATGCGAAGCGGAAATATCGAAAGCGTATTGATGTGACTGTGGACAATGCGCCATTGATTATGTTCGAACAGGATACCGAGAGATTTCTGATACTCTCCGAGATGCTGATAGGGCGGAACCTCAAATAGACGCCCGCCTAAATCCCTAATCTCATCCTCAGGCACTACAGTCGAATCGGAGTCGATGATGAAATCGAATTGTACCTGACTGCGGTCAATATGTCGATAATAGTTCATGACGACGGCCTCAACGCCGCCGCCGACCATTTTTCCGACTATATGCGCAACCCTGATAGGCTCCGACATTTAACTAGCTCCGTTTCCAGTAAGGACCTCAATTACCGTGAGCGCCACGATCTTCAAGTCGGTGAGCACGCCGCACTTGGCGATATACTCGAGATCACGTTGAACCATGCCATCGAAGTCGGTGTCATTGCGGTCGGTCACCTGCCACCAGCCGGTGATCCCGGGCTTGACGGCCAGGCGCTGTAAATCGTACTCGGTGTACTCGGCCACCTCATTCGGCAGCGGCGGGCGCGGGCCGACGACGGACATCTGGCCCAGGAACACGTTGAGGAACTGCGGGAACTCGTCGATGGAGTGCTTGCGCATGAACTTCCCGATCCTGGTAACGCGCGGATCGTTCTTCATCTTGAACATGGCACCTGCGATCTCGTTCTGCTCCTTGAGCTCGGCGAGGCGCTCGTCGGCGTCCTTGTACATGGAGCGGAACTTCCACATGCGGAAGATGGTCAGGCTGCCGTCGCGGTGGGTCTTGCCCACGCGGATCTGGCTGTAGAAGGGGTTACCCTCGCTCTCCAGGCGGATAGCCGCGGCAAGCACCAGGCTGGGTATGGCGATGACGGCCAGCACGCAGCCGCTGAACACGATGTCGAACGCGCGCTTGACGGTGCGTTAGGCCAGGCGCGTGCGATCCCAGTCCTTCACGGCTTGCATGGCCTTATATCGCATGCTCACGTCTCCGCCGTTCATGGCCTGGGCAACAAGCGCGGCCCCCACCGGCGCGTTATGTCCTGTCGGTTCTTTACTAGTCAAGTTCAAATCCACGTCCTTGTTCCCCATGGATCCCTCTATCGATGAATTCAAAATGCGGATGAATTGCCAGTGCGACGTCCCCTTACGTCTTGCTGGGCACGTCCAACGGAAGCAGCTCCCTAAAAGCGGAGTCGCCTTCGCCCACGTCTACCAGGCACCAGCGCTTATGACGGTCGATCTTCTTTACACGGGCCTCTTGCCCTACCAAGGGTCCCTGCTCTATATGCAGCACGCCGTCTTCTATACGGGCGACGCTGTTGCGCACAACGCTGTCGTCGTCGAGCACGCTGCGGTACCAGTCCTGCGCATCGTCCGGCATGGGCGCATAGGCCCGCTCCTTACTGCCGGCAATGCGACAGCCAAAGCTCAACTGGGCCAAAGCCTTGTCGAGTACGGCGGCATCGCGCGTGGCGACGAAGAAGTATTCCTTGTACATAGGTTTGGTTTGGAGCGACCAGGTGCCGTCCCGCTTAAACCAGAACTCCTTTTGCATCACAAAAGCGTCCTGCATCAGCTCGTGCGGGATAATACGACGGACCTTTTCGCAGGTCTCGCGCTCTTTACCATGGGGGGTGTGGACCAGATACCAGCGGACACGGCCATGTTGGCTGTTGGTAGCAGCGCCACAAAAGGCACCGGGCAGCTGCTCTTGGCGCCGCACTGTCTGTTCCATCTCTCGCCCCCTTCTTTAGCTCCGCGACACACGCGGATACAGGGCGTTAAGAACAGGCTTCTCGCTCGCAGCTAGACGCAGTCGCAAAAGTACAGGTTTTTATATCTTTCGACGGAGTACATTATACGAGCAAACTGCTCGCGTTTTCCCAGATTGCACAAAATACGCCGCGAATGGGTGCATCTCCATACGCCTCTACAAAAACCTGTACCTTTTTGCACAACAAAAAAGCCGCTCTAACCAGCGGCTTTTCTTCTATAGACAACAAAAAAGGCGACCGCCCGCGAGGACGATCGCCTTTGTTAATTCTTGTATTGTTTGTGCTAGGCACGAGTCTTGATCTCCTCGAGCACCTTGGCCACAAACTCGTCAACGCTCATCTGAACGGTCTCGTTGGAGCGATCGCGGACGGAAATGTTGCCGGCCTCGACCTCCTTCTCGCCCAGAATGAGCATGTAGGGCACGCGGTCGATGCTGCGGGCCTCGCGGATCTTGTAACCGATCTTCTCGTCGCGGTCGTCGCAGACCACGCGAATGCCGGCCTCCTCCAGCTTGGCGCACACCTCGTGGGCGTAGTCGCGGCTCTTCTCAGAGACGGGAAGTGCCTTGACCTGCACGGGGGCCAGCCAAGTGGGGAACTTGCCCGCAAAGTGCTCAATCAAAATACCGATGAAGCGCTCGATGGAGCCAAAGCACACGCGGTGCAGCATGATGGGGCGCTTCTTGGTGCCGTCGGCGTCCACATACTCCAGGTCAAAGTTGAGCGGCATCTGGAAGTCGAGCTGCACGGTACCGCACTGCCAGGTACGGCCGAGCGAGTCCTCCAGGTGGAAGTCGATCTTGGGGCCATAGAAGGCGCCGTCGCCCTCGTTGACCTCGTAGTCCATGCCTAGCTTCTCCAGAGCGGTGCGCAGGCCCTCCTCGGCGCGCGCCCAGTCCTCGTCGGAACCCATGGAGTCCTCGGGGCGGGTGGAAAGCTCAACGTGGTACTTAAAGCCAAACTTTTGGTACACGGAGTCGATGAGGTTGACCACGCCCACGATCTCGTCGGTCAGCTGGTCGGGACGCACGAACAGGTGGGCGTCGTCTTGGTTAAAGCAGCGCACGCGGAACAGGCCGTGCAGGGCGCCGCGCAGCTCGTGGCGGTGCACCAGGCCAATCTCGCCGGCGCGAATGGGCAGCTCGCGGTAAGAGTGCGGCTTGGAGGCGTACACCAGCACACCGCCCGGGCAGTTCATGGGCTTAATGCAGTACTCTTCGTCGTCGATGACGGTGGAGTACATGTTGTCCTTGTAGTGATCCCAGTGGCCCGAGGTCTTCCACAGCTGCTTGTTCATGATGAGCGGCGTGGAAATCTCCACGTAGCCGGCCTTGTGGTGAATCTCGCGCCAGTAGTCCAGCAGCGTGTTCTTAAGGATCATGCCGTTGGGCAGGAAGAACGGGAAGCCGGGGGCCTCGTCACGCATCATAAAGAGGTCCATCTCGCGGCCGATCTTGCGGTGGTCGCGCTTCTTGGCCTCCTCCAGCATGTGCATGTGCTCGTCGAGCTCTTCCTTGGTGGCAAAGGCGACGCCGTTGATGCGGGTGAGCATCTTGTTGTCCTTATCGCCCTTCCAGTAGGCGCCCGAGACGCCGGTGAGCTTAAAGGCCTTCAGCGCCTTGGTGTAGCAGATGTGGGGGCCGACGCACATGTCGATGTAGTCGCCCTGCTGGTAGAAGGTGATGCGAGCGTCGTCGTCCAGGTCGCCGATGTGCTCGACCTTGTACTTCTCGCCGCGCTCCTCCATAAGGGCGATGGCCTCGGCGCGGGGCTTCTCGTACACGGTGAACTTGAGGTTCTCCTTGACGATCTTCTTCATCTCGGCCTCGATCGCGGGGAAGTCGTCCTCGCTGATCTTGACGCCCTCGGGCAGGTCGACGTCGTAGTAAAAACCGTTGTCGGTCGCGGGACCGTAGGCAAAGTCGGCCTCGGGGTACAGGCGCTTGATGGCCTGCGCCATGATGTGCGCGGCAGAGTGGCGGATGACGTGCGTGACCTCGTCCTGCGGGAGCTCGGCCACCGAACCGTCATTGTAGAGTGCCTTCATGGGTATGTTTTCTCCTCTCGGATGCCTGGTGCAAGTGCGTGCAATGCGCTCGGCGTTTTTGACTTGCATCATTATAGGCAGGTTGCCTTGGTATACAAGCGCCCGCCGCACCTTAATGGCACGGCGGGCGATTTTCTACGCATGCTTCATCGTGTGGGGGCGGGGTGTTTGCGGGTTTTGGCGCGTGTGCGGCTTGTGCTTGACGCGCGGCGCCCGTGGCTTGCGGCCGGCCCGGCGATGGATGCGCTACTGAATGCGAGTTCGGCAGTAGGGGCAGACCTTCCAGTGCGCGTCGAGCGGACGATGGCAGCTGGGGCACACGTTGCGAACTTGGGTATCGCACACGGGGCAGACCACAAAGTCCTTCTCGATGGGGGCGCCGCACTGCGGGCAGGTGCCGTACTGGGCAAGCTGGCGCTCGCGCAGGGCCATGTCCAGCTCCTGCTCCTCGCGGTCGGCCGCGTAGGAGTGCGGACGCAGGACCAGGTAGGCGATGAGGCCCACAAACGGGATGAGGGCGATGATGCCCCATGCCACGTAGGCGCTGGCGCCGCGGCGACGAGCGTCGATGAACACATAGACGACCGACAGCACGTACAGGGCGATGATAAAGCCAACAAAGGCATAGATGACGCCCATAAGCTGCGGCGACATGAGCTCGGAGATGTACTTGGACATTGGGGTGTACCTTTCGGAATAATTACAGTCCGGTCAAGTTTACCACGGGGTTTGTTTATATGGGACTACGGCTGGGTACGGGGCTGGCGCGGACACAAACATCTCAATCTGTAACAGGTGGGAGCGGAATCCGGGTCTAGATGTTACAGATCGAGACGCAGGGGTTCCTCCCCGACTTCGATCTCGATCTGTAACATCTTGGGCCCAAAATCAGTCCTTACTGTTACAGATCGAGACATTCAAAATCCGTCGGAAGGTTTGTCTTGATCTGTAACATCTACAACCCAAATCCTCAGCTAACTGTTACAGATTGAGACAAAAGAAAACGTCCAGGCCGAATGTCTCAATCTGTAACAGTTACTCGGCAAAGACAGTCCCAGATGTTTCAGTTTTAGACAAACCTCTGACACCAGGGGCGACAGACGATGTCACCGATGGTCCCGTGTCTCCCCTCGCCTGCCGTTGGCGGGTGTTGCGGGGCTGTTCGCCGCATTGCCGCTGCGCTGGGTGCGTGCAGACCGTAGGATAGTCCTATTGACAGCCTGTCAACTTGTCTGGGAGGCACCGTGGCAGAAACGTTTGATATCGCGATTGTGGGCGCGGGCATCACGGGATGCGCCATCGCGCGGCAGCTCGCGCGGTTTGACTTGTCCATTTGCGTGGTCGAGGCGGCCAACGACATCGCGCTGGGCGCGTCGAAGGCCAACGGCGGCCTGGTGCACGCCGGCTACGATCCAGCACCGGGAACCGTAAAGGCGCAGGTCAACGCCCGCGGTTGCGAGCTATATGGCACGTGGGCCCAGGAGCTGGGATTTTTGTTCCGCCGCACCGGGTCGATGGTGCTGGGTTTCAACGACGAAGACCGCGCGCACCTGGAGAAGCTGCGCCAGAATGGCCTGGCCAACGGCGTGCCCGAACTGTCGATTATCGGCCCCGAGCGCATCCACGAACTGGAGCCGCATGCGAGCGCCAAGGCGACCTGCGCGCTGTGGTGCCCTTCGACCGGTTACGTCGACCCGTTTGAAGTGGCCATCGCCGCGTTGGAGAACGCGGTCTCCAACGGCGTGACGTTTATGCGCTCCGCGCCGGTGGAGGCCATTGAAGTTGCCGGCTCGGATGACGGGGCCGCGCGCTTTACGCTGGCAACGCCCGCCGGAGACGTGCGTTGCCGTTGCCTGGTCAACGCCGCGGGCAACGGTGCCGCGGACATCTCGCATATGGCGGGGGCCGAGGAGTTCCAGATGGTCTGGCGCCAGGGCAACATTGTGGTGCTGGACAAGGAACCGCGCGCGCTCCTGCCGCTCTACCCCGTTCCCACGCCGGTGTCCAAGGGCGTTATCGTCACGAGCACCATACACGGCAACACCGTGATTACCGCGACGGCCGCCGTGCGCGAGCCGGGCGACACGCAGACCTATGCGAGCGATGTCAACGCGCTGCTGAGCGGCGCGCGCAAGCTGGTGCCCGACCTGGACACACGTCGCGTGGTGCGCGCGTTTGCCGGCGGTCGCCCGGTCATTAAGGGAACGAACGACTTCTATATTGGGCAGTCGGCCGTGGTGCCGGGGCTGTTCCAGGCGGCGGGCATTCAGTCGCCGGGCGTGGCGAGCGCGCCAGCCATTGCCGAGCGCATGGAGCAGGTGCTGCGCGATGCCGGCGTGGCCCTACGCGAACGGGACGATTGGGACCCGATTCGCCGCGCGCCGGACGACTTTGACCGCGCGTCGCTTGCGCGCAAGGAAGAACTCATTGAGTCCGACCCCGCGTGGGGGCAGATCGTTTGCCGCTGCGAGACGGTGCCTGAGGCCGAGATCGTGGCCGCGATTCGACGCCGTCCTGGCGCGGTTTCAGTCGAAGGCGTCAAGCGCCGCTGCCGCGCCGGCATGGGTCGGTGCCAGAGTGGCTTTTGTCAGAGCCGCGTGGTGGCGATCCTAGCGCACGAGCTGGGCTGCGACCCCAGCGAGGTGCTGCTGGAGGATGCCAGTTCTTGGCTGGTCGAGGGACCGCTGAAGGGGGTGCGCTAGGATGGCGACGCTTGATATGCGCGACGGACGCGCAGAAGCAGGAACTACCGAGGCGGTGCAGACGCAGGCGTTCGACGTGGTCGTTATCGGCGGCGGCCCTGCCGGCATGGCGGCCGCGCTTGCCGCGCATAAGGCCGGCGCGAGCGTGGCCATCGTGGAACGTGAGCAGCATCTGGGCGGAATACTCCGCCAGTGCATTCACCCGGGTTTTGGCCTTTCGCACTTTAAGCAGGAGCTCACCGGCCCCGAGTACGCGCAGCGCTTTATCGACCAGGTGAGCGCGACCGACATCGCGCTGTTCTTGGGCAGCATGGTGCTTGAGATCGATTCGGGCGAGGGCGCGGGCGACCCGGGCACGGACGAGATCGCAGGAGCTACCGCGGTCCACACCGTCACGCTCATGCGCCCCACCGGCATATTGCAGCTCACCGGGCGTGCGGTCGTCCTTGCTATGGGATGCCGCGAGCGCACACGCAGCGAGATCAAGATCCCCGGCAGCCGTCCCGCCGGCGTGTTTACGGCGGGCCTGGCGCAGCGATACATCAATATCGAAAACCTCAAGCCCGGCTCACGTGCCGTCATTTTGGGCTCGGGTGACATCGGGCTGATCATGGCGCGCCGCTGTACGCTCGAGGGAATTTCGGTCGAGGGCGTGTACGAGCTCATGCCGTACGCCAACGGTCTGCGCCGCAACGTCAAGAACTGCCTGGACGACTTTGGCATTCCGCTTCACCTGTCTACTACCGTCACACGCGTAATCGGACGCGACCGCGTGGAGGCCGTCGAGGTTAGTAAGGTCGACGAGCACCTGGCACCCATTCCGGGGACCGAGCGCATTGTTCCGTGCGACACGTTGCTGCTTTCAGTGGGTCTGATTCCCGAGAACGAGCTTTCGGTGGGCGCGGGCGTTGAACTTGACCCGCGCACGCGCGGCGCCGTGGTGGACCAGAGCCTGCAAACGGGCGTGCCTGGCATCTTTGCCTGCGGAAACGTGCTGCACGTGCACGACCTGGCAGACAACGTGACGACCGAATCCGAGCGCGCCGGTGCGGCTGCGGCGGCGTACGCGCTGGGTGGCAGCGCGAATGTCGAACACGGTACTGCGGACCCGGTCTGCCAGCTCACGGTCTCCCCCGCCGGCATTGCAGGCTACTCACTTCCGGGACGCATTACGGCTGCGGCACTCACCAAACTCAACTTCCGTGTGCGCCGACCGGTCGATGCCGCCCGCGTACGTATTCTGGCAGGCGATGAGGAACTATTCGCCGGCAAGGTCCGCCCGTTTAAACCGAGCGTCATGGAGAGCTTCCCGCTGCCGGCAAAGGTGATTCAGCGCGCACTCGACCTAGGCGCCAGCGAAATCGTCCTGTCCGTCGACCCCGTTGAGGAGGCGTAAGGCCATGAGCATAAACGCGATCGAAACGCTGCAGTTCAACTGCACCACCTGCCCCTTCGAATGCCTCCTGACCGTGGAGGTGGAGCGCGACGCAGACGGTGCCGTGGTAGAGATGCGCTCCGTGGCCGGCAACAGCTGCCCGCGCGGCGATAAGTTCGCGCATCAGGAGCTCACCTGCCCCATGCGCGTGCTCACCACCACCGTAGCCGTATCCGGCGGCGACGAGGCGCTGCTACCCGTGCGCACGGCCGAAGCCATCCCGCTGGCACTTCACGCCCAGGCGATGGACCTCATCCGCGGCCTAGTCGTCGACGCCCCAGTCCGCATGGGCGACGTCGTGCTGGGGAACCTCCTCAACACCAAAATCGACCTAATCGCCAGTATGGACATCGACCCAGCCTAAGCAGCTCATTTAGGACGGGGCTCTTTTAGCTACCCCGCATCCACCCCGCCCCTCCTCAATTGCGGTGAAATAGTTCCTGATTTCCGCCAAAACCCCGGCATCCAGGAACTATTCCACCGCAACTATCCTTGGAATCGGTATTTAGCCTGTGCCTACTTTAGTGCCATTTCAAAACTATGCCGGATTACGGGGCTGATTCGGTGACCCCCATCCATACCGGCAATTATCGATTTTTGATACGCTCTCTACCTGCGGTTTTAATTTCGCGATTTTTCCCATGGTCATGTAATACAGGTCCAGCCCCGTAATCCGCCATACTTTTGAAACAAGCCCATTTGGGACGGGCCTCTTATGACTACTTTTGTCCGAATGTTCGCCCAAATGATTTTTCTAGGACGGGGATTAATTAATCATTCGGCGCCCAATGATTATTTAAGGCTCTGTTAGACCAGGATTGACATGCCGGCCTGCCGGCTATCTCGCCGT
>UQNG01000052.1:0-17024 GCA_900542335.1 uncultured Collinsella sp.
TGCCGATGACGACCACGACGCGGCTGCAGCCGGCCTTGATGGTGGCGTCGACGATCCACTGGACCATGGGCTTGCCCAGGATCTTGTGCGAAACCTTGCAGTGGTTCGACTTCATGCGGGTGCCCTCGCCGGCGGCGAGGATAATTGCGGTTGCGTCCATGTGATCTCCTGTTACGTTATAGACACGTGTGTTTGGAAACGATACACGGCACAATATGATACCGCAGGCATATGATGAGCGCGTAACGATTGACGCGTGACGGCCGGTGTCGCTGCCGCCGGCGTGGTGTTTGCGCTGGTTGTGCATGGCGGCGGCGCTGCGGCGTTGGCGTTTTGCGCGAGGGGATGGGAGGTGCCCGTGGATATCATGCGAGAGGAATCGGGCAACGAACCCGTCGCGGCATTTTCGATGTCGCATCCGGCGGTGCCGGCGCTCTACACGGTGCTGACGCTGGGACTCACCATGTTCTCGATGCAACCGGTGCTGATTGCGCTGTCGCTTGCGGGCGGGTTGGCGTACGGGTTTGCGACGCGCGGCGTCGCGCGCACGTTGGGGGCGCTTCGCTGGCAGCTGCCGGTGATTTTGATCATCGCGGTGCTCAATCCGCTGTTTAGCGCCTCGGGCTCGACGGAGCTGTTCCGTATTGGCATGCGTGCGGTGTATCTAGAGAGCATGGTTTACGGCCTGTGCATGGGCGGGCTGTTTGTGGCGAGCGTGCTGTGGTTTGAGGCGGCGGCATCGATGCTTGGCTACGACAAGGTGCTTGCGCTTTTGGGTAACGCCGCGCCGGTGATCGCGCTCATGATCTCGATGTGCATGCGGCTTATCCCGCAGTTTTTGCGCCGCGGTCGTACGGTGCTGGCGGTGCAGGATGCGATTGATGTGCCTGGCCGCGCGCCGGCCGACCCCGTGCGCTCGCGCCTGCGGGCGTCGAGCGTGTTGATGGGCTGGGGCATGGAAGATTCGCTGGAGCGCGCGGACGCTATGCGCTCCCGCGGGTGGGGCGCCGCGACACGCCGCACGACGTACGCGCGGTATCGGCTGGGGCGCGGCGATGTTGCCGCGCTGGTTGGGCTTGCGCTGTTTGGCGTGGCCACGACGGCAGTGGCGTGGACCGCGATGGCGCAGTATTCGTTTTACCCGCAACTATCGGTGCCGGCGCCGTGGCTGGGCTATGTCGTATATGCGGCCTGGATGGCGCTGCCCTGCGTGCTGTACGCGATTGACGAGAAGAGGTTTGGCTGATGGCTCGGTTGGATAGGGGCCCGGTGTCGGGCGCGGCGTGCGGCCCGGATATGCCGGCGATTGAGGTGCGGAGCCTGAGCTTTTCCTACCCTGGGGCTGATGCTGCGGTGCTCGAGGGACTCGACTGGTCTGTTCCCCAAGGTGCATTTGCGCTGCTTGTTGGCGGTACCGGATCGGGTAAGTCGACGCTGCTGTCGCTGCTCAAGCCCGAGATCGCTCCGGCGGGCGAGCGCACTGGCGATACGCGCGTGCTGGGCGAGAACGTTGCCGACATGGACGTGCGCGCGTCTGCGGAGCGCGTGGGCTACGTGTTCCAGGATCCCGAGAACCAGATTGTGTGCGAGACCGTGTGGCACGAGATGGCGTTTGGCCTGGAAAACTTAGGCATGTCGCGCGACGAGATGCGCCGCCGTGTTGCCGAGACCAGCTATTTCTTTGGTCTGGAGGACTGGCTTCATCGCGATACCGATACGCTTTCGGGTGGCCGCAAGCAGCTGCTGTCGCTTGCCGCCGTCCTGGCACTGCGCCCGCGTGTGCTGCTGCTCGACGAGCCCACGTCTCAGCTCGATCCCGTTGCCGAGAAGAGTTTTCTGCACGCGCTGTTTCGCGTGAATCGCGAGTTGGGCTGCACGGTTGTCGTGGCAACGCACCAGCCGCGCCCGATGCTCGAATACGCGACGTGCGCGTACCGGATTGAGGACGGACGCGTGTGCGAGGTGGCTGACATTGCCTCCCTGGGGCACCGTGAAGAGCTGTTTTCTGGCGAGGTGCCGGGGTGGGGTGCCTCGCGGCGTGCAAAAAACGGAGTTTTCAGCAGCGCCAGTGGCCAGCCGGGCTCTTTGGACCCGCGCGGGGGCGCTCCGGGTGCAAAAAAAGGACTGAAATCGGACAAATCGGCTGAATTTGGGGCGCAAATACTGCCGCAGGGTGACTCGGGGGCGCCATCGCGCGCCGGTGGATGCCGAATACTCCCAAAAATGCACGCTGGGCCGGCTACCACCCTGGCAGGGAGCTGGTTTCGCTACGATCGGGCGTCCGGCTGGGTGCTGCGTGGGCTCGATGCGGCGTTCTCGGCTGGCGCGGTGCATGCGGTTGTGGGTGGTAACGGCTGCGGGAAGTCGACAATGCTTTCGGTGCTGGCCAAGACGGTCAAGTTGCAGCGTGGGCATATGGAGCGCGGGGCGGGATCGGCAGCGCTGCTGCCTCAGAATCCCAAGGCGTTGCTGGTTGCCGAGACGGTGCGCGATGAGCTGATGGAATGGGCTTCGACCTGCGGATATGACGAGGCTGTGGCGCGGGAGCGCGCGGCGAGCCTGGGGCTGTCGGGCCTGGATGGGCGCCACCCGTACGATCTTTCGGGCGGACAGCGTCAACTGCTTGCATTGGCAAAACTGCTGCTGATTGGCCCCGAACTGCTATTGCTCGATGAGCCCACCAAGGGCTTGGACCTGGCCAGCCGCCGCATCATCGCCCGCGCCTTGCGTGGCCATGCGGAGGCTGGCGGTACCGTCATCATGGCCACGCACGATCTGGATTTTGCCGAGCAGGTTGCCGATGACATTGCCATGATGTTCGACGGTGAGATTGCCTGCATGGAGCCGCCGGCCGACTTTTTTTCCGACAACGTGTTCTACAGGGCGTGATGGGATGACGGATTATCGCGTCGCGCGCCTACTCGCAAAACTGGAGATCCCGCTGCTGCTGGCGGTGCCAGCGGTGATGGCTGCGGCGTTGCTAGCGGGCGTTGAGCAGGCGGCGCTCGCCATGCTTGTCGTGGTGGCGCTGGTGCTTGCGCTGTTCTTCGCGGGTTACGAGACGTCGCGACCGGGCCTTCGCCAGATTATGCCCACGCTGGTGTTGGCGGCGCTGGCCGCGGCGGGCCGCATCTTGTTCGGCCCCATTCCCGACTTTAAACCCGTGAGCGCCATCGCTATTATCGCGGGGGCGACGTTGGGCCGACGCAACGGCTTCATGGTCGGTGCGCTGGCGGCGCTGACCAGCAACTTCTTTTTTGGGCAGGGCATGTGGACGCCGTGGCAGATGTATGCCTGGGGTCTGGTTGGCTATGTTGGCGGCGCGCTGGCGCATGCGGGCGCTTTTGATCGCGCCGATGGCACCGTGCGCATGCCGGCGCTGCTGACCTACGGCTTTGCGTCGGGCCTGCTCTATGGAGTTGTAATCAACGCCTACGACATCATCGGTTTTGTGCAGCCGCTCACGTGGGCGGGCGCCGTGGCGCGTCTTGCCACGGCGGTGCCGTTCGATATCACGCACGGCCTTGCGACCTGCGTGTTCTTGGCCGCCCTGTATAAGCCCTGGTGTCGACGGATCAACCGAGTCGTCGTGAAATACGGGCTGTAGGGCATTTCGCGTTCCCTCACGAACTTGCGGTGGAATAGTTCTCGTTTTTGGCTGTTTGGGGCCGAAGCAGGAACTATTCCACCGCAACTTATAGGGGGACGAGGTCAGATGATCCCTTTTCCTCCGTCCCCAGGGGGTCAGTTGGGGCTAGAACTCTAGGGTGAGGGTGACGGGACAGTGGTCGCTGCCGAAGATGTCGCCACGGATACCGGTGTCGCGAACGTCGGCGGCGATTGAATCACTTACCAGGAAATAATCGATGCGCCAGCCGGCGTTGTTCTTGCGAGCATTAAAGCGGTAACTCCACCAGCTGTAGACGCCCTCGACGTCGGGGTTTGCCGCGCGCCAGGTATCGGTAAACCCGGCGTTGAGCAGCTCGGTAAACTTGCCGCGCTCCTCGTCCGAAAAGCCGGCGTTGCCGCGGTTGGACTTGGGGTTCTTAAGGTCGATCTCCTCGTGCGCCACGTTAAAGTCGCCGCAGGTTACGACGGGTTTGCCGGTCTCGCGCTCGAGCGCGTTCAAAAAGCCGCGGTAGGCATCGTCCCAGGCCATACGCACATCGATGCGGGCGAGTTCGTTTTGCGCGTTGGGCGTATAGACGTCGACAAACCAAAACTTGTCGAACTCGAGCGCGCAGACGCGGCCCTCGGTCGCGGCCTGCGCCACGAGCTCGGCCGCCTCGCCCTCGCCGGCGTAGGGTAGCAGCGCGTCGGCGCGTAGCACGCGCAGCGGTTCCTGGCGGCTAAAGACCGCGGTGCCCGAATAGCCTTTACGCTCGGCGTAGCTCCAGGTTTGGTGATAGCCGGGCAGGTCGATATCGACCTGGCCCTCCTGTAGCTTTGTCTCCTGCAGCGCCAGGATATCGACGTCGAGTTCTTGCGCGACCTGGATAAAGCTCGGGTCCTTTTTGAGCACGGCGCGCAGGCCGTTGACGTTCCACGAGGCGAAAGTGTAAGTCTGAGGCATGGTGTCCTTTCGACGGGGTTGGCAGGCTTAAGATTAGCGCAACAGGGGCGGTGGTGGGCTCCGCGCGTGTCGACCCAAAGGCTGCGCGCCGGGCAAGCGCCCGCCGCCATCCGACCAACAAGGACGGAGGACTCATATGACGCAGGCAATAACGGATCCCAAGCAGGCCTCCGCCGCGCTGGAAGAGCTGTTCGGCACCCACAAGCGCGTGGTCTTCTTTGGTGGCGCGGGTGTTTCCACGGCGAGTGGCATCCCCGATTTCCGCAGCGTGGACGGCCTGTATCACCAGCAGTTTGCCTATCCGCCCGAGACCATGCTCTCGCATAGCTTTTATGAGGCGCATCCGGCCGAGTTCTTCGACTTCTACCGCACCAAGATGATCGCGCTTGGCGCCAAGCCCAACCGCTGCCACACCAAGCTGGCCGAGCTGGAGCGCGCCGGAAAGCTAAATGCCGTGGTGACGCAAAATATCGACGGTCTGCATCAGATGGCCGGCTCGCAGCGTGTGTTTGAGCTGCACGGATCGGTCCATCGAAACATTTGCCAGTCGTGCGGCGCGGTCTATAGCGCCGAGTGGATTTGCTCGCGCGAGCACGAGGACGCCGCGGGTGTGCCCGTGTGTCCTGCGTGCGGCGGGCGCATCAAGCCCGATGTGGTGCTCTACGAGGAGCCGCTCGATGAGCGTGTGCTGACCGGCGCCGTTGCCGCCATCGCCGCGGCCGATGCCCTCATTGTGGGCGGGACCTCGCTCGTGGTGTATCCGGCGGCGGGCCTTACGCGCTACTTTACCGGCGATACGCTGGCCATTTGCAATCTTGCTCCCACCGATCAGGATGCAAATGCCGACCTGCTGATTTCTTGCGACATCGCGGCCGCGTTTGCGTTCTAGCCCGTGTGCGCGGATACAATAGAAAGACTAATTGCAAAGCAACCCCGCCGCCTGCGCCCGAGCGCGGCGGCGCGGGCATTTTAGGAGGATGTTCATGGCGAACGATAGTAAGACATGGCGGTGCGGAAAGTACGAGCTCAGCTTTGACCGCCCGCGCATCATGGGCGTCCTCAACGTGACGCCCGATTCGTTTAGCGATGGCGGGGAGCACTTCGACCCGGATGCCGCCATCGAGTACGGCCTGGCGATGCTCGATGCCGGCGCCGACATCATCGACGTGGGCGGCGAGTCTACGCGCCCCGGATTTACCCCGGTCAATCCCGACGAGGAGGCTCGCCGCGTGCTGCCCGTGGTGCGCGCGCTGGCCAAAGAGGGCGCTATCGTCTCGATCGACACGCGCCACGTGGCGGTTGCCAAGGCGGCCGTGCGCTGCGGTGCCTCGATCGTCAACGACGTGACGGGCTTCACCGACCCCAAGATGGTCGAATTTGTCGCGACGAGCACCTGCGGTGTCATCGTGATGCACGCCGGCGAGATCGCGGCGCCTACGCGCACGCATGCAACGGTGCAGCTCGATACCTCGGCCGCGGCGTTTGTTGCCGAAAAGGCGCGCGAGGCGGCCGCCGCGGGTGCGCGGGAGGGCCGGGACATCATGGCGAAGCCCGTCCGGGGCGCGCCCAAGACGGAGGCCAAGCTGCCGGGGGGCGTGGTGCAGCCCTCGCTGCCGTTTGGCGATCCGGAACCCGCGCCCGAGCCCACGGACGAGCAGAAGCAGGAGGCATCGGCCGCCGAGCAGGTCGCCCCTGTCGCCGAGGCCGCCACGACCCCTGAGCCCGCGCTGGAGCCCAATGACCACCTGGCCGCCATGATGCGCCGCAGCGCCCGCCGCGAGGAGGCCTACGTGCCCACCTCTCAGCTCCGCCGCTTTACCCTGCCCGATTCGGCGCCCATCATGCGCCGCGTCATGGGCTTTCTGTCCGACCAGGCCCGCACGCTCATCCATGCCGGCGTGTCGCGCGACCGCATCTGCATCGATCCCGGTCCGGGCTTTGGCAAGACGGCCAACGAGGACATCGTCATCCAGCGCGAGACCGCCAAGATGGCGTCGCTGGGCTATCCGCTCATGTGCGCCGTGTCGCGCAAGCGTTTTGTGGGCGCCGTCTCGGGCGTGACCGAGGCGGCCGCGCGCGATGCCGCCACGTTTGGCGTGTGCCTGGGCGCTATCCAGGCCGGTGCCAACATCGTGCGCGTGCACGACGTTACCGGCTTTGCGCAGTTCCTGAACGGTTACTGGGCTGTCGCCAAGCCGCAACCGCGCCGTGCGTTTGTGGCCGTGGGCTCCAACCTGGGGCATCGTTGCGACAACATCCGCGCCGCACGCGACATGATCGCCGAGATTCCGCTCACCTGCGTGTCCAACTGCTCGCGCATCTACGAGAGCGAGCCGGCCTACGAGACGCGCCAAGATGCGTTTGCCAACGCCGTCATCGAGATCAAGACCGAGCTGGCGCCGCTGGTGCTGCTCGACGAGCTTATGAAGATCGAGGCTGAGCTGGGGCGCGACCGCTCCAAGAAGGCCAAGGTCAACGGTCCGCGCACCATCGACCTGGACCTGCTGTGGATGGACGGCGAGATCCATGGCGGCAAAAAGCTGCGCCTGCCGCATCCGCTCATTGGCGAGCGCGACTTTGTACTGGTGCCGCTCGAGGATCTGATGCACGACCCGGCGCGGTTCTTCCGCTACAACGGCGTCGAGGTCAAGGAGCCCGAGGACCGCGTAGGCCATATCGTGGGCGAATTGGGGCGTATGTAGATGATTGAGATGAATGCTGTAGCCGCCGGTACCGAGCTTGACGCCGCGCGCGATGCGGGCCGCGAGGGTGCGTCCGCGGGCTGGTGCGCTTGGAGCGCGGGCGAGGCGTCGTTGACGTTTTCGCTGGTCGTGCGCCCGGACGTGAACATGCATGCCTTCCACGGCCTGCCGTTTGTGGCGGCGATGGGCATGATGGACGCGCTCGTGGGAACGGCTGCGGCACCGGGGCTGGGCCTTGCCGGCAAGGTGGGCATTGAGTGGCCGAGCAATATCGTGTGCGGCGCGCCTGCGTTTGAGACGTCGTTCGCGCGCGTCGCCGTCAACGGCGGCGCCGGTGCTGCGGGCATGTTCGGTGCCGTGACGGTGGATATTGAACGTTCGGCGCTGAGCGAGCTCGGTGTGGATGCGGCCGACGAAGCGCTGGTCGAGGAGTTGGCTGCCGCCGTGCTGACCCGTGTGGACGCCTGGGCGGCTGTTGCCAACACGCCGCAGGGCGCTGCCGGTCCGCTGGCCCCCGTGTTGGGCGAGTATTTCGATATGGTGCCGCTGCTGGGCCGCCAAGTTGCGGCGGTGTCGCCCAACGGCCTGCCGCTTGCGGTCGGCGTGTTTGCGGGCCTGGACATCTGGGGCCGCGCGACTATCAAGACCGATGCCGGCGAGCAGGAGTTTCCGCCCGAGGCCGTACGCATTCGCGGGCTGTAACGCGAGACGCCCGTGCTCAAAGATAACGATGACAACGAAGCCCTCTTCGGCCTGTGCCGGGGAGGGTTTCGCCTGTCTGGGGAATGGGCTTGGCGAACGTTTGCGGGGACTGTGGCATCGGGCGTGCTTGACTTAAGCTCCTGCTCTATCCCAGCTCCTGCATGCGGCGGTAGATTTCGCAGATACCCTTGATGGTGAGCTGTCCGTCGACCACGTCGAAGGCATCGGTCGAATCGGCGACGATGCTGGCGAGACCGCCCGTGGCGATAACGGTGGCATCCTCGCGGCCCAGCTCGCGCTTCATGCGCGCGACCAGGCCCTCAGCCATGGCGGCGGCGCCCGTTACGGCGCCGACCTTGATGCACTCCTCGGTATCGCGGCCGATGGCGTGCTCGGGCGCCTCGAGCGGCACGCTGGCGAGCTTGGCGGCACGGGCAGCAAGCGCGTCCATGGAGATACGGATGCCCGGCGCGATCGCTCCGCCAATGTAATAACCGTCCTCATCGATGACGTCGATATTGGTCGCGGTGCCAAAGTCCACCACGATTGCCGGCGCGCCGTAGAAAGTTTCGGCCGCAACGGCGTTGGCGACGCGGTCGGCGCCCACAGCCTGGGGGCGCGCCGCACGCAGCTTGGTCACGGCGGCCGTCTGCGGCCCAATGACGATGGCGTCCGCGGCAATGCGGTCGGCTACGGCGTGCCATTCGCGCGAGAGCTGCGGCACCACGCCGGCAAAGGCGATCGCGTCGACCGCGTCGAGCGAAAGGCCGTACATCTTAAAGAAACCCATCAGGCGCACATGGATCTCGTCGGCGGTATAGGAGCGGTCGGTGGGCATGCGCCACGACTGCACCAGCTCGTCTCCGTCAAACAGGCCCATGGCCGTCTGCGTGTTTCCCATATCGATAGCGAGCAGCATGTCTACTCCCAGTGTCGGTGTAAAAGGACGCGCACCATTGTATACGCGCCGTCGACGGCGCTCGGCTGCGATTCGGTTACAGTGATATGGGCTGAGGGGTTTAAATATGAAGGAATTATGCTCTACGAGATTTTCCTTGCCGTTTACCGAACTCCCGCGTAATATTCTTTCTTGCGCACATGAGGCGCCCAGACATTGCGGGGTGGAGCAGTCTGGTAGCTCGCCGGGCTCATAACCCGGAGGTCGTAGGTTCAAATCCTGCCCCCGCGACCAAGAACTTGCAGCTCGTCGGCCTAGCCGGCGAGCTTTTTTGTTATTGCGGATCAATGTTTTCGACCCAGTTCTCAACTTCCCAAACAAAATCTCGATCTGTAACATCTGGACCCGATTTGGGCGGCTAGGTGTTACAGATCGAGATGTTTCGGCAGGACGATCTTTGTTTGTCTAAATCTGTAACACGAGGGACGGATTTTGCCGAGTTGTTGTTACAGATTGAGATTTTCTAGCAGGCGGGTTTGGTTTGTCTTGATCTGTAACACCTGGGGTCGTTTTTGGCCGATGGATGTTACAGATCGAGACATTTTGTTGGGACGGTTCCCGTTGTCCCGATCTGTAACAGGTAGGGGCCAAAAGTGGGCCTAGATGTTACAGATTGAGATGTTTGGTCGGACCGAATTTGTTCGTCTCGATTTGTAACATCTAGGGTCGTTTTTGGTCTGTAAGTGTTACAGATCGAGATTTTCCGACGGACCGCTCCCGTTTGTCTTGATCTGTAACAGTAAGACCCGGTTTTTGCCGAGTAACTGTTACAGATTGAGACAAACCGACGGGCCGTCCCGCCCCATCCACCTGCCGTCACCTGATATTCGCCGATTTTCGTTGTGCCGCTGTACCCCCATGCCATATCCTTTAGACAACTACGCGGCACCATCGCCGCCGCGCCTACAAGAGAGGAATGTCCATGACCGCACCTGCATCCAAACTGCTCCAGCCCATTACGGTTGGCCCCCTTGAGCTCAAGAACCGCATTATGTTCCCGCCGCTGACCACCGGCTACGAGGAGCGCGACGGCTCCATTGGCGAGCGCAGCCTGGCTTTTTACGAGCGCCTGGCCCGTGGCGGCGTGAGCTACATCGTCATCGGCGACGTCGCCCCCGTTATGACCGCGAGCCCCACGCCCAAGCTGGCGACTGACGCCCAGATCCCCACGTTTAAGGCGCTGGCCGACGCCGTCCACAAGCACGGTGCCAAGGTCGCGCTGCAGCTGTTCCACCCCGAGTACGACGTGCCCGGCGTCGGCCGCATGGTCATGGGATCCATGGCCGCCGCCAAGGCCGCGCAGGAAGCCAAGGCCGCCGGCGACGAGGAGACCTTTGCCGCCAAGATGGCCGAGTCCAACGAGATCCGCAAGCAGGCATACGCCAAGCTGCACCACGACATGCAGCACTTTGTGAACGAGGCGAGCGTAGAGCAGCTCACCCAGATCAAGGAGGCCATCGCCGCCTCGGCCGCCCGCGCGCAGCAGGCCGGAATCGACGCCATCGAGGTCCACGGCGACCGCCTGGTGGGTTCGCTGTGCTCGGCCATCCTCAACAAGCGCACCGACGAGTACGGTGGCTCGTTCGAGAACCGCGTTCGCTATGCGCTGGAGGTCGTCGCTGCCATTAAGGAGGCCGCGCCGGAGCTGATGGTGGAGTACAAGCTCCCCGTGATCATGGAGAACCCCGACGGCACGCCGCGCGGCAAGGGCGGCCTGCAGCCCGACGAGGCCTGCGAATTTGCCAAGATGCTCGAGGGTGCGGGCATCGACATGATCCAGGTCGCGCAGGCCAACCACACCGGCAACATGGGCGACACCATTCCGCCCATGGGCGCCATGCCCTACAACTGGACGCTGCCCGTGGCCGAGCGCGTCAAGGCCCTGGTCTCCGTGCCGGTGGCAACCGTCGGCCGCGTGGTCTCGGTCGAGGCCGGCGAGAAGATCCTGGAGGATGGCTCTGCCGACATCGTCGCCTATGGCCGCTCGCTCATGTGCGACCCCGACATTGCGCTGAAGGCCGCCACGGGCGAGCCCATTCGCGAGTGCCTCAACTGCAATAAGGGCTGTGTCGACGCGATTCAAAACCGCAAGTACATCTCGTGCGTGCTTAATGCCGAGAACGGCGACGAGGCGACCATCGCCATTAAGCCGGGCGAGGGCGACAAGAAGATCGCCGTGGTGGGCGGCGGTATTGCCGGCCTGGAGGCCGCGCGCGTGGCGGCCAAGCGCGGTTACGACGTGACCGTCTACGAGGCGAGCGATCATCTGGGCGGCCAGATTGTGCTGGCGGCCGCGCCTCCGCGCAAGGACGAGATCATGCGCTCGGTCGAGTACTACGAGAAGATTCTGCCTGGCCTGGGCGTGAAGGTTGAGCTCAACCATGCCGCTACCGCTGAGGACCTCAACGCCGCCGACGCCGCGATTGTGGCCGTGGGCGCGCACGACGTGGTCATCCCCGTTCCGGGTGCCGACTCGGACAAGGTCGTCTCGAGCTGGGACGTGCTGGCCGGCAAGGTGGAGCTTACGGGCCGCGTCACCGTCATTGGCGGCGGCCTGGTGGGCACCGAGACTGCCGAGTACCTGCTGCAGCACGGCTGCGAGGTGGCGATCGTGGAGATGCTCGACAAGATTGCCGCGGGCGAGTCCGAGACCATTCTGCCGCTGATCATGAGCGACTTTGCAGAGCACAACGTGGAGCAGCACGTGAAGACCCGCCTGACCGCCATTACCGACGAGGGCGTGGAGGCTGTTCGCACCACTGAGGACGGCGCCGAGGAGCCGGTGAAGATCGCCTGCGATTACGTGGTGATGGCCGTGGGCTCCAAGGCCAACGCGTTTGACCTTGACGGCGTGACGGTGCCCGTGACCTGCGTGGGCGACTGCTCGGGCGAGCGTACCGCCGACATTGCGAGCGCCATCCGCACGGCATATCACGCGGCTAACGAGCTCTAAGCAAGAAAACCATCGCGTATTGAGTGGGCGGGGAGTGCCGTATCGGTGCTCCCCGCCTTTTTGTCGATAAGAGTGCCCCTGACCAGCGGGTTCAGAAAATCCGAATCTTGAGCATCCGAAAATCCGAATTTTCTGAACACGAAAATCCGAATCGCAACCACCCGAAAATCCGAATTTGCTACAGTGGAATAGAAGAATCAGAAAGCAGGAACTGGAAATCTGCGGGGGTGGCTCATGGCAGGCGAGAGGCTACATCGGGACGGATACATCCCACGTATCGTGGATGCGCAAATCGAGCGCTACCTTCGTGTCTTTGGAGCGGTCGAGATTGCGGGCACCAAGTGGTGCGGCAAGACGTGGGCCGCGCTCGAGCACGGGGCGTCCGCCTCGTATGTCGACGAGAATCTCGACCTCGCGCGTGCCGACCCGGCGATGATGTTGCTGGGAGACCGTCCGCATATTATCGATGAGTGGCAGCGCGTTCCCCAGATTTGGGACTACGTTAGACACGAGGTTGACCGCACCCGGGGTACGCGCGGCGCCTATATCCTCACGGGTTCCGCCACGCCCGCGTTTGGCTCAAAGGCGGAGGCGCCCGCGCATAGCGGAGCTGGCCGCATCGGCCGCGTCCGCATGCACCCCATGACGCTTGCCGAGACAGGTGAGTCCAACGGCAAGGTGAGCCTGGCGGGCTTGTTTGAGCATCGTTTTGAGCCCTGCCGGTGCGATGGCGATACACCGGGGCTTGTCGAAGCCGCTTGCCGCGGCGGCTGGCCCGAGGCGATCGATATGGTTTCGGCTGACGCCCAGCTCATCGCCCGCGAATATCTCAACACCACGTTTTCGAGCAGCTTCCCGGCGGTCGGTCTCGACCCCGATATTGCTCGTCGAGTCTCCGCATCGATCGCGCGCAATCTGGGACAGGCAACCACGTATAAAACGATTCTTATGGATATGTTCGGTGCCGAGGAGGAACCCGCAGCGTTTGCCGATGAGACCAAGGTGCGCAGGTACCTGGATGCCCTCAAAGGCATGTTTATTCTCGAGGAGGTCCCCGGTTGGGTTCCCGCCGCGCGCGACAAACGGCGCTTTACCGTCAAGCCCAAGCGCTATCTGGCAGATCCGAGCCTTGCTTGCGCCTTGCTAGGTATGTCCTCGCAGGCGCTGCTTGCCGACTGGCAGACATTTGGTCTGGTGTTTGAGAATTTGGTCATACGCGACCTTTCGGTCTACGCACGTTCGCTCGACCTGCTGGATAGCACGCCCGTGCGCTATTATCGCGACGATTCGGGCCTTGAGTGCGATGCTATCGTGCAGCTAGCCGACGGACGGTGGGCCGCCTTTGAGATTAAGGTGAGTGAAGATAAAGCGAGCGCCGGCGTCGAGAGCCTCAAGCGCGTTCGCAAGAAGGTCTGTGGAAATCCTCGTTCACGCACACGCGAACCGGAGTTTATGGCCGTGATTGTGGGGGTGGGTGAGTACGCCCGCGAGGTCGAGGACGGTATCTACGTGATACCCGTGCGCGCGTTGGGGTGTTAAGGGGCGGCACGCCGTGTGTCCGCTGCCCGGTGCTGCGGATTGGTGCAAAGGGGGTCAGGTTTGTTTGCACCATGTTGGTGCGAAGTGACCTGACCCCTTGCACCAAGGGTTTGACTTTTAAGACATCATTAAGGCTTGCGTTGTGGAGCAAACCGCAGGTCAATGCTATTCTTTTACCTTATCGTATGGTGTTGTATTCTGCCTGAATTCTCTACCTGCGAACAATGGATAAACGCGACCGAGCGGAAAAGGATGGCACGCCCGCAAGCAGGGCAAACGCAAGCGATGAGTGGCATGGACCGACATAGCGAGCTTCAGCAGCACAAGACGGCGGCCGAGTACCGCCAAGCTGCCGACGAGCACGTGCGGACCCTCAAGGATTTCTGGAAGGATTTCCTGGTGAGCGGTCTGTTTGTGCTGGCTGCCATCGTTGCCATCTTTGCATGCCTGGCCTGGTTTGCCGCGAATAACCGAGTGAGCGCCACGGGGAGTACGATCGGGGCGAAGGCGGATCGGTACACGCTGACCGCCGCGGGCGAGGGTGAGTCCGGTACGCACGTGGGCTATTACGAGCGCTCCGAGCGCACGCCCGAGGAAAAGCATGCCATCGATGGCTTGGATACGACCGACGCCATGACGGTAACGCTCGGCTCCAACCTGAACAACGAGACCGCGGGCTCTCTGTACCCGGGTGCTCGCGGCAAGATTACATTTACGGTGAAGCCGCTGGTGAGTGACCTGGACGGGGTCACGATCAATCTGTCGCGCTTGCTTAAGGTCACGAACATTGTTGGCGTTGTTGGGGACGGGGGAACGCTGGCGCCCGAGGCGGAGGCGCTCCTTGGCTTGATCAAAGGCCATGTACTGTTCTTTACGAGCTGCGACCAGAACGGGTATTACTCGGGCCGCGTGATTGATAGCAAGATCGGGATTCACAAGAGGGCATTTTGCGAAAACGGCGATGTGACCAGGCCAACGAACAAACCCGTCACCATCAATCTGTACTGGGTATGGCCGGAGTACTTTCAGAACTTCGTCCTTACCGGCAACACGAATTACTACAAGAATCTGTTTGCGGCGGCGGGCGACGCCAAGTCTGACTACGGCGCTCTGCAGGCGGACATGAACGCGCATAAAGCGAACTACTTCTATGGCGCGGCAAACGGCACAAGTGCTGCCAACGCTCCTGCGGTTTCGTCTAGCATGTCCTTCAACGACACCGCCATCTGCTCGGCGCTGTACAACAATGCCGACGAGCAGATCGGCAATAAGGTCAAATACATCCAACTTAGAATTAGCGCTCAGGAGGGCGTGAGCTCATGAGCACCATGCAAACGCGCCTCGGCGATGCCCGCAATTGGATAGAAAACCACCGCGCACAGGCCCTTGCGGTCCTGATATTGCTGGCGGCAATCGCTCTTATCATCGGCTTGTCGCTCTCGTGGTTTGTGGGCAGCAAAAGTCTGTCTACGGTGGGCAAGATCCAAACGCCCGCGCAGCTTAAGATCATGGGTCCCAACCAGACAAGCATTGAGCCCGTCGAGATTTCGTATGACGAGTCGCGCGGCGATGTTAAAAACATAGACGGCACCGTGACCATTCGTCGCGCGTTTTGTGTGCAGAGCGACAATGGCGATCCCGCTGCCGGCGGTCAAGCGTTTGAGCTGCAGGTTGCCAACACAACGAATATCACGGGGCTGACGATCAACGTGTATCACGTGACGGTCAACGATCCGAGTAATACGAGCGGCACTGTGGTCGGCTTCGACGGGCTCAATCAGCCGTATTCGTGGAGCACGACGGGGGATCCGATTGAGTTCGTTTTTATCAACTCCGCGGACGGGACAAATGCGTTGGCTAAAGAGCTTGAGAAAAACGATCCAACGTACGGCTCGTACGTGAATGTCCAGAAAAACGCCCGTCCGCTGTATCGGTATCACGAGTTCGCAAAGAGTAAGCTCGACGGTTACAGCGATAAGAACAAAACGGCCAACGCCGCCACGAACTTCATCATCGAGTGCACGTGGAATCCGGGCGTTGTGACCGTAAACGGAAAGACAGTCTCCAACGTTAAAGAAACCGACATGGTCTACCTAATTGCTCGCGGCATGAGCGGCACTAATAACTAATAAGTAGGAAGGGAGGGGTGCCAGATGCGAAAAGACAAGAACGAGCAAAATGAAATCGCGAGACCTGCTGGCAAGCACTTTGCACAGGTTGACGATTCTAAGGCAGAGCCTTGCTGCGCAGAGTCGGCGCCCCCTGCTTCCAAAGTACGTAAACGCCTATGGGCAGTTGCGGTGCTACTATGCGCCGTCGCGATTGTGGCGGGCACCTACCTTACCTACACGGCCTTTTTGGCGGGCGACTTTCTTAAGTCGGTCGCTGTCTCGGGCACGTCGCAGGCGCTGTTTGCCTCGGATATGCTTACGGGCTACACGAATGAGACGCTGAATGACGAGGGTATTGCCGTCCGAAGCGTCATCGCCGACACGAGTGGGGAAAAGTGCTCCTTTACCTTTCGCATTTACAACCATCTGCTGGGCGACAAGAACAAGGTCAACGACAAGGACGTTAACGCGACGCTGAGCGTGAAGGCGACGGGAACGACAGATTGGAGCATAAGCGGTTCGCCCACGCTGACGGCGGGCGGCACGGTCGGCCTTTCCTTCCCTGCCAACAAGGCAACCATGTATACCTATAAGGTTACGTTTTCCAAGGCGGACCTCAACAAAGCATCTTTCACCGTTAAGGCCCAGGTCGGCTCCAATAGCCCTGGCACCAACCTTAAATGGCTCGCCGCCAAGATTGCGCCTTCCGAACGTGCAGAGGTGACGGCTTCGGGCGTTTCGGGCGAGTGGGTCGATAAGAACAAGGATGATACGAATGTCGGCGACTTCGACGCCTACAACTATCGTGTGACCGTTACGGGCGCTACGACTAAGGTAGAGCTCACGTGGGGAAGCGGGGTCGAGCTCGATCCGTTCTTTGAGGCGAACCACAAGAAATGTGTTAAGCAGGAGACCGTCAGTGGCCACTCGGTTACATACGTTGCGTCCCCCGGCTCGGAAAGCATCACCTTTTACCGGAAGGGCACCTCGAAGCCGACAAGCTTTAAAAACATTGGCGTTACGTGTTCGGCCGCGAAGAACGAGCCACAAGCATAGATTTTGAGACCCCGCACGGGGGGCATGAGATAGAACGAGGTAGGACCAGATGAGAACGGCAAAGCGCATAACAACTGCATGCCTGACTGTGATCATGATTTTCCAGGCGCTCGCGCCCTCCACAGAGGTGTTCGCGCAAGAGCTCGACGCCGTTATGGAGGCATCCGTCTCCGCCGCGCGCGCCGCGGGCAACACGGCGCGCTCCGTACAGGATGCTGTGGCCACCGCGCTGCAAGATGCTGACCAGGCTACATCTGATGATGTCGCAACGACTCCGGGTGCCGACGCTGGCGCTACCGAGGGCGGCGACGGTTCTACCAACGCTGGCGAATCGCAGGACTCCACGATCGATGGAACCACTAACGGCGATACCCCAACGGAGGGCGACGCGTCCCAAGACGATGCGGCTGCCGATGAGGGGAGCCACCTT
>UQNG01000053.1:0-16889 GCA_900542335.1 uncultured Collinsella sp.
TTCTCGGCAGCCGCGGTCGCGGCCTTCTGCGCAGCGTCCACCACGGCGGGCGCGGCCTCGCGTGCAGCAGCGACCATGCGGTCCTTGATGCCCTCGACGAGTTTGCTCATTGTCTCTCCTCTTAGTTGTTGGACTCGACGGTTGCGGCGGTGTCGGCCGCGTCCTCGAGCTGCAGGTTCAATAGCTTCATGCCGTATTCCGGCACGTTGATATCGATGGGTTGGCCATACAGGTCACCAGGGCGCACAAAAGCGAGCACCGTCATAATGCGCGCCATGGCCTCGGGCGATTCGGTGAGCCCACGCTCAAACCAGCGCTGAATCATGCCGACCTCGGCGCTCACGACGTAGGTGACGTAGTAGTCAAAGAACGTGCCCAGCGCCAGGCCCAAAATGCCCGTCTGCGCACGCGGCACCACGGCCTCACGAGCGGTGTCGATGATCCTTTTAATGAAGGCCTGGTCGCCGCCCGGACCCAGCAGCGCACCGATTAAGTCGCGGTTGGCCGCAAGATAACGCAGCAGCTCAACCGAACCGGGCGCCGGCTCGAGCTCATCGATGTTGTGATAGAGGTCGGGCAGCTGAGCTGCGGTGATGAGCTCAATGCGCTCACGGATCTCGGCCAGCAAGCCATCCTCGATTTGATTGATAAAGTCGGGAATATCGCGGTAGTGCGAATAGAACGTGCGGCGCGTAAGGCCGGCGCGCTCGGTGAGCGACGCGACATTAATGCGCGAAAGGTCGCCGCTTTCGGCAAGCTCGCTGGCAAGTGCCTGGCGAAGGGCACGCTGCGAGCGAAGGGACCGGCGATCGCATTTCTCGAGCTGGGACAAGCGTCCTCCTTGTTACTCAACCTGTGCGCTATTGCACAGTGCGAGTATTATTGCACACCGTGTGCATCAACACGTAAAGGCAATATTTTGGATGTGACGAAGGGGCAGTCCCTCTGTCACATTATTCGATGACGGTGCGGGAGTTTTGCTTGTGCATGGTGGCGAGCATGTGTTTGGGGACGGCGTGGACCATGCAACTGCCGATAGTCGCGCTCGCGGCGGCCTTAGCTGCATCACTACCGTTTTTGGTCGCGTAGCTGTGGCGGAAACGCTTGAGCATGGCAATGTCGTTACCGCCGTCGCCGTAAACCGCGACCTCGTCCTCGGCAATACCGTAGTAGCCCGCCAGCCAGGCCACGCTCTCACCCTTGTTGCACGCCACGTCCGTGATCTCGAACATCACCGGATCAAACGGCGCGTTGACCACGCGGTCCGAGCGCTCGGCAAGATACGCTTTAAGGTCGCGCTCCAGCTCGGGCGAGGTCACGCGGCAGTTGATTTTGCACACGTCATGGCGCAGGATGTCACCGATCGACTGGTCGAAATATTGCTCCTCGTGATACCCGCCACGTGCACGCATGCCGCGCATCACGATGCGCTTGATAGGGCTGTCCTTCTTAAAACCCGCCTGGTGCATCTCGAACGAACCGCTCGAGAACATGCCGTCGGGCGTGGAGCAGTCGAAGCAAATGTCCGGGAACGCCTTGAGCAGCTCCTCGGTAACCTGCGGGTCGATGGTCCAGGTCTTGAGCACCTCACCATGGCTGTTGCGCACGATGGATCCGTTGGAGCAGCAGGCATCGAGCGCCAGCCCCGTAAAGCCATGCTCGCCGATTGGCAACGTCGAGCGCCCGGTCGCGGGAACCACATGCAAGCCAGCCTCGGTCAGCTCGCGAATGGCACGGCGGATGGTCCCATCCGCCTCATGCAGGGCGTTCAGCAGCGTTCCGTCTAAGTCACTCGCAAACATCTTGATCATGGGCATGCCTCTCCTTCGTCTGCACGATATTGTAGACGAGAACGGGCGCGCCCCAAGAGAGGCACGCCCGTCAGGCGAAAGATTGTCCTACACCGCGGCGGGGCCGTGTTCGCCGGTACGGATGCGGATAACCTCTTCGACCGGCTCGACCCAGATCTTGCCGTCTCCAACGGTGCCGCAATCTTGGAAACGGTGCGGCAACGGGTGCGAAACGAACGGGAAATACGCAAGCAAGGGAGCCGTGAGCGCGCCCGTCCCGACTAGCGCCGAAACAGCTCGTGGGCGCGGTCGCGGAGATTAGTTGCTCGGATGACGCCCTCGTAGCGATTGATGCGCAGGCGCGGGAAGGCATTGAAAAAGCGCAGGTCACGACGACTGAGCGACACGCTCGGTACCGGACGGCTCATGCGCTTGCCGGCAAGGCGACGACTGAGCGACGGACGCGGCATGCTCGGCGCGGCATCGGCCACGCGGCGGGCAGCGAGCGCCAGGCCGCGAGCACCATCCGAGATAAACGTCGGCATCGAAGCCTTTTCACGAAGGGCATCGAGCGTCGCATCGCCCAGCTCCGTCAGCCACGCGTTAACGGCACGGCTGCGGATATGCGTCTGTGCCACCGAGTCGATCGCCGAATCGGGAATACGTTCGAGCATGGAGTCGGACGCATCGGCGAGCGACTCGTTGATGCGGTCGGCAAGGTCAGCCCGGACGCGCTCCAGCTGATCGGACAGGCGCCGCCAGCTCGCCAATGAGCACACCGTGTCAACCATCATCGCGACCGCGACGATAACGGCGGACAGCCGCACAATCAGCACCGGCAGATGGCCAAGCAGCCCCAGCAATGCCGGCTCCACTAAACGGCAAATGCACAACGCACCCAAGCCAAACGCGCATGCCCAGTACAGACAGATGCGTCCGTGCAGGTTAAACGGCAGGTGCGAATAGTCCCAAAAGCGAGCGCCCGTTGTTTTTTCCAGCAGCACGCCTACGCTGTACTCAATCACGCTGCATACGAGCGCTGCAGCGACAAACTGGCTCGACGCGTCAGGAATTCCGCGCAACAGCAGCCAGCAGGCTATGCCGCCCACACCATAGATAGGACAACACGGCCCCAGCAAAAATCCGCTGTTGGCGAAGCGTCCTTGGTTGAGCATGGCACAGACTGTCGATTCCCATACCCAGCCGCAAAAACCGTAGAAGGCAAACGAGAGCACCAGTGCCGAGAGCGGGCAGGCGGCAAGCGTCGCGCCGCCAAATGCCATGTCGATCGCGGTCCCCACCGTCTACCCTCTCCTCTTTTCGCTCGATTCTTTACTCGAGCCGTCACTCGAGCCCTCGTTCGAATCGTTCGCGCCGCCTTTGCGCCGCAGACGTCCGGTGACCGTCTCGCGCAGCGCGCACCATTTATCCGCCAGACACACAATCCAAGCCTCACGACACGTCGGCGGCACCGGCACCAGCGGAAACATATGGCGCGCGATAATATTCCGCTCGCGCGGCGTCAGCTCAAAATCTTCCTCGGCACGCGTCAGGGCAAAAAACGGGTGGCGAAAGCCATGCAGCCGATGGCTTGGGTCGGGATCGTGCCAGTCATAGAGAAAGTAATCGTGCAGCAGGGCCCCGCGCAGCAACGAGGCGCGGTCGACCGAGACACCGACGCGGCCCAGGCGCTCGGCAAAGGACAGACTTGCCCGCGCCACCGAGGTCACATGTGCATAGACCGTCACATCGCCATGCTGGATAAACTCGCGCGTCAGGTCCAGACGGCCCGCCTGGGCGAGCTGGCGGGCGGCATAGTCGACCTCGTGCGCGATTTTCTCGGCACGAACGGCACCGGACATGCTGCCTCCTTCCAGCGGCTCACGGCGGCAAGCCACGGCCTGCACGCATTGAATAAATCATCATCGAATCTATCAGTATGGCATCGGACAAAACGTTTTGCCCCGCCAGTTGGCGAATTACCGCGCCGCCGTCACATATCAAACGCCAAAATGTGCGAGACTGTTTTGTGCAATTGTGCCGGCCGAGGGAGCGCCGGCGCACGATTCGCATGGAGTAACCCACAACGATGCTGCTTACGCAAACGACAACGCCCGAGAACGTCAAGGCTCTTAATCGCGCCGAGCTCCCGCAGCTCTGCGACGAGATTCGCCAGGCAATCCTCGAAAGCTCCGCCGCCGTCGGCGGGCACGTTGCCCCCAACCTGGGCGTCGTTGAGCTTACGGTTGCGCTTCATCGCGTGTTTAACTCCCCCATCGACAAGATTGTCTTTGACGTTTCGCACCAGACCTACGCCCACAAGGCGCTGACGGGGCGCGCGTACACTTATATCGATCCGGAGCGTTATGGTGAGGCTTCTGGCTTTGCCAATCCCGACGAGTCCGAGCACGACCTGTTCGCCATGGGCCATACCTCCACGTCGGTGAGCCTGGGCTGCGGCCTGGCGCACGCTCGTGACCTGGCGGGCGATGCGTACAACGTCATCACCGTTATTGGCGACGGCTCGCTTTCGGGCGGCCTGGCGTTTGAGGGCTTTAACAACGCCGCCGAGCTCGACAGCAACCTGATCATCATCGTCAACGATAACGACCAGTCCATTGCCGAGAACCACGGTGGCCTGTATCGCAATCTGGCCGAGCTGCGCGCCAGCAACGGCACCTATGAGCGCAACGTTTTTCGCGCGCTGGGGCTCGATTACCGCTATCTGGACGCCGGCAACGATGTGCTGGCCCTCGTCGACGCGCTGCAGGAACTGCGCGATATCGATCATCCCATCGTGCTGCACGTCTCCACCGCCAAGGGCAAGGGTTTTGAGCCGGCCCAGAGCGACCCCGAGCGCTGGCACCACGTGGGTCCGTTTGACATGGCAACTGGGCGCAAGCTCTGCCCGGGCCATCCGAGCGAGCCTGCGCCGCGCACCTATGCCGACATTACGGGCGAGGCGCTCAGCGCCGCCATCGAGCGCGATCCGCAAGTCGTGGGCATCACGGCCGCCACGCCCTACATCATGGGCTTTACACCCGAGCTTCGCGCTGCCGCCGGCAAACAGTTCGTCGATGTGGGCATTGCCGAGGAGCACGCCGTAACCTTTGCCACCGCGCTTGCGCGCTCGGGCGCCAAGCCAGTTTTTGGTGTGTACGGCACGTTTTTGCAGCGCGCCTACGACGAACTGTGGCACGACCTGTGCCTCAACGACGCCCCCGCAACCATCCTGGTATTTGGCGCGTCGATCTTTGGCACCACGTCCGAGACGCACCTTTCGTTCTTTGATATTTCCATGCTGGGCGGTCTTCCCAACATGCACTACTTGGCGCCGGCCTGCATGGAGGAATATCTGTCCATGCTGAGCTGGTCGATCGACCACCGCGAGCATCCCGTGGCGATCCGTGTACCGGGTATCGGCCTGGTAAGCCGTCCCGACCTTACGCCCACCGAAGGCACCGACTACAGCGCCGTTCGCTACAACGTAGTGCGTCAGGGTCGCGACGTTGCCGTGCTCGCGCTCGGCGATTTCTTTGAGCTGGGCGAGCGCGTGGCAAACCGTCTAACTGCCGAGTACGGCATCGAGGCCACGCTCGTCAACCCGCGCTTTGCAACCGAGCTCGACCGCGAGTTCCTCGATAGCCTTGCTGCCGAGCATCGCGTTGTCGTCACCCTCGAAGACGGCATCTTGGACGGCGGCTGGGGCGAGCGCGTGGCATGTTATCTGGCATGCACGCCGTTGCGCACGCGCACCTTTGGCATCGCCAAGGGCTTTCCCGACCGCTACGACCCCAACGAACTGCTCGCGCAGAACGGCATGACGGTCGAGAACATGGCCGCCGAAGCCGTAAGGCTACTCAACGAGTAAGAAAAACCTCCGCAAGGAAAGCACCCCTGCGGAGGTTTTTGTTTTCGCGGCGCGATTATCTCGATCCGTAACACCTAGGGCCCGAATTCCCGTCTAACTGTTACAGATCTAGACATTCAAATCCCCCTAAGGAGAAAATCTCGATCTGTAACAGTTAGAACCCATTTCCTCGTCTACCTGTTACAGATTGAGACATTCGAATCCCCCTGAAGAGAAAATCTCAATCTGTAACAGTTACTCGGCAAAAACGGCTGCAGATGTTACAGATCGAGACAAAGCAGCGAGGCAGGCCGCCACATCTGCAAGAACCACCACAAAGGTGCCTGTCCCTTTTTGGTAGGTAGAATTACCCATAAGGTAAGTGTGTTTCTGAGTTATTTCGTGTTGACCCATTTGAGCGCGATAGGGTATAACTCTACTCAACCGCTAGGGATTTTATTGAGAAAGGTGTTCTACCATGAGCAAGAACCTCTCCCAGCAGGTCGTTCTCGACCGCCGCGGCTTTGTCGCCGCCACCTTCGCAACCGTCGCCGGCCTTGGTCTTGCCGGCTGCTCCGACACCAGCGCTGAGGCCGACAAGGGTTCCGCCGCCGGCTCTTCCAAGAGCTCCGAGGATACCGAGGTTTCCGCTACGCTCGATGCCAAGGCATTCGACAAGCTCGTCAACGACGGCCCCAAGGCCGATGACGATGCCATCGCCGCCAGCACCTGGGCCACGGCCGTCAAGGACGCCGGCGTCTTTAAGATCGGTGGCGTTCAGACTTCCACACTCTTCTCCCTCCTCAACGAGAAAGACGGCCAGACCCGCGGCTTCGATGCCGGCATCGCGGAGCTTCTGTCCAACTACATCTTGGGCGAGAACAAGGTCGAGATCACCCAGGTGACCTCGGACACGCGCGAGTCCGTCCTGCAGAACGGCCAGGTCGACGCTGTCTTTGCCACCTACACCATCACTGACGAGCGCAAGAAGCTCGTCTCCTTTGCCGGCCCCTACTACTACACCCAGCAGGCCATCCTGGTGCTCGCTGACAACGATGACATCAAGAGCGTCGACGACCTGGCCGACAAGAACGTTGCCGTCCAGTCCGGCTCCAACGGCCCCGCCATCCTGGAGGAGTTCGCCCCCAAGGCCAGCCAGCAGGAGTTCAAGACCGACGAGGAGGCCCGTCAAGCACTCCAGCAGGGCCGCGTTGACGCCTACGTCATCGATAACAACATGCAGCAGAGCGCCCTGGTCCGCGAGTCCGGCAAGTACAAGATCGCCGGCAAGCCCTTCGGCAGCAAGGAGCCCTACGGCATCGGCCTGCCGCTCGATTCCGACGGCGTCGCCTTTGTCAACGACTTCCTTAAGAAGATCGAGGACGATGGCACTTGGACCAAGCTGTGGCAGATCTGCATCGGCGACCGTACGGGCGACACCAATGTTCCCGAGCTGCCCGAGATCGGCGCCTAGGCAGCGAGCCTGGTAACGGCCGCAACGAAACCATACGGAAACGCATGATGCGCTTTATTGCGGTAAACTGTTTCCTCACTGAGTTGTCGGGGCTTCCGTACACACGGGAGCCCCTTTCCTTATCGGCGGGAGGTCCGCATGAGTCTCTCCGAACTCTGGTCGCTCTATGGCCAGAACTATATCGACGCGCTGCTAGCAACCTGGGGCATGACGCTTGAGTCGTTTGCCATCGCCATGGTGTTGGCCGTCGCCGTCACCGTGATGCGCGTGTCGCCGCTCAAGCCGCTGCGCGTCTTTGGCGACCTGTATGTCCAGGTCTTCCGTAACATCCCCGGCATCGCGCTGCTTATCATCGTCGTCTACGCGCTGCCGCCGCTCAAGGTCGTCCTGCCCTACCGCACCTGCGTTATCGTCGCCACGGTCCTTTTGGGCTCGGCCTTTGGCTCCGAGAACTTTATGAGCGGTATCAACACCGTCGGCGTCGGTCAGGTCGAAGCCGCACGTTCGCTCGGCATGAGCTTTAACCGCATCCTCGCCAAGATCGTGATTCCGCAGGCACTGCGCTCGAGTGTGTTGCCCATGACCAACCTCTTTATCGCCGTCATGCTCACCACCGCACTCGGCAGCCAGGTGCCGCTTAAACCGCAGGAGCTCACCGGCGTGGTGAGCTACATCAACACGCGCTCGCTCGGCGGCGTCGCCGCGTTCTTTATCTCGGCGCTCGGCTACCTGGGCACAGCCTTTGCGGTGAGCCACATTGGCAACCACATCGATAAGAAGGTGAGGATCCTCCGATGAGCAAGCATTCCTCCCCTGCACTCACCATGCGCGATGCACTCTACGAGGCTCCCGGCCCCAAGATGCGCGCCAAGATTCGCATCGGCACCGCCATCTCGCTTGTTGCCGTCGCCGCACTCGCCATCCTCGTGTTGCAGCGCTTTTATGTGACCGGTCAGCTTTCGGTCCACTATTGGTATTTCTTTACACACCTCACTACCTGGAAGTTCTTGCTTGCCGGCTTTGAGGGCACCGTTAAAGTCGCACTCACCGCTGGCGCCATCGCGCTGGTGCTGGGCTTAGCCCTTATGCTCGGCCGTACCAGCGACATTAAGCCGTTGCAGCTGGCCTGCCGCGTGCTCACCGATTTTTTCCGTGGCGTGCCGAGCCTGCTGTTCATCTACTTCTTCTTTTTGGTGCTGCCCCAGTACAAGATTGCGCTGCCGTCGTTTTGGATGCTCACGCTCCCCGTCGCGCTCGCTGCAGCCGGCGTGCTTGCCGAGATCTTCCGTGCCGGCGTCAACGCCGTGCCGCGTGGCCAGGTCGAGGCGGCCCAGGCGCTCGGTCTCTCCAAGGCTAAAATCACCTTTAAAATCGTGTTGCCGCAGGCGATTCGGTTTATCATTCCGTCCTTGATTTCGCAGCTTGTGGTCGTAGTCAAAGACACCACCGTCGCCTATGTGGTGAGCTACCCCGACCTCATGCAAAATGCCCGCGTGCTCATTACCAACTACGACGCTCTCGTGTCGGTCTACCTGGTAATCGCGGTCATCTACATCCTCATCAACGTCGCGATCAACAAGGCCGCTGTCTATGTTTCGCACAAGACCGGCGCGACCATCATCCGCTAACGCTTTACCATTTCGAGTCATAAGGAGCCGAGCACCATGGCACAGAGCACCTCTACCACCGGCAATCAGCCGCTGATCGAGCTCAGACACGTCGATAAGCACTATGGCGACCTACACGTCCTCAACGACATCAATCTCTCGGTCGACCGCGGCGAGGTCGTCGTTGTAATCGGTCCCTCGGGCTCGGGCAAGTCGACCATGTGCCGCACCATCAACCGCCTGGAAACCATCGACTCGGGCGAGATCCTCATCGAGGGTGAGCCCCTGCCGCAGGAAGGCAAGGATCTTGCCCGCATGCGCGCCGAACTGGGCATGGTGTTTCAGCAGTTCAACCTGTTCGCACATATGACCGTACTGCAGAACGTCATGCTGGGGCCGGTCGACGTGCTGGGCATGTCCAAGGAGGAGGCTCGCGAGCGCGCCATGGACCTGCTGAGCCGCGTGGGCGTTGCCGAGCAGGCCGATAAGGTGCCCGCACAGCTCTCGGGCGGCCAGCAGCAACGCGTAGCCATTGCCCGCTCGCTTGCCATGCAGCCCAAGGCCATGCTCTTTGACGAGCCTACGAGCGCCCTTGACCCCGAGATGATCAACGAGGTGCTCGAGGTCATGGTTCGTCTGGCCCAGCAGGGCATGACGATGATCGTCATCACGCACGAAATGAACTTTGCCCGCCGCGTGGCCGACCGCGTCGTCTTTATGGCCGACGGCCAGATCGTGGAAACCGGCACGCCCGACGAGTTCTTCGACCACCCCCAGACCAAGCGTGCCCAGGACTTCCTCAACTCCATCAAGGGCCACTAACCAGCCACCCCGTGGGACAAATCCATTGAAAGCGTTGTCCCACGTCCCTCATGCGCACTGTCACCTTCAGATTCGAAAGCCGCACCTATGATCGGAACTCGCACTTCATCGTCATACACTCCGCACGTCGACGTCGCCCCCGCCGACCGCCCACTCATCCTCGTCGCGCCGCGCTGGGAAGAGGCAGAGCCGTTTTTAACCGAGATGCTCTCCCCCAACGAGGAGATCGCCAGCGTCTTTGTCGACGCCATCCTTGCCGCCGGCGGCCTGCCGCTGCAGATGTCCATCACCGAGGACATTGAGGTCATCCGTCATTACGTGGAAATCGCTGACGGTATCGCTATTCCCGGCGGCCCGGACGTCAACCCCAAACGCTGGGGCGACGAGCGTCCTTACGACCCCACGCTGTGCTGCGAGATTCGCGACCGTTTTGAGTTTAAGCTGGTTAACGAGGTGCTTCGCGCCAAGAAGCCGCTCTTTACCACCTGCCGAGGCACACAGCTGCTCAATGTCGCCACCGGCGGCACCCTGTGCATGGACGTGCCGAGCCTGGGTGCGCGCGAGGGCCGCACGCAGTGGCGCCATACCCACGTGCTCAACGATCCCGTGCACCCCGTCGAGGTCGTGCCGGGCTCGCTGCTGGAGCGCGCGGTTGGCGGGCACAGGCTGATCCAGACCAACTCGGCACATCACTGCTGCGTCGACCGTCTGGGTAAAAGCACGCGCTTGGTCGCCAAGGCAACCGACGGCGTTCCCGAGTGCATCGAGGTCGAAGGCCAGCCTTTCTGCCTGGGCGTGCAATGGCACCCTGAGTACACGTGGAAGACGCTCGAGACCGACTTTAACCTGTGGAAGTCGTTTGTCGAGGCAGCGGCCAAGGTAAAGCAGGCTCGTTAGTTCACGGACAGCACAACAGACAAGGGTGCCCCGCCGGCCATATGGTCCGACGGGGCACCCTTTTGCCTATATGCGGCAGGCACACAGCCCAAGGCCCGCAAGCTCTTATTCAGCCGCCTCGCGCAGGGCCGACATCGTAGCCGCATATTGCTGCTGCAGCGCATGCATTCCCTCGCGAGCGCCGTCAACGGCATCGGCGCCGCGCAGCGCCTCGGTCACCACAACCGCCGGCTCGTACAGATTATCAAATCCCAGGTTCTGGCTCACGCCCTTGAGCGTGTGCGCTGCCATAAACGCACCTTCGGCGTCTCCCGCCGCCATGGCGGCCTCCAGCTTGTCCATGCTCTCGTCATCCAAAAACTTGAGGGCAAAGCGGGCAAGCATTTCCCCGCCCATCAGCCGAGCGCACGCGTCATCATAATTAGCGCCGATCTTCTCATACGCCTCACGCATGGAAATCATGGATTAAAAACTCCTTTGGTCAAACTAAATCGTAGGAAACGCGACGACATCGGCGGGGCGTGCCAATGTCTCGGCAATTTGGTCTTGCACCTCGAGCAAACAGTCGAGCAGCAACGGGTTAAACTCACCGCACTTACCGTCCAGGATCATCTTGATCGCCTCCTCGTGCGGGATAGCGTCCTTGTACACGCGCACGCTCGTCAGGGCATCGTACACGTCGGCCACCGAAACCACCTGTGCGGCAATGGGAATTTCGTCGCCCTTAAGGCCATCGGGATAACCCTTGCCGTCCCAGCGCTCGTGGTGCCAACGCGCGATCTGGTACGCATATTCCATAAGCGCATTGCCGGCGTGATGGCTACCCAGCTCACGCAGCATGTCGGCGCCGATCGTGGTATGTGTCTTCATAATCTCGAACTCCTCGGGCGTAAGGCGTCCGGGCTTGTTGAGAATCGCATCGTCAATCGACATCTTGCCGATATCGTGTAGCGCCGAAGCCAGGGCGATCGTGGAGCGTTCCTCATTGTCGAGGGAGATGGTGCCGCTACGCTGGACCAGACAGCCAAGCAGCAGCTCGGTCAGCTTCTCGATGTTCGTAACGTGCCTGCCGCTCTCGCCGTTACGAAGCTCCATGACGCCGGCCATGATGTCGATGAGCATGCGACTGTTCTTGACGCGCTCGTTGTACTGCTGGGACAGCAGGTTCGTCAGGCGGCGCTGCTTGGCGTATAGGCGGATGGTGTTGCTTACACGGCGGCGCACGACACGGGAGTCAAACGGGCGGTTGATATAGTCCGAGGCGCCCAACTCGTACGCGCGCAGAACCATATCATCGGAATCTTCGCTCGAAATCATGATGACGGGCAGATTGTCACTAACCGATCGGCGCGACAGATCGGCCAGCACCTCAAAGCCGCTTACGCCCGGCATGACAATATCCAGCAGCACGAGCGACAACTCATCGCCATAGCGGTCGACCATGTCGAGCGCCGCACGACCGTGGTCGGCCTCGAGGATGCAATACTCGTCCTTGAGCATCTCGCTGAGAATGGCTCGGTTCATCTCGGAGTCATCGACAATAAGCACCAAAGGCTTTTCGCTTTGGAAGGCCTCGATGGAATCGGCATCGGTCACGACCGTACCAGCTTTTGCCTTAGCGCGGCTCAGTAACTGGACGGCGCGGCCAACGCCCTCATCAACCGTCTCGCCATGAATGCGAGCGCCACCAACGCACGCCGTCAGGCTCGCGTACTCATAGCCCGGAACAATCGTGGAATGAACGGCATCGGATACCTGACGCAGGCGACGGGCGAAGTCATCGGAGGAGATATTGGACATGACAGCCACAAACTTGTCGCAGCCATAGCGCACAAGTTCGTCAGCCGAACGAATTCCGCTGCGTATGGCTGTCGCCACAGCACCGAGTGCAAGATCGCCGGCATGATGGCCACACATATCGTTGAAGACCCTAAAATCATCAAGGTCGATCACCGCCACGCCGGCCTTCATGCGGGCGCTACGGAGCTTTTCCTCGTAATATCGGCGATTGCGCACGCCCGTCAGCACGTCGGTGTAGACAAGGTCCTCTTCTGTGGCCTCTTGCTCATCGATCGGACGCACCATCAGCAGGACGTGAGGCTCGCCCTCGACCTTTAGAGGGCGCAGACGGGCGCGGTACTCAACACCATCGTTGAGCAGTTGCTCCGACACCTCACCCGAATCTGCCAAGGCCTCAAGACTCGACTGACGCAGACAAGGGCAGCGATCGCCGGCGAGCAAGCAGTTAGGCTCGCTCTTAATCTGATCGGCCGACAGCAAACGTACCACGGGGTAGGTCTTCGCGACGCGGGCGACCTCAGCGGCAGCCTCCTCGTCGGTTAGATTGGCCTCGTGATTATTGAGCATATGGGGCCCTTTCGATAGCTTCGCATAGTAGCGGTGGGTTCCAAATGTTACAAGGGTAACACCTTGCCGATGCAGGTAAGCACGTGAATGCCGTTACATTTTTATGAGTTGGCAGACGGCGCAATTGGAGCCGCAAACGTAAGGTTTTGAGCACATTTGTTAACACAGCCGAAACGTTTGCGGGTGAAGCCTGTTTTGGCTATTGCGGGTGTTAGAGCCCCAGGATACCACGGACAGTCTGAGCAGCCGCTGCCGGGCGATCGCGCAGGCCGTTGTGCGCGCCGAGAACCATTACGAGTGGACAGTCCAAAAGCTCAGCCGCTATCCTCGTTCCCGCCTCGCGGGGCGTACCAATCGAGAGCTCGCCCAAAAGCACGGCGGCCACCGTTTTCGACGCGCGAACGCTATCCCAATCGGGAACGCAGGTCATAGTAATCCCGTATTCGTTCGCCATGAAACTGCGGCCGTTGCGCAGGGCATGCTTGGCTTCTGCCTCGGTTAACTTGGGGGCCTCAGGGTCCGAATCGCCGATGGCGCCCAGGAAGGCCCGTAATGCCCTGGAGACCTTTCCCGCGGCGATCATCTCGAGCAAAACCGGGGCCGCACCCAGGCCGGCGCCCTCATCCGTCACGGCGGGTTCATGCAGAATCGCACGCGAGATTATGTCGGGGTTTACACGGAGAAGCTCCAGGGCCACCAACGTACCGGCACTGTGCGCGAGCACGTTTGCCGGAGCGCCAATATGCTCGATAACGGCCTGCAGGTCGGCGGCTTGGGCGGCGAGGTCGTAGCGTCCGTCTGCAGCGTCGCCACTCTCACCGCAACCGCGGCGGTCGTAGGCAATGACGCGATGGTCACAGGCGAGCTCGCGGGCGATGGCGTCAAAAAAGACGCCGTCGACGCAGGCACCGTGCACGCACACCAAAGCGGGAGCATCAGGCGATACATCTGGGCCGGCATACTCGCGGCAGGCGATCGTGGTGCCCGCATTCTCGACCGTAAAATCCATGTTGTGCCCCATCGTCTTGCGCTTTGTTAACAGATTAACTGTACCCGACCCGATGCCTTTCATGACGCGGCATCGAAGGCAGAGTTAAAAAACGAAACCTGCAAAGCACAAGCCCGGACCATACGTTGGAGCCGATGCTATGCTTAAGGTTAATTGTCTTGAGGAGCTTTTACCTATGTCTACGTTTCTAAATGCCAGCCCCATCTTTGGGCCCGTTCGCAGCCGTCGCCTGGGCCTTTCGCTCGGCGTCAACATGATGCCGGCGAGCGGCAAGATCTGCACGTTCGACTGCATCTACTGCGAGAACGGTCTCAATGCCGAGCGCCCCTGCCACGAGCCGTATAACACAGCTGCCGTGGTACTCGACGCGCTCGAGGCAAAGCTGCGCGAGATGACAGCCGAGGGCGAGTTCCCCGATGTGATCACCTTCGCAGGCAACGGCGAGCCCACCGCTGCACCGGAGTTTCCGCAGGCCATCGCCGGCGCTGTCGCGCTGCGCGACGAGCTTGCCCCAAACTCCAAGATCGCCGTGCTCTCCAACGGCACGCGCGCCGACCGCCCCGAGGTACACGACGCGCTCATGATGGTCGACGACAATATCCTCAAGCTCGATACCGTCGACCCGGCGTTTATCCAGCTGCTCGACCAGCCTGTTGGCCCCTACGACGTCGAGCACCAGATTGAGACGTTCGCAAGCTTTGACGGTCACGTTATTATCCAGACGATCTTTTTGACCGGCGAGTATCAGGGCAAGCTCATCGACAACACCGGCGAGGAATACGTTGCCCCCTGGCTCGCGGCGCTCGAGCGCATTCGTCCGCAGGAGGCGACCATCTACACGGTGGCGCGCGAGACACCGGTCGCCGGCCTTGCCAAAGCGGCGCCCGAGGTACTCAACACGATCGCCGCGCGCGTCCAAGCCCTCGGCATCCCCTGCCAAGTGAGCTACTAGCAAAACCACGCAGCAGCTAGTGCCCGCCATCCCGCCCCATCAGTTGCGGTGATATAGTTCCTATTTGTGCTGTTAAACCGCTTAAATCGGAACTATATCACCGCAACTTTTATGGACGCATGGGTGGGCTATACTAGCTGCGGATGAAAGGAAGTTAGCCATGTATGACAAAGGACCCGTACCCGGCCGCAACGACGCTTGCTGGTGCGGCAGCGGCAAAAAATATAAGAAATGTCACAGCGCCTTCGACGAGCGCCTCGAGCGCCTGTGGGAGGAGGGCTGGGAGGTTCTGCCCCGCACGCTCTACAAGACGCCCGCCGACATCGAGGGCATCAAGCGCTCCGCCGCCATCAACGTGGGCGTGCTCGACTACATAGGCGAGCACATCGCCGCGGGCATGACCACCAACCAGATCGACCAGATGATCTACGACTACACCGTCGAGCACGGTGGCACGCCGGCCGACCTCAACTACGAGGGCTACCCCAAGAGCGTGTGCACCTCGATCAACGACGTGGTCTGTCACGGCATCCCCTGCGATACGGACGTGCTGCACGAAGGCGACATCATCAACGTGGACTGCTCCACGATCTTGGACGGCTACTTTAGCGACTCGAGCCGCATGTTCTGCATCGGCGAGGTCTCTGCCGAGCGCCAGCGTCTTGTCGACGTCACCCGCGCCAGCGTGGAGGCGGGCCTGGCGGCCGTCAAGCCATGGCTGCCGCTGTCCGTTATGGCCGAGGCCGTACAAAAGACGGTCGAGGATGCCGGCTTTAGCGTGGTGCGCGAGTACGGCGGACACGGCATCGGCAAGGAGTTCCACGAGGACCCATTTGTGGGCTTTACCACCGAGGCACCCGATGTGGACACCATCATGGCTCCGGGCATGGTCTTTACCATCGAGCCCATGGTCAACGCCGGAGCGCCCGACATCAAGATTAGCAAGGGTGACGGTTGGTGCGTGCGCACCAAGGACGGCAGCGATTCGGCCCAGTGCGAGGTGCAGCTCGTGGTGACCGAGGACAGCTACGAGCTGCTGAGCTGGTAGCCGTGGATGCGCCGGATGCTGACGGGCACGCTCGTCTTGCATCCGGCGTTTTTATTTGAACGTTTTGCCTGATAAAACCTGCCAAAATAAACCTGTCCCCTTTTGGCAGGTCGAGCGGAGAGGACTGCTTGTGAACATCCTGGTTTTGCTGCCCGTCAATGACCGCCATCGCGCAATTCTTGAGTCGAGCGCTCCGGGCGAGGACTTTATCTACACGAGCTCCGACGCCGCCACGCGCGAGCAGGTCGCCGATGCCGACGTGATCTTGGGCAACATCGACCCTGACATGCTCACGGCATGCGAACATCTCCAGCTGTTGCAATTGCAGACCGCTGGCTATGACGATTACTTGGCCGCCGGCACCGTGCCGGTCGACGCCAAATTGTCTTGCTCGGTGGGCGCCTACGGCCAGGCCGTAAGCGAGCACATGTTTGCCATGGTCCTTTCCATGATGAAGCGCCTGCCCGGCTACCAGGACTTGCAGCGCGAGCATCGCTGGGAGGATTTGGGCCCGGTTACCTCGCTCAATAACGCCAACGTGCTGGTGCTGGGCGCGGGCGATATCGGCGGCCACTTTGCCACGCTCTGCCGCAGTATGGGTGCGCACGTCCGCGGCATCAAGCGCCATCCGCTCGTCTACCCCATTGTGTTTGAGGACATGGACGGCATGGATGCCCTGTCTGAGCGCCTGGCCGAGGCGGACGTCGTCGCATCCTTTATGCCGAGCACACCCGAGACCCGCGGTCTGGCGAACGCCGAGTTCTTCGCCGCGATGAAGCCGGGCGCCTTCTTTGCCAACGGCGGCCGCGGCGATCTTGTGGTTGTCGACGATTTAGTTGCCGCTCTGGAGTCGAGACATCTCGCCGGCGCCGCGGTCGACGTCACCGACCCCGAGCCGCTGTCTGCGACAAGCCCCCTGTGGGATGCGCCCAACATGCTCATCACGCCGCACGTCTCGGGCTGGTTCCACCTGGCCGCCACGCTCAACAACGTCGTCGACATCGCCGCGGAGAACCTGCGTCACCTGCAGGCCGGCGAGACGCTTCGCTGCTGGATCGAGCATTAGGGTTCCG
>UQNG01000054.1:0-16877 GCA_900542335.1 uncultured Collinsella sp.
CGGCGGCCGTCCGGATATGGCACTTTCCGTACTGGGGTTGCTCGCAGGCTACGAGGACGCCCCCATCTGGATCGCCGAGGACGGGGTGGTCGCCCGTATTCTCCACGCAGGCGAGTCGTGGACCATTGAGGGTGCCGAAGGCAAGACGTTCTCCATCATCGCCATAGCTCCCAACACCGAGGTAAGCGAACACGGTCTAGAGTGGGAACTAGATCGCAGCCCCCTGGGCCTGCTAGCCGATACAGGCATTAGTAACGTCGTCAGGTCAACAGCCACGATCCAAGTCCACACCGGCACCGCCATCGCTTACCTCTACAAGTAAGGTCTATCGCATCAGGGTTTTATCGGAACGGTGGCTAAAAATAATCGCCTAGCAAGTGTTTAACCGCCCCGTCAGGGTTTTATCGGGACGGCGGATAAAAATAATCGCTCGTAGAGTGATTATTTTTGCCCCGTCCCAGGAAAACCCGTAAGGCAGGGCAACAACCCAAAAAAAGTCCTTGCATCCCCGCAAACATTCCCTTATAGTATCTCCTCGTCACGGGGGCGTAGCTCAGCTGGGAGAGCGCTTGACTGGCAGTCAAGAGGTCAGGGGTTCGATCCCCCTCGTCTCCACCATCGTGAATGCAAAGCCTCCGGGATACCGGAGGCTTTTTTCATATGCAACCACCGCGCAAACCAAAGTGACGCCACGCCAACACCCATACCGCAAAAAAGTTGCGCAATTTATTTCCCACTTCTGTACATAGTTTGTTAACCCAACATAATTCCTTTTTGCATTTCACACCGTCAGCGTTGTAGCTCGGCCGGTGCGTTCCAACAACCACACCCGCATAAACCTGCGTCAATGTGAACAAGTTTGCAAAATAACCCCCCTTAAGCACTGTAAATGAACGATATGTTGCCGCGCGCGGCCTAAATCGGTTTCTAGCCGGCTTGTGCTAGCATATCTATCGTTACATGGGTTCAACTGCGCTCACGGCTTAACCGGTCGCGAAGCACAGGGCAGATCAGCATCCGGCCGTAACGGCGGTGCCAGAAAAACCACGAGCTCCAATAGCGTCGTCATGCGTATCGCATCGAATGACTTGTTCTTGTCTATCTGCAAGCCGTTCTTTCGAATCGATATCTCATGACAAATCGCAGCAGTTCTACAGCTGTTTGCGTGCGATCCAGTTTTGTACCCGCTTGACTGGTTCGCACGCAGTCAGCTGGAGGCGCGGTCATTTTGCGATACACGTTCGCGTCTCTAGCCACTGCACTCATACATACCGTTCACGGTGGGGCAGAGCCGCGTGCTTGTCTAACTGGGCTCAGGGTTTGAATATGGAGCGCCTTCGCGCACAAGCGCCCTGGCGAAGCCATACCCAAACCCCGTGAGCCACACGCAAGACAGCAAGGGGGTGGTGCTCGTGTGGACTGTGATCCAGGTCATTAACGGTCGCGAAGACGTAATGCGCGAGCGCATCGAGCGTGTGGTGCCGGTCGGTGCCATACAGGAGCTCTTTTATCCCCAATTTCAAACCGAGATTAAAGTACACGGTGAATGGGTCAATACGACCAAGCCGCTCTTTCCCGGTTACCTTATCTGCGATACGGCAGACCCCCGCACCGTGCAACAGTATCTGCTGCGCATGGACGACTTTGCCCGGGTGCTTGCCCAGGACGGTCAGTTTGTGCCGCTGGCAAAAGAAGAGACCCTGCTCATTGGCAGTTTTACGCATAGGGGAGACCGCGTAGTGCCCATGAGTGAGGCCTTAAAAGACGGCGACCAGGTCGTAGTGACGGCAGGTCCGCTGCTGGGCCACGAGGGACTTATCAAAACCATTAACAGACGCAAGAGCACTGCTTATTTGGAGCTCGACCTATGCGGCCGACGCGTAACTACGCGCGTCGGCCTTGCCGTGCTTTCAGCCGAGCAGCGCGTAATGCGAAACCTTAAAAAGGCAATCGCCTAGCCGCAGGCGACTGTTTAACGGGACAGAGAGGATCCCCGGGGGGGGACGTAGGCTAAGAGAGAATGTACTTAATGGGCGAAATCAAAACTGCTGCACTGTTGCTGTTTATCACTGCTCTGTTGGTGACGTTGTTTACGGTTCCACTTGCGTCAAAGATTGCATGGAGGGTCGGCTCGGTTGATTATCCGAGCCGACGTCGTGTAAATACCAAGCCTACTCCGCGAATGGGCGGCATTGCCGTAATGCTTGGCATGGCAGTTTCCTTCCTTGTTTGGGTCTTGGCCGCTCCTTCTCTTGGTCTGCCGTCTGCAATTCAAGTTTTGTCTTCCAATGGGGTAAATCCTTTGGGAGTAGCTGTGGCTATAGCGGCAATGTTTATCGTTGGCGTTGTCGACGACGCAATTCAACTTACTGCTCTCAATAAGTTTTTCTGGCAGATTGTTGCTGCGTGCATTGCGGTTGCATCGGGCGTTGTTATTGGTGAAATTGCAAGTCCACTTTACGATGGCTATCTCGATCTTGGCATCTTTGCCTATCCTCTCACAGTTATTTTCCTGGTTTCCTTTGCCAATATCATTAATTTAATTGATGGCGTTGATGGCCTCGCGTCAGGTATTACTGCTGTTTGCAGTGCCGCGCTATTTGCTATGTCGGTTTTGAACTTCCGTTTTGAAACCGCAGCCTTGGTTGCCGCTCTTTTCGGTGCAACGCTTGGCTTTTTACGCTGGAATTTTAACCCTGCAAAAATTTTCCTTGGAGATTCGGGTTCGCTACTTCTTGGATTCTCCCTAGGTTTGGCCGTCATGTTGCTTAATACAGGCCATACGACCCTCTCGATGATCCTTGCTCCGATTGTTATGGTCGGGGTCCCCATTCTGGATACCTTTGCTGCAATAGTTCGTCGCTCTCGAGTCGGAGTTAGTATCGGTACGCCCGATAAGGGTCATATTCACCACCGACTTCTCAAACGTGGCTTTGGGCAAAGGGCTCTAGTTGCAATCATCTATGCCATTACTGCCTTACTGTGTGTGTTTGCATTCATCATTACCCAGGTCCCGCTCATCTGGAAGCTGCTTATCTTTGTTGTCTTGGCCGCGCTCGCCATTCTTTTGGGCGTGTATCTGCAAATGTTCGTTCCGGTTGTACGTAGGAGATTTGATCCCGAGACCGGTGAAAACGAAGTTGTTCCCATCAGTGAAGTTGACGAGTCCGAAGACTATACAAAGGATGAGATTGCCTCTGCACTTGTTGGTGCGGTCGATGTCGATAAGGTCTCTGCCGGTCCCTCATTTAAGAGCGACCGCCCTTTGCGCGTTTTGGCTGTCAGTCAGCATTATTGGCCTGAACCGTTCGCTATTGCCGACGTCTGTGAGGGGCTTGCCGCCATGGGTCATGAGGTAACGGTGCTTACTGGTACCCCTAATTATCCCGATGGCGATATCTATCCCGGTTATGAGCACGGCGCTCGTGGTAGTCAAGAACGAAACGGCGTCCATATTAGGCGTGTAGAAATCATTCCTCGAGGACGTGAAATCTGGCAGCGAGTAATGAACTACTACAGCTTTAGCTCTAGGGCTACTAAAGAAGCTCTTAGGATGAATGCCGAGTATGATGTTGTCCTTTCGTTCCAGACTTCTCCCGTTATGATGGCAAGACCCGCACTTGCATATGGTGAAAAGCATAACGTGCCTGTTCTTTTGTGGTGCCAAGATCTCTGGCCCGAAAGTCTGACCGTTGGCAACATCAAGCGTACGTCCCTCATTTTTAAGGGCTATGCACGGGTTTCTCGCAAGATTTACAATGCTGCCACTGTTTTGGCTGTTACGTCGAGAAACTTTAGCGACTACTTTAAGTCTGTTCTCAAAATGGATCGCGATACGGTTTATCTTCCGCAATATGCAGAGGATATTTCCAATGAAGAGGCTCCTAAGCGTTCAGAGTATGATTCCGCAAAAGTAAATTTAACGTTCGCTGGCAACGTCGGAATTGCTCAGGCTGTGAATACATTTGTAGAAGCCGGTCACTATCTTGAAGGTGACTCGAGATTTGCGCTGCACGTTGTGGGCTCGGGATCTGAACTTGAGACTCTTAAGAAATACAAGAGTGAAATCGGAGCTTCTTGCGTTGAATTCCATGGTCGTCATCCGTTGGCTGAAATGCCGTCGTTCTACGGCTCAAGCGACGCGATGGTTGCCACTTTTGCCAACAATTCGATTCTTGGCTATACGCTCCCCAGAAAAGTTACTTCCTATATGGCGGCTGGAAGGCCCATTTTGGGCACTGTGACCGGTGAGGCCCGTCATGTAATCGAAGAGGCCGGATGTGGCTTGTGCTGCGATCCGGAGGACCCAAAGGGTCTCGCCTCTATTTGCAGGCAGTTTGCCGATATGACGCCCAGCCAGCGCGAGGAGATGGGTAGGCGCGGCAGACGATATTACGAAGAGCATTTTGCAAAAGACAGCTTCTACACGATTCTCGAGAAGGAGCTTCAGACTATGAAGGATGGCAAAAATGAATAGCTGCGGCGGAGTATTTACCGGCAAGACCCTGATGATCACTGGCGGCACCGGCTCGTTCGGCAATACCGTGCTCAAGCACTTCATGAACACCGACCTGGCAGAGATCCGCATCTTCTCCCGTGACGAGAAGAAGCAAGATGACATGCGCCACCGCCTGCAGGAGAAGTCCCCAGAGCTCGCCTCCAAGGTGCGCTTCTTCATCGGCGACGTCCGCAACGCCCAGTCGGTGCGCGACGCCATGCACGGCGTGGACTATATCTTCCACGCCGCCGCCCTCAAGCAGGTGCCCTCCTGCGAGTTCTTCCCCATGGAGGCCGTGCGCACCAACGTCATCGGCACGGACAACGTGCTCCACGCCGCGATCGAGGAGGGCGTCGACCGCGTCGTGTGCCTGTCCACCGACAAGGCCGCATATCCCATCAACGCCATGGGCAAGTCCAAGGCCATGATGGAATCTATCATCTACGCCAACGCCCGCAACGGCGCAGGACGCACCACTATCTGCTGCACCCGCTACGGCAACGTCATGTGCTCGCGCGGCTCGGTCATCCCGCTGTTCATCGACCGCATCCGCAAGGGCGAGCCCCTCACGGTGACCGACCCCAACATGACCCGCTTCCTCATGAACCTAGATGAGGCCGTGGACCTGGTGCAGTTCGCCTTCGAGCACGCCAACCCCGGCGACCTGTTCATTCAGAAGGCCCCTGCCTCCACCATCGGCGACCTCGCCGAGGCCGTGCAGGAGGTCTTCGGCCGCGTGGGCACCCAGGTGATCGGCACCCGCCACGGAGAGAAGCTCTACGAGACGCTCATGACCCGCGAGGAGCGCCTGAGGTCCGAGGACATGGGCGGCTACTACCGCGTGGCCTGCGACTCGCGCGACCTGAACTACGACAAGTTCGTCGTGGACGGCGAGGTGGAGACCCAGGCAGACGAGTCCTACACCTCCCACAACACCGAGAGGCTCGACGTGGAGGGCACCATCGCCAAGATCAAGACCGCCGAGTACGTGCAGCTGGCCCTGGAGGGCCGCGAGCACGAGGCGGTGCAGTAGAGTGCGCGTCCTCGTCACCGGCGCCAGGGGCTTCGTCGGCAGGAACCTCTGCTGCGCGCTGAAGAACATCCGTGACGGCAAGGACCGCCGCGCGAAATGCCAGTCGCTCCTTCCCCTCGAGGTCATGGAGTACGACATCGACTCCACGCCCGCGGAGCTGGAGGACTTCTGCTCCCACGCCGACTTCGTCTTCAACCTGGCCGGCGTCAACCGTCCCAAGGACCAGTCCGAGTTCATGGAGGGCAACTTCGGTTTCGCCTCCACGCTGCTGGACGCCCTCGAGCGCCACGGCAACAAATGCCCCGTCATGCTCTCCAGCTCCGCGCAGGCGAGCCTGTCCGGCCGCTTCGAGGGCTCCGTATACGGCGAGTCGAAGCTCGCGGGGGAGGGCCTGTTCCGGGAGTACTCGGAGCGCACGGGGGCGCCCGTGCTCATCTACCGCTTCCCGAACCTCTACGGCAAGTGGTGCCGCCCGCGCTACAACTCCGCCGTGGCCACCTTCTGCGACGCCATCGCCAACGGCCGCCCCTACACCGTCAACGACCCCTCGGTGGAGCTGGAGCTCCTCTACATCGACGACCTCGTCGACGAGATGCTGGGCGCCCTGCTGGGGGAGGAGCACCGCTGCGGCTATGAGGGGCTGGAGCGCGTCGAGGGCGATAGCTTCTGCTACGTCCCCGGGACCGACGTGAAGACCCTTGGCGAGATCGTCTACCTGCTCGGCTGCTTCCGCGACAGCCGCGAGACGCTGTCGGTCCCCGACCTCACCGAGGGCTCCTTCTCCAAGAAGCTCTGGAGCACGTTCCTGTCCTACTACGAGCCGGGGCACTTCGCCTACGGCCTCAGACCCAACACGGACGCGCGCGGCTCGTTCACCGAGTTCCTGCGCACGCCGGAGCGCGGCCAGGTCTCCATCAACGTCTCGAGGCCCGGCATCACCAAGGGCAACCACTGGCACATGAGCAAGTGGGAGAGGTTCCTGGTGGTCTCCGGCACCGCGTCGATCAAGTTGAGGAAGGTGGGGGAGGACTCAGAGGGGAACCCGTTCCCCGTCGACGAGTACGTGGTGAGCGGCACTGACATGCGCGCCGTGGAAATGATCCCGGGCTACACGCACTCCATCACCAACCTGTCCGACACCGAGGACCTTGTGACGGTCATGTGGGCCAACGAGCCCTTCGACCCCGAGAGCCCCGACACCTACTACGAGGAGGTCTAGCCGCATGGGCAAGGACTATTCCGATATCGCATTCAAGGATGACGGCCGCCTGAAGCTGCTGATCATCGTGGGAACCCGCCCCGAGGTCATCCGCCTGTCCGAGGTCATCAAGAAGTGCCGCCGCCACTTCGACTGCCTGCTGGTGCACACCGGGCAGAACTACGACTACACCTTGAACGGCATCTTCTTCCGCGACCTGTCGCTGGACGACCCCGACGTCTACCTGGACGCCGTGGGCGCCGACCTGGGCGAGACCGTGGGCAACATCATCGCCGCGAGCTACAAGCTCATGGTGCAGGTGCAGCCCGACGCCCTTCTCATCCTGGGTGACACCAACAGCTGCCTGTCCGCCATCGCGGCAAAGCGCCTGCACATCCCCATCTTCCACATGGAGGAGGGCAACCGCTGCAAGGACGAGTGCCTGCCCGAGGAGACAAACCGCCGCATCGTCGACGTCATATCCGACGTCAACCTGGCCTACTCCGAGCACGCCCGCCGCTACCTGAAGGACACCGGCAGCGCCCCGGAGCGCACCTACGTCACAGGCTCTCCCATGGCAGAGGTCCTGCGCGCCAACCTGGACAAGATCGAGGCCTCGGGCGTCCTCTCCGATCTCGGCCTGGAGCCCAAGCGCTACATGTTGCTGTCCGCCCACCGCGAGGAGAACATCGACACCGAGGCGAACTTCACGAGCCTGTTCACCGCGATCAACGCGCTGGCCGAGAAATACGACATGCCGATCCTGTACTCCTGCCACCCGCGTTCCCGCAAGCGCCTGGAGGCCACCGGCTTCAAGCTGGACCCGCGCGTACGCATGCACGAGCCCATGGGCTTCCACGACTACAACTGCCTGCAGATGAACGCCTTCGCCGTGGTGTCCGACTCCGGCACGCTGCCCGAGGAGTCCAGCTTCTTCGCGAGCGTCGGCCGCCCGTTCCCGGCGGTGTGCATCCGCACCTCGACCGAGCGCCCCGAGGCGCTGGACAAGGCGTGCTTCACGCTGGCCGGCATCAGCGAGCGCGGCCTGCTGCAGGCCGTCCACACCGCCGTCGAGCTCGACGCGGAGGGATCGCTTCCCGAGGCGCCCGTTCCCGACTACGCCGACGAGACCGTGTCCACCAAGGTGGTCAAGATTATCCAGAGCTACACCGGCGTCGTGGACAAGATGGTGTGGAGGAAGAGTCTCTAGTGACGGTCTATGCTGACATAAACACCGTGCCGAACGGCTCAACCGGCGGCATTATGATGAAGGAACACCGCGAACTCCTCGCGGCTGGCGAAGAATCTTATGCGTTCTGGGGTCGTGGCCGTGAGGCGGAAAATCCGAACGAAATGAAGTTCGCCTCCGATGTGGAGGTTAAACTCGATGTGCTTCAGACTCGCATGGATGGTAAGGCTGGTTTTCATAGTAAGGCTGCTACGAAACGCCTTCTTGCTCGACTTGATGAGATTAAGCCTGATGTGGTGCATCTGCATAATTTGCACGGCTATTTCGTCAACGTCGAGATGCTTTTCGAGTGGCTTGCAAAACATGATTGCAGGGTCGAATGGACCCTGCACGACTGTTGGGCATTCACGGGCCACTGCGCGTACTCAAAGCCCTGCTCGCAGCTCAATACATATCCCAAGACGTACTCCAAGGTATCTTGCTCATGGAACTTCGAGCAGAAGAAACGTGTCTTCAATCTGGTGCCCGCTGAGCGTATGAAGTTGATTACGCCCTCGCAGTGGCTAGCCAACCTGGTGGGGGAGAGTTTTCTAGGGGATTTTCCTGTTGAAGTGCGTCACAACACTATCGATACCAGTGTATTCAAGCCTACTCCGAGCGATTTTCGCGAGCGCTACGGCATTGGTGACCGTTTCATGATTCTGGGGGTAGCGAGCCCCTGGACCGAACGCAAGGGGCTCGCCGACTTCGTACGACTGGCGGGAGAGCTGGATTCAGAGAAGTTTGCCATCGTGCTTGTAGGGCTTTCCGAAAAGCAGATCAAGGATCTCTCGAAGCAGCTCGTGGCTCTTCCGAAGACAGAGAATAACGAGAGGCTGGTCGAAGCGTACAGCGCAGCCGACGTGTTCTTTAACCTAACGGTGGAGGATAACTACCCTACGGTGAACCTAGAGGCCGAGGCCTGCGGGACGCCTGTTGTGACCTATGACACGGGTGGTTGTGCGGAGACCGTATGGCGGAAGGATTCGCGGGTAGTCACAGCATACAAGGATGCGAGGCAGGCAATTGAGATGATGACTGGGGAATATAGATGAGGGCAATAATCGAGAGCGTCGCTTGGGATGAGGGTAAGGCGACGGGCGCCAATGTCTATAAAGGGAAAGGACCACGCCCGTACTTCGAGTCAGCGGCCGTCTCGCTTTGGTCGGCTAAGAAATCCAACCCGGACTGGGACGCTGTTCTCGTTACAAATACTGACGTCCCTTCTGATGTTGCCAAAGTGCTCAGCAACTTTGGGGCCAAAGTGGTCAAGCAACCTTTTGAAAAATTCTCCTTCCCATTCGATTTGCCGTGGCACCTTGCGTATTACAAACTGTGTGCACTTGATGCCGTGGTCGCAGCTTGCACATATGAATCGCTCTGCATGCTCGATACAGATACCTGGGTCAGAAAATCCCTTGATGAGCTAATTGAAGCTTCGGGGGGGGGCGTTTCGATGATTGATCTTCATGCCTCGATGGCTGATGAAAACCGTCAAATTATGGACGGCGACCTCGATGCATTGGGTATCAAAGCTTCAAGTGAGGCGACCCCATTTTATGGTGGCGAGCTCATTTGCGGGAGAACGAAAGCGCTACAGAGCTTGTTGGATGGCTGTTTGCAGATTCACGAGGCGATGGTCTCTAGCGGATATTCTTCCAAACGCGGCGATGAGTTTCTCATATATGCGTGCGCGTCAACGTGTCACCTTCCCTCTGTTGTTCCCGCTAATCCCTACATTGCTCGATGCTGGACAGGGCGGTATTACTCCGTGCCGCGTTGGGAGGGACTGTCCGTTCTGCACCTACCTGCCGAGAAGGTCTACTCCTTTCCTTGGGCCTACAAGAGGCTTGCCAAAGTTGGGAAAATCGACCCTGTTTTGTTTGAGAGGAAAAGTGGACTCCGTCATTCTCGCCGCCCATTGTCTCTGCCCTGGATGACGAAACGCTTAATGGACAAGTTTGGTGAATAAAAGCCGCTATTTTGAGGCGGTCATTCTCGGAAGGTTACTATTTTTGAAAAAAATACTTCACATAGCGCTCAACGGACCCTATACCGAGGGCTTCTCCTATCAGGACAATTTGCTGCCCAAGTATCATGCCCGACTGGGATTCGACGTGGCTGTCCTTGCCCCTGCATGGCGCCACGGAAAGAACGGAGCGCTTGAGCATGTTTCCGCTGGGCGCTCATACGATGGCAGGGTTCTTCTGGTTCGCATGGAAACGGCGAATGAAAAAGGGCTTGTCGACAGGTTCAAAGTCTACCCAGGCCTCCTCGCTGAGCTTGAGGGGTTCGGGCCTGACATTATATTTCTCCATGGTTGTCAGTTTCGGGATGCAAAAACAGTCGTCAATTACATCCAAAGTTGCAGCGTGAAACCTGTTTTGTACGTTGACAACCATGCCGACTATTCCAACAGCGCGACTAATTTTATTTCCCGATACCTTCTACATCGGATCGTATGGCGCCGCTATGCGAAGCTACTTGAACCCTATGTTATGCGCTTTTGGGGTGTCCTCCCCGCACGCGTCGACTTCCTTGTCGAAAACTACGGCCTACCAAGGCAGAAGTGCTCGCTTCTCGTTATGGGCGGAGACGATGACGAGGTCAAGCGTGCCAGCGATGAGACGAAGGTTGCGGAGACGAAGAAGAAGTTCTGCTTTGAGGACAGCGACTTCGTGATTGTGACCGGTGGAAAGATTGACGAGGCCAAGCGCCAGGTCTTAGCTCTCATGGATGCTGTGGCTGAAATGAACGGGCGTGTGAAGATGCTCGTGTTCGGACCTGTTGTACCGTCGCTGAAAAGTGAGTTTGACAAAAGGCTTGACTGCGAGCAAATCATCTACGTGCCTTGGGCCAATACGTCAGATTCCTACGACTACTTTGCAATAGCTGATCTCGTTGTTTTCCCCGGCCGTCACTCCGTCTACTGGGAGCAGGCCGCAGCCATGGGCAAGCCGCTGCTCATCAAGCATTGGGATGGAACGACACATGTGGATTGCGGCGGCAACGTCGCTTACACGAGCGGTGATGACGTTGCGTCGATTGAGGCTGACCTCATTGCATGCACCGACCCCGCCGTCAATTCTAAAATGAAAACTGCGGCACACAGCGCAAGCAGGCATTTCCTTTATTCGGATATCGCTTGTAGGAGTATCGGCTATGGGAAAGAGGGGCTTTGCTAGGATATTTGACTCAATACCCGGGATCTGTCGCATTCTACCTCCTTCTCGTTGCGGTTTGTTGCCTTCTTGCTCGAGCCGCCGAGGAACTCGAGAAGCCACAGCCGCTTATTGCCGCAGTTGTGGTACTTACGGTGATGTCTGCCGTGCGTGCTTCTTCTGTTGGCATTGACACCGGTAGCTACGCCATTGCTTATAACGGAGTTGTTCCTACATATTTCGAGCCGGGCTTTACATGGTTTATACAGCTATTGAAGCCGCTTAACAGTCTCAAGGTTTTTTTCGGCTTAATTGCCTTAGTCGTCTACGGCTTCACTTTTGCGCGTTTTTGGCAGCTCCGCCGCTATTGTAGCCTGGCGCTTGCCGTCGCGATATATATGCTCGTGTTCTTCCCTTCGACGTGGAATGGTCTTCGTTCCTGCATCGTGACGGCAGTCATGTTCTACGCTCTGGGTTTTATCGAGAAGCAGCGATACGTGTCCTTTCTCGTGACGGTGGGATTATGTTGCACTATCCACTATTCATCCGTCGCGTTTTCCCTTCTAATTCTGGCTTCGCCTTGGTGGACGCAAGGCCTAACGAGAAATAGAAAGACAATGCTCATGCTCGTCCTCCCCCTCGTTGTAGCCTTTGTTGTTATTGCCTTTTTTTGGATGATGTCGGCCGGCCTTTTTATGAGGTACGGCAACGAATATGGAAATGCAACATCCACATCGAGGATTGGTCTCTCCTGGTACCTCTATTTTGCCTTGATGCTGGCCTCTTGGCTCATGCTTAAAGCTGAAGGAAAGGACACCGAGGACCGAGCGAGGACGAAGACGTACCTGTTTTACGCGATTCTTGGCGTCGCGCTGTTCATATCTGGATTCGCCTGGTTTGGCGGAGGCCGTTTGTCTTCGTATTTCAACATCTATAGCACATTGGTCCTTTCGCGTTTTTGGACCATTTCTCGCTCGTACCGCTACGGGATGTTCTATCGGTTTGGCGTGATGATTTATTGCTCCTATGCATTTCTTCAGGTGCTTATGTCCAATGGCCAGGGGTTGCTGCCCTTTGTTCTCGGTTAGGAGCGACTGGATGAGCAAAACTGTTTCGATCATCATCCCTGTGTACAACACGCCACATGAGTATCTGGAAGCATGCTTCTCCAGCGTGAAAGCCCAAAACTATCCCTCAATTGAAGTTGTGGTGGTCGATGACGGGTCTAGCGTTGAGACCGCCTCATGGCTTGAGTCGGAATGTGGTGATGACTTCAAACTCGTGCATAAAGAAAATGGCGGGCTATCGGACGCTCGCAATTTCGGTATCGAGAGGTGTTGCGGGGAGTATGTTTACCTGCTCGATAGTGATGATGAATTGGCTTTTGACGGTGCAATTGCCACCCTTGTTGAAGCTGCTGTACGAGCAAGCGCCGATATGGTTATCGGTGCGTACCACTATGAGGGCATCGTAGATGGACCGCAGTCAGCTATGAATGGTCCGAAGTGGCTCAAGGAATGCCTTAAATCGGGATTGTCTTTCTCGGCGGCAGACCAGCTCTACTCACGAGAGCTTCTTTCCAGTATGGATACGCTGTTTCGCGTCGGCCTGGTGCATGAGGACGAAGAGTTCACCCCACGTGCTCTGATGTCATCCAGCCTGGTTGTTGGTCTTCCCGGTGTAAAGACGTATACACGCAACGAGCGCGAGGGGTCTATCACAAAGAGCGTGACCGCAAAGAGCTGCTTCGAACGGTGCGAGGGCAAGCTCATCGTAGCGCGCGATTCTCTTGACGATGCAAGGTACTCGGCAGATTCTGAGTTGCGCCGCCTTATGGACGAGCGCGCCTACTCATTCGCGAACATGGCCTTCCGGGCATGGGCGGAATATCTTTGTGGGTCCGAGTACGAGCAAAGATTGATCGAACTTGCTGAGCAAATCGACTACTTTCGCTTACATTTTTCAACGAAAAATGCCCATGCACTTCGCAACTGGGCTTGTATGAGATTGTTAAGGACGGTTGGAGTTCGGCACTACGTTGCGTTGCTTAGGCGCGTATGCCGATAGCTTTTCCTTTTGAATCCTGTTCCATCGGAGGAAACCAATGATTCCCAAGAAGATTCACTATTGCTGGGTTGGCGGCAATCCGCTGCCTGAGAAGGACCGGAACTGCATCGAGTCTTGGCGCAGGGTCTGTCCGGACTGGGAGATCGTCCGTTGGGACGAGAGCAACTACGACTTTCATAAGAACGCCTATATGGGCCAGGCCTACGATGCTGGCAAATGGGGCTTTGTCCCGGACTACGCTAGGCTCGACATTGTCTCTTCTGAGGGCGGTATTTACCTTGATACTGATGTGGAGTTGTTGCGATCGCCCGACCAGCTTCTGATTTATTCCGGCTATATGGGCTGGTCTCAGGATGGCTTCGTGAACCCTGGTCTAGGGTTCGGAGCTGAAGCGGACAATGCGGTGCTAAAGCATCTAATGGCCGCTTATGACGAAATTTCTTTTGTGAATGAAGACGGAAGTCTAAATTTAATGGCGTCGCCCCATTATGCTACCGATTCGCTCTCCCAGCTTGGCTTTGATAATCGCGATGAAATTCAAATTATTGATGGATTTGCCCTCCTGCCTTCCGATTACTTGGATCCTCTGAATTCTGATACAGGCCGCCTTGAAGAGACGGGGAACACTTTGAGTGCCCATCTGTACTTTGGGTCGTGGTTGAGCGAGCGCGATCGTTACCAGAAGGAGCTCAGGAGAAATCTTAACAAGAAAGGTATTCCCGATTCTCTGGCTTGGCCACTGTCGCGTGGCGTCGCTTATCTGAAACACGAGGGACTCGCCAAAAGCATAGGGCGCGCCCTTCGTGGCCCCCAAAAATAGCCGCCTTGGCTTTCATATAAACACACGGCGGAAGGAAATCCACGTTGCCTTGTTTCTCTATAGTCATTCCTGCATTTAACCCGAATGCTAAGGATTTCAGCAGCTGCCTCCAATCCATTGCGGAACAGGTGTTTTCGGACTATGAGGTGGTAGTCGTCGATGATGGATCGGACGATGCGGGAGTTGTGTCGTCCATTGTTGACGCCTCTCCTATTGCATCGTTAACCAGAGTCGTCAGAACAGCAAATGGCGGTCCCTACGCGGCGAGAAGGCGCGGCATCTCTGTCTCAAGTGGCGACTATATTGTCAATATGGATGCGGACGATGAGCTGATAGGCAGGGACGCTTTGTCACGAATCTCTGACGCTCTCGAAGAAATTTACCAACCGGATTATCTACTTATCAATGCAACGCGAGACATGAGAAACCTTGCTCCTTTTTGTGACTATGCGGGCTTGGCAATGGCGGGGCGTTCACTTTCGGTCACTACTCCTCGAGAGTTTAATGCGCTCTTCATTGACAACAACGGCCTTAACAGCGCCTGTTGCAAAGTTATCAAAAGGGAACTATTTGAGGAAATTAAAGGTGAATTGCCCCATATCGTCATGGCTGACGACAGGTATCTTTGCCTTGATTTTCTGCCAAAGGCCACGAAGGCGGGGTTACTTAACGTCCCTCTTTACTACTATCGCGCGTCGGTCGGATCGACCACCAGGTCAGCCTATAAATTCGAGCTCTATGAACAAGTTGATTATGTCGAGCAGAGAGTACTGGAGTGGCTAGACGCATGCCGTTATGACGAGAGTGATTGGGCACGGGGATACCTCGGATTGACGAGCAATCATCTCTGCGCTCTCTGTCGCAATCCTTCATATTCGAAGGCTGATCTCGAAAGGGCCTGCGAGTCTCTAGCGATGCTTCCCTCCCTCAAGAGGGCACTTTGTTTTCTTGAAAATCTGGAAACGGAATCGTTTGAAGCGCGGCAGCTCGGCCTGCTCAAGGATGGTGCTTATTCTAGATTTGTCAGTATCACGCAATCACACAATATGAAAAATAGGGTGCTCGGCCTGTTCGGCGCTGCGAAAGCGAGGCTGTTGCGATGAGCAAACGAGTCGAAAATCAGGTCGAGGACGGGAGCCGACGTAGGAAAGTCGGCGCCGTTGTCTCCTATCTTTACACAATCGCGTCAATAGTTGTCTCCCTGGTCTACGTTCCGCTTCTTCTAGGGGGCATAGGTCAGGAGGAATTCGGCCTCTATCAACTTGTAGGTTCCGTGATGTCCTACATAGTGTCCATTAACTCCATCCTCGCTTCAGGCGTCAGTCGATATTACTGCATGTATATCTCGGAAGGTAATTTTGGGTTGGCCGAGAATACGTTGGCCATCTCAAAACGACTGTACTGGGTGCTTTCCGCTGTATCGATGGCTGCTGTCTTCGTATTGATTTTTGTCGTACGCATTGTCTATCAGTCCGCGTTTACCGCTTTGCAGCTCGACGAGTGCTCGGCGATGCTCGTCGTGCTTGGCGTCAATACTGTGGTCACAATGAACAACACAATCAACATAGCAGCAATCACCGCTAACGAACGGTTTGTTTTCTTAAAGGGATCACAGCTTATTACTCTCGTTGTACAACCTGTCCTTATCATCGCCCTCACACGCGTAATGCCGAATGCGCTTATGGTTACGCTCGTGATTTTGGCCATGAACGTGCTTTGCGCCGCAGTCCAGAGAGTATACGCGCAAGGGTTTCTCAAGGTGAGCTATGCCTTTCATGGCTGGGATGGCCGACTTGTAAGGGGTCTTATCGGTTTCAGCGGGTCGATTGTTCTCGTTGTAGCAGCGGACCAAATATTCTGGAAAGCTGATCAGCTTATCATCGGTTATCTTTCCGGAGCGGCCATGGTCGCCGTCTATGCAATCGGCTCGCAGATCTACACGGCATATCGCCAGGTTGGGTCTGCTGTCAGCTCCGTCTTTTTTCCGCGTGTTTCTGAGCTATATCATGGAGAGCATGATTTGGAGAAAATTTCCGAGCTCTATGCGAGAGTTGGGCGCATCACCTTTTTGGTCTGCGGGATAATTCTTGGTGCATTTATCGTTCTCGGTCCTGACTTTATTTCCCTGTGGGCTGGCGACGCTTATGCTGAGGCCTATTGGGTTGCCGCGTTGGTGATGATTTCTCTTACCGTTGACCTTGCTCAGACGCTTTCCAACACCATCATGCAGGTGGCTGATAAATACCTATTCCGTGGCGTGATGCTTTTAGCGCTCGCCGTTATTAACCTTGGAACCACAGTCTTACTCGTCAAGCTTATTGGAATCGCCGGTGCGGCCCTTTCAACTGCCGTTTGCATGCTTGTTGGCTGCTTTTTGATCAATTGGTACCTTGACGCTCGAATCGGTCTTGACGTGCATCTCTTTTGGCGTGAAGTGGGTAGTTTGCTGCCGACGTTCTTGATTCTCACTGTGGCGTTTGGATTTGCCTATTGGTTTCTTCCAATTGCCCATGCGAATTGGATGACTTTCATTGTTGGAGGAGCGCTTTACCTAGCGTTGTTCTTTAGCGCCTTCTGGCGTTTTTGTCTTAACGACTATGAAAAAAGTCTGGTTAAGGGCCTGATGCGAAAAGCGCATTAGATGTTCTGGAATGAGACGATTTCATCTCAGATGATTTTAAGTAGTGAGATTAATTTGAAAGGATCGGCTATGAAGATTGCTGTCGCCGGCACGGGTTACGTCGGACTGTCCTTGGCTGTCCTGCTCTCGCAGCACAACGAGGTGCACGCGCTGGACATCGTGCCCGAGAAGGTTGAGGTAGTGTCGAGAAAGTTGGTGTAGAGCCCGATCCGAAGCGGGTCGGCCCGGCGT
>UQNG01000055.1:0-16435 GCA_900542335.1 uncultured Collinsella sp.
TTGGGTGCCGCGGTGCGGGTGCGGGCCGCCGGGGAGCCAGTCGAGTGGCTCGATGAGCTTGGCGCGACGGCCTCCGCGTTCGACCTCGGAGTACTTGAATTTTTTTGTGGACGATCTCAGTAGCTGGGACGGAATGGAGCGCCAGACCTTGCGCGCCGCCACGCCGCTGATCCCGTTTTCGGGGTCGGTCATATCGGCGGTATAGGTCTCGTCGATTTCGCGCTGCTCGATGCGCGCATCCTCGATGGATAACGTCTTGCGATATGCGTTGACGGCGGCGGGCATGCCGCCCACGATCTGGTATCGATGAAACAGGCTGAGTGCGGCTTGGTGCGCGGCGTAGGTCTCGAGCGTGCCGGCGTGGGCACGAATGGCATTAGCCATCTGCTCCTCATCGAGCGCCCAGAGAAACTCCTCGAACGACATGGGATGCATGGTCTCTTGACGAACGCCGCTGGGAAAAGGCAACTTGCGCTTGCGCGTGGCGACGCCGAGCTGGCTGCCGGTCGCGCATATGCGCCAGCCCGAACCCGAAAAAAAGCGAAGCGAGTTGAGCGCCCGTTCGCAGAGCTGTACCTCGTCAAACAGGATGAAGGCGGTCTCTTTGCGAATGGGGGTGCGTTTATAGTCTGAGATTCGCGCCACGATGGCGTCAACGTCGTCGGTGGGACAGTCGAACAGCGGAGCGATCAGCTCAAGATCGGTCTGAAAGTCGAGTTTGACAAACGCATCGCCGGCGATTCGTCTGCCGATTTCCTCGGCAACGTACGTTTTGCCTACGCGTCGCGCACCACGGATGAGGAGGGGGCGCGACGCGTCCTTTGTCGCCCATGATTCGATCACGGATTCGATTGATCTGCGCATGGGGCCGCCTTTCTGATTTCGTGTACTTCAGATACATAGTTTAGTACAATTTCGTGTACTTGAAATACACGAAATTGTAGAAAGCGCGTATCTGAAGTACGTGAAATTGCGCTGCTGGAGCTTGCAGGTGGATAAGCACTACCCGTATGGGACGGTTTTCACCGGTTGCTCGCCACCCTGGGCTGTGTTCGCCCCTATGCCCGCATTGAGGGCTGTCCTGATTGACGGCGACGCTCCCAGCGAGCTAACTTAATGGTCACCAGCGTGAGCGCCCAGGCTACAAGCGAGAACGCGGCGCCCACTGCGCCCACGTGCGCAATACCAATGCTGCTTACCACGGCGCCGCCCACTGCGGTGCCAAACGAGATGCCGACGTTAAACGCCATGGGCTCAACTGAACTCGCGAGTACCATCGACTTGGGATGGCGGCTGCGCGCCACATCCATAAAGTGTGTGATGCACGAGACCGAGAACAGGTACATGAGCAACGCCAAACTAAAGACAAAGATGAGCGCGAGCGGCATGGCGGCGCCCACGGCAAACAGCCCAAGCAGCGCCGCCGCCTGCAGCACAAACGTAACCAGCAGCGCCTTCATGCCAAAACGCGCATCGATCCATCCGCCCAGGATGTTCGAGATCAGGCAGAACACGCCGTAGGCCATGAGCGTGGTGCTGGCTTCGACCGTGCCCATGCCCAGCACCTGCTCCAGATAAGGCGTCACATAGCCGTAAAACACGTAGACCGATCCCACGCCAAACAAGAAGATGAGCATGCCAGTGATGATGCTCGGCTCGCGTAGCAGACCCGCCTGCTCGCGGAAGGTGGCGGGCTCATCGGTCTGCCCGGCGCGAGGCATAAACGCCACGAGCGCGCTACAGATCAAAACGGCAAAGGTCAGCGTGCCGTACATGGCCACGTGCCAGTCGAGCGTGTCGGCCACAAACTTGCCGATCGAAGTGACAAAGACCATTGCCACGGAAAACGCACCATATACCACCGAGATGGCAAGCGAAGTTTGCTGCGGGGACAGCAGCTCGGGGATGTACGTCACACCCACGGCGAGCAGCGCGCCCGAGACGGAGCCCAGGATGATACGCGAGATAAACAGCACCTGGAAGTTGGGAGCCAACGCCATGACCAGGTTGCCGAGCACAAAGACGACGCTATAGCACACGAGCAGCTGGTAGCGGCGGAATCGCCCCGTGCTGAGCGCGAGCACCGGCGTCGCGATAGCGTAGACGAGCGCAAACACGCTGATGAGCTGGCCCGCAGTGGCAAGTGATATGCCGAGTTCCGTTGCCAAGTCGCTTTCGATGCCGATGACCACGAACTCGGAGCAGCCGAGCGAGAATCCCAACAGCACGAGCAGCGCCAGGCAGAGCTTGGTGCGCGCGGGGGAGAGCGCGGCGGCGGTTGGCTTACTTTTAGGCGTGGTTGCGGCGGTCAAGGTTGTCACTCCAATGTCGCATGAATAAGCGGGATTCAATCCCTGCAACTCTAACAGAATGTGACAAAGGGGCAGTCCCTTTGTCACATGGAGGGCTTGCCTGTATAGTCGCAATACAGGCGAAGATGGTCTCAGGTACATCGCGGGCGGCAGGAGATCCCATGGGTATGCACACGACAAAGGTTGCAGTGGGCGAGGGCAAGTTTGCGCTCGAGGCCCAGCTGACGGTGACGCCGCGAGGCATGGCGGTGTACGCCTGCTCGCCGGAGTTTGCGCACCTGGGCGCCACGGCGCAGGCCATTCCGCGCCCCGAGCCCGGCCGTACGGCAACGGTGAGCATCCTGGCCGTTCCGTGCCATCGAGACGAGATCCCGGCGCACGATATCGCGGCGGCGCTGGCCACGCGCTTTGGCGTGCCGGTAGTTGCAAGCACGGGTTTTCATGTTGAACAAGCGAGCGGTGACGACCTGCAGCGCGTGCTCGACACCACCAAGGAGCTCATCGCCGCGCTCGAGGAAGCCGCAGCCCGCATTCTGCGCGCCGGCTGGGATGAGGGCGGTGCGGGCACCGAGGTCGTGGCGGTCGATGCTGCGACCGGCGAGGCGCTTGGCCCCGTCGACCGCATCGAGGCCCATGCTGGTGAGGGCATCCTGCATCAGGCATTTCTGACGCTTTTGGTCGAGGGCCGGGGCGAAGACGCGCGCCTGCTGCTCTGTCGCCGCAGTCCGCTCAAGCGCCTGTGGGGCGGGGTGCTGGCCGATAGCTGCGCCGGCCATCCGCTCCCCGGGGAAGACGTCGCGGCCGCCACGGCGCGCCGCATCAACGAAGAGCTCGGCATTACGCGCGAGCCCGATCAGCTCAAGCACCTCGGACACGTGGTGTACCGCGAGGACCACGGCGACGGTCGCTGCGAGTGCGAATGGTGCGAGGTCTACCTTGCCCATGTTGAGCCGGGCGAGCTGCATATCAACCAAGAGGAGATCTCGGAAGTGCGTCGCGTGGCTCCGTCCGAGCTCAAAGGCTACCTGCAGGGTCACCCCGAGCAGCTGGCCCCCTGGCTCCGCGAGGCCCTCGGCGACCCATTCATCCGCACGGCCCTCGCTATGTAAAAAAGACAGTCCCTTTGTCACATCCAAACCGTCACAACATTCGGCGAAAATCTCGAAAACGAGGAAAAGCGTCGAATGTTGTGACGGTTTTTGTCTAGGGAATCGCTTCTCATCCAAAAAATCCGCTTGACTGTATTGCCGCAACACAGCGCAACGTAAGGGGTGTCCGATAACGGGCGCCCCTTTTTAAGCGGCAACGTGGCTGCGAATCCGGAGCGCCCCCAACAAGAAAGGTGGGGAGATGGAAGCGGAAAAGAAGGCGTTTAAGATCACCAAGCGCGAAATTGGCTTTGTGCTGGGTATCGTTGTCTTTTTGCTGGTGAAGTTTCTTCCTTTGGCGGAGCTGAGCTCGACGGTCGAGCTCACGGTCGGCGGTCAGACCTGTCTGGCACTGACGCTCGCCACGGTGGTGTTCTGGGCATGTGGCGTGGCACAGCCGGGCTTTGTGGGCCTGCTCTACTGCGCGCTGCTCGTTCTGTTTAAGGTGTGCGTGGACGACACAGGCGCCGCGAGCGTCTCGGCGACGGTCGCCTCCACGTTTAGCTCCTGGACCAAGGCCACCATGTGGCTCGTTATCGGCGCCTACCTCATCGCCAGCGCGGTCAAGGAGTCGGGCCTGGGCGAGCGCATCGCCTACGCGTTCATGCTCAAGTTCGTGCGCGACGCCAAGTCGCTCATCATCTCGATCTTCGCGCTCACTTTTGTGCTGTCGCTGCTGATCCCGCATCCGTTCCCCCGCGCCTTCCTCATTCTCGCCGTCGTCTCGGTCATTGCCGAGTCCGCCGGCTACGGTGACGACGACAAGGGCAAGCTCGGCTTCCTCGTGTTTGCCGCTGCCGCCCCGGGCTCCATGTTCTTCCTGACGGGCGACTCCACGCTCAACCCGCTCGTTGCGCAGTACAGTGCCGAGGCCGGCGGCATGAGCCCGTCCTTCGTCGACTGGTTCCTGTACATGAGCGTGCCTATGCTGGTTGCGCTGCTGTGCACCCTGTTCCTGGGCCTTTTCCTCTTTAAGCCCAGCAAGGAGCTCGTCTACGATCGCGAGCAGATCGTGGCCAAGCAGGCCGCGCTCGGCAAGCTCTCCGTCAAGGAGATCCGCACCATCGTGTGGCTTGTCATCGCCATCGCGCTGTGGCTCACCGTCTCGGGCGACTATATCGGCTGGGTCACCCTGGCCATTGGCGTTGCTCTCGCCATGCCCATCATCGGCGAAGTCCTCACTCCCGCCAGCTGGAACGCTGTCGACATCAAGTCCCTCATGTTCCTGACGGCCGCCATGGCCGTGGGCTCCGTGGGCGGTGCCACCGGCATGAACGCCTGGATCGCCGACGTCGTGCTCCCCAGCTCCGTGCCCGAGAACATCTTCCTGTTCGCCCTGCTCGTCGCCGCGCTTTCCATGATCATCCACATGTTCATGGGCTCGGTCATGGCCGTGCTCGGCGTGTGCGTGCCGGCGTTCATCAGCTTCGCGGCTGGCTCCAGCGTGAGCCCACTCGCCGTGGCGCTCATCGTCTTCACGTCCATCAACATCCACTACATCCTGCCGTTCCATAACCTGCCGATCCTTATCGGCGAAGGCAAGGACGCCGGCGGCTACACCTCCAAAGAGGCTATGCGCATGGGCATCCCCCTCACCGCGGTCGTCTTTGTCGTCGTGCTGGTCGAGGCCGCCTGGTTCCACCTCTTTGGCCTGATGTAAGCGGTCGAGCGCCTCGGCTGTAAGCAGCCAAGCGCTTGAACTTCGAGTGGTCGAGCGCTCCATTTGTGAGCGCCGCGGCCCCATTACGTTACCCCGTCCGGCGGCACCCCGTCGCCGGACACTCTCCCGAAAGGAGTACGCCATGTCCACTACCGATGCTTCCCAGATTCACGACCTGCGTTCCGCGCTCGACTTTTTGCGTGAGATGCCGGGTCAGCTGCTCGAGACCGACACCCAGGTCGATCCCGATGCCGAGGTCTCGGGCGTCTACCGTCACGTCGGTGCTGGCGGCACCGTCATGCGCCCGACCAAAGAGGGTCCGGCGATGGTCTTCAACAACGTCAAGGGCTTTGACGACACCAAGGTCTGCATCGGTGTGCTTGCCAGCCGCAAGCGCGTTGCCGCCCTGCTCGACCTGGACGAGGAGCACCTGGGCCTCGAGATCGGCAAGCGCTTCGAGAACCTGATCGCCCCCGAGCAGATCGCCGAGGGCAAGCACGTCGACTGCCAGGAGGTCGTGTACAAGGCGACCGACGAGGGCTTTGACCTGCGCAAGATCGTTCCCGCTCCCACCAACACGCCCGTTGACGGCGGCCCCTACATCACCATGGGCCTCGCCTATGGCACGAGCCCCGATGGCACCCAGTCCGACGTAACCATCCACCGCTTCTCCTGCGTCGACAAGGACAAGCTCGCCATGTGGATCACCCCGGGCAGCCGTCACCTGGGTGCGTTCTTTGACGAGTACTGCCAGCGCGGCGAGGATATGCCCATCTCCATCTCCATCGGCCTGGACCCCGCCGTGTACATGTGCTGCGGCTTCGAGGCTCCCACCACGCCGCTCGGCTTCAACGAGCTGCAGATCGCCGGCGCCCTGCGCGGCCGCGCCGTCGAGCTTGCCGACTGCGTCACCGTTCCGCAGAAGTGCATTGCCAATGCCGAGTACGTGCTCGAGGGCTACCTCATGCACGACGAGACCATCAACGAGGATGTCAACGGCCACGGCTACGCCATGCCCGAGTTCCCCGGCTACACCGGTGGCGCCAAGGTCTGCCCGGTGATCAAGATCACCGCCGTCACCACGCGCGTCAACCCCATTATGGAGAGCTGCATCGGCCCTTCGCACGAGCACGTGTCCATGGCCGGTATCCCCACCGAGGCCTCCATCTACAAGATGGTCGAGACCGCTATCCCGGGCCGCCTGCTCAACGTTCACGCCGCTCCCTGCGGTGGCGGCAAGTTCGTTGCCATCATGCAGTTCAAGAAGTCGAGCAAAAATGACGAGGGCCGTCAGCGCAACGCCGCCATGCTCGCCTTCTCGGCGTTCTCCGAGCTCAAGCACGTCATCCTTGTCGACGAGGATGTCGACATCTTCGATATGAGCGACGTGATGTGGGCCATGACCACGCGCTTCCAGGCCGACGTGGACCTCATCACCATCCCCGGTTGCCACTGCCACGTGCTCGATCCGTCCAACGACCCCGCGTTCGATCCTTCGATCCGCGAGCACGGTATCGCCTGCAAGGCCATCTTCGACTGCACGGTTCCGTTTAACCTCAAGAAGAACTTCATCCGCTCGCAGTTCATGGAGATCGACAAGGACAAGTGGGCCGCCGAGCTCGCCTTCTAGTAAGTAGCCCTACCAAGTAGTTAAGGAGTTGTCATGCCTGAGTCTTCTGTTCGTCCCCGTCGCATTGTCGTTGGCGTGTCTGGCGCCAGCGGTGCGGCACTGGGCCTTGAATGCCTCAAATGCCTGCGCCAGGCCGGCGCTGAGTCGGCGCTTGTCGTCACGCGCGGGGGAGAGATCACCATCGAGCAGGAGCTCGGCATGACGCTCGACGAGTTTGCGTGCTATGCCGATGTGGTCTACGACAACAAGAACATCGGTGCTGCCATCGCAAGCGGCACCTATCCGGTCGACGGCATGATCGTGGCGCCCTGCTCTATGAAGACGCTCGCCGGCATTGCGAGCGGCTACAGCGAAAACTTGTTGCTGCGTGCGGCCGATGTGCAGATGAAGGAGCAGCGCCGCCTGGTGCTTATGGTGCGCGAGACGCCCTTCAGTGCGATCCATGTCGACAACATGGCGCGCCTGGCGCGCGTGCCGGGTGTCATGCTCATGCCGCCCATGCTCACGTTTTACAACGGCCCTGCCACGCTCGACGACGCGGTGCATCACATCGCCGCCAAGGCGCTCGAGGCCGTCGGCGTGTCGTGCGACAACTATAAGCGCTGGTCATAGGTATCTTTAGGGTAGGATACGAGTAGTGTTTGAGCCCGCTGCCCCTGTGGGCGGCGGGCTTTTCGCGTCAAAGGATGTGTCGGGAGGACTTATGCAGACGGGTATGTATGCGATTAGCGAGATGGCGAGCTTGTTTAACGTTTCACGCCAAACGCTCATCTACTACGACAAGATCGGTCTGTTTAAACCCGCCGTGGTTAACGAAAAGGGCTACCGTTTCTATTCGCCCACGCAGATCCCTCTCATGCGCCTGATCTGCATGCTGCGCGACTTGGGGCTGGAGCTCGACGAAATCGATCGCCTGACCTCGACGTTCGACATTGGAGAGATGACCGATCACCTGCGCTCGCGGGTGCAGGCGCTCGACGAGCAGATTGCCGGGCTCAAAGCCGAGCGCGCGAGTGTGCAGGAGCGGCTGAGTTTTTACGACGAGGCGGTCTATTGGCGCGAGCGCGAGGGCAAACCGGAGCTCAAGCAATTCGAGCGCCGCTACGTGGTCTTTGAGGAGTTCCCGAGCGATATCGAGCGTGGCCGCTCGATGCTGCACCCCACGCTCATGCGGGCGATTCTGCGCATGCGTGCGCTCACGGGCACACGCCCCATGCGCGGTTGGGGCGCCATGCTGCGTCGCGAGGCGCTGCATTCCGACGACCCCATCGCCGGTGCCGGTTCCTTTGCCGTGTTGCCGCGTGGTGCCGAGGAAATACTGCCGAGCGATCCTGCCGAGCTGGCGGAGATTGGCGTCGAGGTGCTGCCCGAGGGCACGTACCTGTGCATGAGTCGCTGGGGCATGCCGTACGAGCCCGAGGGTATCCGCGCCATCGTGGCCTGCATGGACAGGCACGCGCTCCAGCCCATCGGCAATGCTTTCGATTTTTGCTACCTGGACACCACGAGCTACGACGAGTCTCACCAAGAGGACTTCTGCTGTATCCAAATCCCCGTCGCCCTCAAATAACTTGCGGTGAAATAGTCCCTAAATAGTTCGAGTGGGCGTGCAAACAGGAACTATTCCACCGCAACTTCGATGCGACAAAGGAGCAGTCCCTTTATCGCATTCCGTGCGAGCTCCAGCGCCATCTGCGGGTATAAGGCTAACAAGTGTTTATTTGCGAGGCCTAAGGGGCGCCCCGTATGGATATCGATAACTTTGAATGGTGGTATAGCGAGGGCGAGGCTCCGGACGAGGAGTGGGACGAGCCCGCGCCGCGTGACGTGTCGAGCGACGAAGACGAGACCGGTAACGATGCCGTCGAGATGGACGCCGCCTCCGACCCCGTCGAGCCCCTGACCTTTGAACAGGCCTGGGCCCAGGCCGAGGCCGACGAGGCTAAGGCCGATGCCACGGCCACACTCGATGAGCCGGCGGACATGTCCATTTCGCCGGCAAAGACCCCGCAACCTCGCCACACCATCGACCCCGGCAGTACGGCATCTTTCAGCATTCTCGACGTGCCCGCGCAAGGCGCCCAGGCGCCAGCGCCCACGCATCGCCCCGACCTGGCTCGTGAGGAAGACGCGGGCCGCCGTTCTCCGCTCGGCCCCATCCTCATCGCCTTCATGGCCGGCGTTATCGCCTGCTCGGCAATCGGCAGCATCTGGGGTCATGTCGAGCGGCAGCGCCAAGACGCCGCCAAGGTCGAGATGTCCGTCGAGCAATCGCTCAGCCGCACGCGCTCGGTGCATGTGTCGGTCGAGGTTAAGGACGGCTCGACGTGGGATACCGCGCGCGGCGACAGCCAAATGCTCGTCCATATCGTGGGCCGCACGCTCAGGGGACAAGCAATCGACGAGTACCAATACGTCAATTCCGAAGGTGACGGTATCGAGCTCAAGCCCGGCGACTACGAGCTCACGGTCGATGAGCCGCCCGTCGCCACCGACGGCACGCGTTACCGCGCCTCAAAGCGCATGGTCCCGGTGAGTTTTAATTCGCAAGCACCCGATACGGTCGATAGCGCGCCGCAGGGTGGGTTTGACCTTTATGCTATTGCTCAATAACTGCGCCTGCCGCTCAGCCCTGCTGCCAAGAGTGGGACAATAACCCTCGACACTGTTGTTTACCATTGGAGGAAGTAGTATGTCCACCGTCACTACCATCAAGCGCGGCGGCCTCACCGCGGCCATCGATTCCATGGGCGCCCAGCTCACGAGCCTTGCCCTCAACGGCAACGAGTATCTGTGGCAGGGCGACCCGGCCTTTTGGGGCAAGCACGCGCCTATCCTGTTCCCCATTGTGGGATCGCTGCGCAACAACACGGCGACGTCTGCGGCCGGCACCTGCGAGATGGCGCGCCACGGCATCGCGCGTATCGTGGAGCACAAGATCGTCGAGGTGTCGGAGGACGGTTCGTCCGTTACCTATGAGCTCACCGACACGTCCGAGTCTCTCAAGGCGTTTCCGTTCCACTTTAAGCTCAACATGACCTATGCCCTGACCGGCGACGCCACCCTTACGCAGACCTTTGCCGTCACCAACACCGGCGACGTGGACCTGCCGTTCTCGGTGGGCGGCCACCCCGCATTTAACGTGCCCGCCCCCGGCGCCGAGGACGAGGCGTTCGAGGATTACGAGCTGGCGTTTACCGAGGCTTGGACTAACGAGGCCCCCGTCATCACGCCCGATGGCCTTATGACGTTCGAGGGTAGCTACAAGGCTCCCGATAACTCGGACGTGCTGCCCATCACGCACCGCAGCTTCGATAACGACGCCATCATGTTCACCGATACCCCGGGCTCCACGCTCACGCTGCGCGGCCGCAAGTCGGGCCACGGCGTCAAGATCGACTTTGAGGGCTTTAAGTACATCGGCGTGTGGTCTGCCGCCAACGACGCTCCGTTTGTGGCGCTCGAGCCTTGGACCGGTCACACCACCATGTCCACCGAGGACGACGTCTTTGAGCACAAGGTCAACACCATCACCTTGGCCCCCGGCGCTACCGATAAACGCAGCTTTAGCGTCACCTTGCTCTAGAGGTTCCGCCGCTCGGTCGATGCTGCGTGCCGTCCAGAGCGATAATTTGTCATTCAAAAGGCAAGGCATAGACCTTCTGGTCATGCCTTGTCTTTTTCATGCCACTTGTTCGCTCTGGACGTCGCTCGCCGGCATTGCCAAAACATCGACGTCCCCAATGACTACCATGTGTCTATTAATTTTTCGAGCTTGTGCTGCACTGCTGGTCGCTGGCGTATATCCTGTTAAGTCGTCAGCATACGATTCAACAGGGAAGGCAGATTATGCATTCTCCCCATCAGCGCGACGCGCATCCACAGCCGGTGTGCAGCCGTCGCATCTTCTTGGGTAGCGCTCTCGCTGCGAGCGCTTCCGTCGTCGCCGGCGCGCTCGCCGGCTGTCAGCGTCCGTCCACGCTCAAGGTGGTTCAGCCCACGACGGGCGGCGGTCGCGACGACTTGTCCGATTCCGTGATCGGCAAGGACAAGATCCGCATCGGCATGGAGGCGGCCTACGCCCCGTACAACTGGCAGGTTTCCGAAGCCAGTGAGTTCACCATCCCCATCGACAACGTGCAGGGCGCCTATGCCGATGGCTACGACGTGCAGATCGCCAAGATCGTCTGCAAGGCCCTCGGTGGCGAGCCCGTTGCCGTCAAGCAGAGCTTCTCGGGCCTTATCGATTCGCTTAACAACGGCCAGATCGACCTCATCATCGCCGGTATGAGCGCCACGCCCGAGCGCGAGGAGTCGGTCGGCTTCTCCGACCCGTACTTCATTGGCTACTTTGGCCTGTTCGTAAAAGAGGGTTCCCCCTACCAAAACGCCACCAAGCTTAGCGACTTTAGCGGTGCCACGGTGCTCGGCCAAAAGGACACCATGCTCGACACCGTCATCGACGAGATCCCGGGCGTTGTGCACAAGAACCCGGTCGATTCGGTTCCCACGGTGTTCTCGAACCTGCTGCAGGGCACGTGCGATGCCGTGACCTACAACACCGAGAACGAGAAGGGCTATATGGCCCAAAATCCCGGTATCGTCCCTATTCATTTTGCCGAGGGCGAGGGCTTTAAGCAGGAGGTCGCGGCAAACGTCGGCTGCCGCAAGGGCTCGGACAAACTGCTTAAACTCATCGACAAGACACTCAAGGGCATTAGCCAAGAGGAACGCGACCAAATGTGGGACGCGTGCCTCGACCGCCAGCCGGCATAGGGAGGCAGCATGAAAACCATCAATCGTCTGGCCTCCTTTATCAAGGCCGACCACCGTTACGTGTACCTGGGCACGAGCGTTATCGCGGCGCTCGGCCTGGCGTTTAGTCAGCGCAACCCCACGCCGCTGAGCTTCTTGGCGCCTACGGGCGTGTTCCAAGACTGCCTCTGGGCAATCCTTTGGGCCTGGCTCGTCGTGTCGGCGGCGGCGCTGGTCGCCAAGCTCATGCACTGGAACGACTATCGCGAGGCGTCGCCGTTCGCATCCGAGCGCTTCCGTCGTGGCGCACGCTTAGGCAGCTACGTCGTGGTCGCCATCGCGGCGATCTTCTTTATCGACCGCTGCGTCATGTCATTTATCGACCTGGTGCAGGTGAGCGTTGTCTCGGATTCCAACCCCAGCGACTTTTTGTCGAGCCTGGTCTACATGACCTACAAGAGCGGGGACTTCTTCATCCGCGGTATCGAGATCACCATCGCGCTTGCCACCTTCGGCACCGTCATCGCATTCTTCCTGGCGTTGCTCTTTGTGTTCCTGCGTATTCAGACCTTCGATCGCGTGGACAACGACCTGGTGCGCTTCTTTAAGAGCATTGGCCGCGGCTTTGCGACCATCTACTCCACCATCGTGCGCGGCACGCCCATGATGGTCCAGGGTCTGCTCATCTATTACGCGGGTTTCACCGTTTTGCGCGGCATGGGCTTCGAGACCGCCCAGGCCAACCAGATCTGGAGTACCTTCACCGCCGGCCTCGTCACCATCTCGCTCAACTCCACCGCCTACATGATGGAGGTCCTGCGCGGCGGCATCGAGTCCATCGACCCCGGCCAGGCCGAGGCAGCGCGATCGCTGGGCCTGTCGCAGTGGCAAGCCATGCGCAAAGTCGTGTTCCCCCAGGGCATTAAAAACGCGATTCCGGCGCTCACCAACGAGCTCATCATCAACATCAAGGACTCGTCGGTGCTCTCGGTCATCGGCGTGTTCGACCTCATGTACGCCACCACCACCGTCGCCGGCGTGTACTACCGCCAGATGGAGGTCTACTGCGTGGCGCTCGTGGTCTACCTGATCCTGACGCTCGTGGCGAGCCGCCTGCTCGAGGCCTTTGGCAAAAAGCTCGGCGCCGAGGCCCCGGCAACGCTGCCCAGCTCCAACTAGGCTCAAGACGAGGAGAATCATCATGGCAGATATCGCCACTACCGGCACCGCGGCCGCCGCACAGACCAATGAGCCGCTTATCCGCGTCGAGGGCCTGCGCAAGAGCTTTGGCTCGCTCGAGGTGCTCAAGGGCATCGACCTGTCCGTTAACCCCGGCGAGGTCGTTACCATTATCGGCGCCTCGGGCTCGGGCAAGTCGACCTTCCTGCGCTGCCTCAACCTGCTCGAGACTCCGGACGCGGGCCATATCTGGTTTCACGGCCAGGACCTTACGGCCGAGCGCTGCAACATTAACAAGCTGCGTGAGGACATCGGCATGGTGTTCCAGGGCTTTAACCTGTTCAACAACATGGATGTGCTCGACAACTGCACGCTCGCGCCCGTCACGCTCAAAAAGATGAGCAAGGCCGAGGCCGAGAAGGTCGCGATGGAGCATCTGACGAGCGTGGGGCTCGAAAAGTTCGCGCACGCCGCCGTGGGCCGCCTATCCGGTGGCCAAAAGCAGCGCGTGGCCATCGCGCGCGCCCTGTGCATGAATCCGCAGATCATGCTGTTCGACGAGCCGACCTCCGCACTCGACCCCGAGATCGTGGGAGAGGTGCTCGAGGTCATGCGCAAGCTTGCGGCCGACGGCATGACCATGGTCGTCGTCACGCACGAGATGGCCTTTGCCCGCACGGTGTCCGACCGCGTGGTCTTTATGGACAAGGGCGTGGTGCTCGAGGACGCCGCGCCGGCCGAGCTCTTCGGCAACCCCAAGCACCAGCGCACCCGCGAGTTCCTCTCGCGTTATCTCGAGGACAAATAACCGACCGCAAACTCTTGCGTTGCAGGGCCGCTCCCGTGGGGCGGCCTTTGTCGTCACAATCGAAAGGATGTCATGGCCGAGGTTTGGCGCTTCTTTGCGCATGAGGACGATTTTGCCGATTTGGATGAAACTGGCGCGTGCGAGCGCCTGGGGCGCGTGCTGTCGTTTCCGACCATCTCGAGCATGGATGCCGAGGCGGTGGACTGGCAGCCGTTCGACGACCTGCGCGCCTATATGCAGCAGGCCTGGCCGCACGTATTTGCGGCGGGCGAGGTCGAGCTTATCGACCATTCGCTATTGGTGACACTTAGCGGTTCCGACCCCGCCCTCAAACCCGTCATGCTCATGGGCCACATGGACGTGGTCCCCGTGGTGCCCGGCACCGAGGCTGACTGGACGTATGCCCCCTTTAGCGGACATGTGGACGACACCTACATTTGGGGTCGCGGTGCCATCGACATGAAAGACCAGGTCGCAGGCATTCTCGAGGCGGTTGAGTATGCGTTGGCGCACGGCTGGGAGCACAAGCGTTCCCTGCTGCTCGCTTTTGGCCAGGACGAGGAAACCACGCAGTACGGCGCGGGAGCAATCGGCCGCGTGCTCGAGGAACGCGGCGTTGAACTTGAATACCTGATCGACGAGGGCGACTACCGCATCGTTTCGGATGCCGAGTACAGCGCGGGCGAGGGTTGGCTCATGCACGCCGACCTCGCGGAGAAGGGCTATGCCGATATCGTGCTCAAGACGAAGAGTGAGGGTGGACATTCTTCTAACCCCTACGGCGGCACGTCGCTCGAGGTGCTCAGCCGTGCCATCACCGCAATCTGCGATATCGAGTGGCCGACGCGCGTGACCGACTTGCTTGCCGCCCAGCTCGTCGAGCTGGGGCTCTACACGGCGGATGAAATTGCCGCCAACGGGGGCGCCATTGTCCGCGATTGCCTCGCCAGCAAGAAGCTCTATCCGCTGGTGACGACCACCTGCGCACCCACGCAGATCGAGGGTGGCAGCACCGGCGCCAACGTAATGCCGCAGGATATGTGGGCCAACATCAACTTCCGCATGCTCGAGGGCACGAGCGTGGCCGACGTTGTGGCGCGCTGCCGTGAGGCGGTTGCCGGGGCGGACCTTGCCGGTCGTGTCGAAGTGGAGCTAGGCCCCGGCAGCTCCGAACCCTCGCCGTCCCTGCGCATCGGTGGCCCCGGCCTCGAGGCGGTTCGCCCCATCGCCGCCCGCTATTTCCGTGATCCAAAGGGGACGGAGGAAAATGGATCATTCGAGCCAGTGGCAATTGTGCCCTCGACCGTGATCGGTGCGACCGACGCTGCCAACTACCAGCGCATTTGCCCTGAGTGCATTCGCTTCTCGGCCTTTGTGGTCGACGATGACGAGTGCGATCGCGGCGTCCACGGCACCAACGAGCGCATTACCCGCCGCGCCTACCTCCAGGGTGTCCGCTTCCTCGTCGCCCTGATCCATACGCTTTAGAATCCGACAAAGGGACTGTCCCTTTGTCGGATTCCGTGCGGGTTATATGCAGGTTTGCCTGCGCACGCTATCATATATGGGTTAGACCGCAACTATGTACCCCATACGCGAAGGGATGCGCATGTATCTGAAGATCGACATGCTCTAGCTGGACTTACCCCCGCAGCGGCGCCCCGCGCCCCATCAATTCTGCCGATTTTCGCCTTCACGCATATAAAGGAGTCCGTCATGCGCGACAAGCTCGAAAAGATCATCAAGGCCTACGAGGAGCTCGAGAAGAAGCTTTCCGACCCGGCCGTCGCCTCCGATATCAAGGAGTTCACGCGTCTCAACAAGGAGTACGCGCACCAGTCCGACCTCATTGCCGCCTCGCGCGAGTACATCGGCGCGCTCGATGACATCGAGGCTGCCAAGGAAATGCTGCACGATACCACCGATGCCGATGAGAAGGAGATGCTCCAGATGGACATCTCCGAAAACGAGGCCAAGCTTCCCCAGCTCGAGGAAGACATCAAGTACATGCTCATCCCGAGCGACCCCAACGACGACAAGAACACCATCGTCGAGATCCGCTCCGCCGCCGGTGGCGACGAGGCGGCCATCTTCGCCGGCGATCTGTACAAGATGTACCAGCGCTTTTGCGAGTCGCGCGGCTGGAAGACCACCGTGCTCGATTCCAGCCCTAGCGAGGCCGGCGGCTTCAAGTCCATCGAGTTCAAGGTCGAGGGCGACCGCGTCTACTCCGTTATGAAGTACGAGTCCGGCGTGCACCGTGTCCAGCGCGTCCCCAAGACCGAGTCCCAGGGCCGCATTCAGACCTCCACGGCTACCGTCGCCGTACTTCCCGAGGCCGAGGAGATCGACGTCCAGATCAACCAGTCCGACCTGCGCATCGACACCTACTGCGCCTCCGGCCCTGGCGGTCAGTGCGTTAACACTACCTACTCCGCTGTGCGAATCACCCACCTGCCCACCAACACCGTGGTGCAGTCACAGGAGCAGCGTTCCCAGATCCAGAACCGCGAGGTCTGCATGCAGATGCTGCGTGCCCGTCTGTACGAGATGGAGCTCGAGAAACAGCAGGCAGAGCTCGGTGCCGAGCGCCAAAGCCAGATCGGCCACGGCAACCGTTCCGAGAAGATCCGTACCTACAACCAGCCCCAGGACCGCGTGACCGATCACCGCATCGGTTTCAACTCCACCTACAACGGCGTCCTTCTGGGCGATCAGCTCGGCACCGTCATCGAGGCGCTCGCCGCCGCCGAGCGAGCCGAGAAGCTGGCACAGGCCGTGTAGTGGGTTACGCGGTTTTACCGAACGGCGGACCGGCCGACGCTGCGCCCTTAGGTTCCGCCGTTCTAACGAACGGCGGACCAGTTGACGCTGCGCGCCGCCCAGAGCGACAATTTGTCATTCAAAAGGCAAGGCATGACCAGAAGGTCTATGCCTTGCCTT
>UQNG01000056.1:0-16300 GCA_900542335.1 uncultured Collinsella sp.
ACGCTTGGCGCGCCCGCCCCGCGCTCTCCTCGCGCCCCGCCATAAGCTCGCGCATCTTAGCGCAAAACGGCTCCTGCTCCCCCGCTTTAAACACCAAATGAAGTGTCACGGCATCCGCGTAATCGGTATCCGAAACCTTGGCACCCGAACCCTGCGCCAAACGAAGCACCTGCTCATACTGCGGATAGGCCACATGCACGTCAACCGGTACGACACTCGTCATCTCAACGATCTGCCCGGCCTCCTGAGCCGCAGCCACCGCCGCCTGCGTCGCCGCGGTATAGGCGCGCACCAAGCCGCCAGGCCCCAATAGTGTGCCGCCAAAATAGCGCGTCACTACGCAGCAAACATTTTTGAGCCCCGCACCGCGCAACACCTCGAGCGTCGGCATACCGCTCGTGCGGCTCGGCTCACCGTCATCGCTCTGGCGCTCGCGTCCATCGACCAAAATCCACGCGGGAACATTGTGCCGAGCGTCGTAATGACGCTTGCGAACCATCTCGATAAAGGCATTCGCCTCATCCTCGGACTCAATATGGACAAGCTGGGCAATAAACCGGCTCTTGCGGTCCACAAACTCGCCCGAAGCCTCAATATTCGACTGCAGAGTAAAATAGCTGTCCAACAAAGCCCCTCAACAGAATAAAGCACAGCAATAAACAGCCTCAATAATACGGCAAAGGCCGTACCGATTGTCAGGGTAACAAAAATGCCAAGTGGGCCTATAAGCCGGGTTCTGTCGTGAACGGTCATTTATCTTGTATGCACGTTACCGTGCAGCTCCACGCACGCTACCCGAACGCGGACCGGGCCGGCCCATAGCGTTCCTATTCGCGCTTGCTCCGGATGGGGCTTGCCAAGCCGCCGTGTTACCACGACGCTGGTGGTCTCTTACACCACCGTTTCAGCTTTTCCCTTTACGCCTTGCGGCGCAGGTGGGAGTCTTCTTTTCTGCGGCGCTTTCCGTCGGATCACTCCGCCCGGCCGTTAGCCGGCATCCCGCCCTCTGGAGCCCGGACTTTCCTCACGCGTGCTGCAAGCAGCACATCGCGCGACCGTCTGGCCCACTCAGCAGTGCAAGAGTGTAGCACACCGTTGCCGCAGGCAATGGCACAACACAAGCGTTCGACACGATAAACCAAGAACCACGCCATGCAGTACAATAGAGTCGTCGATGGGCAACGTCGTCAGTCGAGACACGACCGCGCTCCGCACCCCTCCGTCTACTCGGTGTGTTCCCGCCTCCTCCCCGAGGCGGGATGTCGGCATTTTTCATGCACCAACAACCCAATAGCCTGCAGACAGCCCGGACAGCATTGCGCCCGGGTTGTATCGCGCACATCAGCAGCAAATGCAAAAAGGGACCCGTCCATTGCGGACGGATCCCTTAAAACAAGTGATCGTCAAACCGATTTACTCGGCGTCGGTCTCCTCGTCCTTCTTCTCGGAAGGCAGCGGGGTAACCTCGATCTCGACGCCCAGAGTCTCAGCAGCAGACTTCATGGACAGGGAGATGCGACGACGGTCGAGGTCGATCTCCATGACCTTGACCTGAACCTTGTCGCCCACGTGGGTAACCTGAGAAGGCTGATCGACGTGCTTGTTGGCCATCTCGGAGATGTGCACCAGACCCTCGATGCCCTCGCCCAGGTCGACGAAAGCGCCGAACGGGACAAGCTTGGTCACAGTGCCTTCGACGATAGCGCCGACGGGGTACTTCTTGACCAGTGCGCGCCACGGATCCTCGGTGGTCTGCTTGAGACCCAGGGAGATGCGCTCGCGGTTGAGATCGACGTCGAGAACCTCGACCTCGACCTCCTGGCCGACCTTGACAACCTCGGAAGGATGATTGACGTGGTTCCAGGAGAGCTCGGAGATGTGGATGAGGCCGTCGATACCGCCGAGGTCGACGAAGGCGCCGAAGTCGACGATGGAGGAAACGGTGCCCTGGAGACGCATGCCAGACTTGAGCTTGGACAGGATCTCGGAGCGCTCGGCCTTACGGGACTCCTCGAGCACGACGCGACGGGAGAGGACGACATTGTTGCGGTTGCGGTCCATCTCGATGACGCGAGCCTCGATGCGGGTGCCCATGTAGGAGGTGAGGTCCTTGACACGACGGAGGTCGACGAGGGAAGCGGGCAGGAAGCCACGCAGGCCGATGTCGAGGATCAGGCCGCCCTTGACAACCTCGATAACCTCGCCCTCGACGTTCTCGCCGGAGTTGAACTTCTCCTCGATGCGGTTCCAAGCACGCTCGTACTCGGCACGCTTCTTGGACAGGACCAGACGACCGTCCTTGTCCTCCTTCTGGAGAACCAGAGCCTCGATGGGATCACCGAGTGCAACGATGTCTGCAGGGTTAGCGTCCTTGCGGATGGACAGCTCGCGGACCGGGATAACGCCCTCGGACTTGAATCCGATGTCAACGAGCACCTCGTCATGCTCGATCTTAACGACAGTGCCGTTAACGAGATCGCCCTCATCAAAGTCGGTAATCGTACCGTCGATGAGGTTGTTCATCTCCTCCTCGTTGACATCGTCAAGAGAGAAAATGGACGAGTTCTGAATCTCACTCAAAGGTGGACCCCTTTCGAACTACGGGGCCCCGATTGCTAGGACCTACAGAAGGGTGCGACAAGCACACAACGTTTAGGAACACTCGGGAGCCGACAGATACTAATGTGACGCTTATGCAATCACGTTCGTATAGGTTACGGGGAAATCATTTCGATTTCAAGCGTGAACTGCGATTTTTTACTCGTATGGAGACTTTTTCGCAATCTTGTGGACGACCGTCTCCATAAGTTGACGATAGGCAGTCAGGCATACAGCTTTGGGGTAAAGTATCCGGAGCCAACGATTCTAGAACGATTTTTCGAGAAAGGTGCCCGCGTGCTCAAAGCAGTCGTTTTCGATATGGACGAGACGCTTCTTAGCATCAACCTCAACGCGTTCATCCTTCGCTATTTTAAGGATGTCTCGTCGATGCTCGCGGATATCGGGCGCCGCAGCCGCGGTGGCACGATGGCGCGCCTCGGCACCATCCTGGTCGACCTCAACGCCAACCGCCGAAGCGGCACGGACAACCGCACCAATCTTGAGTTCTACCAAGAAGAGGTTGAGCGCCGGTGCGGCATTTGCCTCTCGGACCCACTCATCTACGAGGCGTTTACCTACTACGACCGCGAAGTGCTTCCGTACAAGAACGACGATGTCATTAACGCCCACGCCATGCCGGGCGCACACGCCGCGCTTCAGGCCGTACAGGACGCAGGGCTGCGCTGCGCACTCTTTACCAACCCCAGCTTTCCGCAGGGGGCCATCGAGTGCCGCATGGGTTGGGGCGACCTGGCCGACGCCCCCTTTGAGCTCGTCACGCACATGGGAAACACCACCCGCTGCAAGCCCGATGCCACCTACTATCTCGAGCAGCTTCAGGTGATGGGACTCGAGCCGCACGAGGTCCTTATGGTGGGCAACGATCCCAAGCGCGACTTCCCTAGCCCCGCCTGCGGCATTCAAACTGCCTATGTTGGCCAGGGAAAACCCAGCCGAGCCACCTGGCGCGGAACCATGGAAGACTTCGCCCGCGACTTCGACGCCGTAATCGAAGCCTTCTACGAACACCAAGTAGCCGACGAACTGTCCTAGCAAACTTGGGTTTTGCCGATCATGATGTTGAGGATTTCGACGTCGGTATCCTTCATGCCCACGCGGCCCACGTAGCCCATGCTGGCGATTGTCTGCTCGACGGTATCCTGGATCAAGCCCTCGCCGGCACGGAAGCCGCGGCCCTGCATGGCCATATCATGGCCCAGAATCGCCGCATCGACGGCAGCGGAAATCTTGGCGGCACAGCTTGCCTTGGCGCCATCGCACACGATGCCGCCCACGTTGCCGAGCGTGTTCGAAACCGTCGCGCCAATTTGCTCGCGCGTGCCACCGCACAGCCAGGTAATCGCGGCGCCGGCGCCGCACGCGGCGCAAATAGCACCGCAAAACGCCGAGAGCGCACCGATATAGCTCTTGATATGCACGGCGATAAGATCGGACAGCATCACGGCGCGCACCAGGCGATCGTGGTCGCAGCGCAGGTATTCGGCATACTCCATAACGGGCAATGCACAGGTAATGCCCTGGTTGCCCGAACCGCACACAATGGCGACCGGCAGCGCGCAGCCGTTCATGCGGGCGTCGGACCCGGCGGCTGCACGGGCACGGGCACGGCAGGCGACGTCATCGGCACGAGCACCCAGCAGCGTACGGCCCACTTCGGCACCCCAAGCGTGCGCCAGGCCCTCGGCGCTGATCGCGCCGTTCAGCTCAATCTGACGCTCAACGGCAGCGCGGGCGCCCTCAATGTCGCCGTCCTCGATAAAGTCGATGATTGACTCAATCGACATGGGCGTATCGGCGTTATCCGCCGCGCGCTCGGCCACCACGCGCTCGGCGCAGGCGGCACACTCCCCCGCCGGCTTGCCGCATACCGGAATACCGTCGAGCGTATGGCACGTGACATTGGTGTGGTGGTCGGTAATCTCGACGACCGCGGTATGGCCCCCGGCCGTGGCAGTCACCTTGATGTAGAGGTTGGGCACACCCTCGACAAGCGACACATCGCAGTAGCCGGCGTCAGCGAGGAGCTCGGCCACGCGCGCACGGTCTTTATCGTCAACGCTCTCGAGCACCTCGAGCGCGCTCTTGGCGTCGCCGCCCACGGCACCCAGCACGGCCGCCGCTTCAATACCGTGCATGCCGCCCGAGTTGGGCACGGTCACGCTCTTAACGTTCTTGATGATGTTGCCCGAGCAGGCAACGTCCATATGATCGGGTTCGCAACCGAGCGTCTGGCTCGCCAACGCCGCTGCATAGGCAACGGCAATGGGCTCGGTGCAGCCGAGTGCGCAGACAAGCTCGCGGTTCAAAACATCGCAAAACGCGGCATCGCGAAGGGAATCGGCAGGCATAGGTATCTCCTACTTATATAACGGGCTGGGCTCTCATTAATAGTTAGCTCTTTTATTTGATAACAATGCATCAAAAACCGCAACCCAGGTTCCGGTAGACGGCGTTCAGGCGCAAACTGGCGGCATTCATTCATGAGAAGCCGGTCTTGTTGCATGCTAAAGCATTTGAACAAAAAACGCCCGAGCGTTTACGCAAAAGTCGCGCTATCATGCAGTTGAAAGCGGTAAACACCTTTAGCATTTGCGCCGCACAGACCAGAGAGGAACCATCCATGAAGATCGGTATCGGCAACGACCACGCCGCCGTCGAGCTCAAGAACATCATCTCCGAGCACCTGAAGGAGCGCGGCTGCGAGGTCGTGAACTTTGGCACCGACACCTCCGAGAGCTTTGACTACCCCATCGCCGGCTACAAGGTGGGTAAGGCCGTTGCCAACGGCGACGTCGACCTGGGCATCCTCATCTGTGGCACCGGTGTCGGAATTAGCCTGGCTGCCAACAAGGTCGAGGGTGTACGCGCCGTCGTGTGCTCCGAACCCTTCAGCGCCAAGCTCTCGCGCATGCACAACAATACCAACGTGCTCGCCTTTGGCGCCCGCGTCGTGGGCTCTGAGCTCGCCAAGATGATCGTCGACGAGTGGCTCGACGCCGAGTTTGAGGGCGGCCGCCACGAGCGTCGCGTCAATCTCCTCAACGAGATCGATCACACGCGCGGTCTCAAGGTCGTCGACGAGGCCTAAGCCGCTCAGCGCCACATGCCAACAGCAAGGGGCCCGCTCGGAGCACATGTCCGAGCGGGCCCCTTCTTAGTAGCTTTTTGAATAAAAAGAGCGCCGCGGATGAAGTTCCGCGGCGCCCAAGCCACACGCTAACAGCTTTAAGGAGTCAAAGCTGGTTTAGCCAAAGAAGCGCTTAATCTCGATTTCGGCGTTCTCCAGGCAGTCGGAGCCGTGGATCACGTTGGCGTTAACATCGACGGCAAAGTCGCCGCGGATGGTACCAGGAGCAGCGTCAAGCGGGTTGGTAGCGCCCATGAGTGTGCGCATCTTGGAGACAGCGGAGAGACCGGAAACGACCATCTTGACGACCGGACCGCTCGTCATAAAGTCGCACAGACCGCCAAAGAAGGGCTTGTCGGCCAGGTGAGCGTAGTGCTCCTCGACGGTAGCGCGCTCGAGCGTGGTCATCTCCATGCGCTCGATGACAAGGCCGCTACGCTCAATGCGAGCAACGATCTCGCCGATCTTGCGATCGCGCACGGCGTCGGGCTTAATCATGATGAAGGTCTTCTCGATAGCCATAAGGTAGCCTTTCAAGTAGGTTCGCGCGTGCCCAAGTCCCATTCCGGCACCCGCCCGGACTGCATCGTAACAGAGTTTTAGCTGCAGTTAAACAAAAAGCTGTTTATTGAAACGCTACAATTTATTAAAGCGCTCCATATGTGTCACTTCTGTTTCGAGGCCAGATTAGAGTACCATCCGACCGCCCATCAACCGCATCGAACAGAGCAGACGGTCGGTTGCCGTCTGTGAACGTGCCCCCTACACAACCTGCCCAAAGGTCCTACAGAAGTTCTCGACAAGCCCCTCCCCCATAGCAACAAAATACGGACGCCCACATCAGCAGACGTCCGTAAAGCAACAACGATTTATCAATAAATAATGGCCAAAACAGCTTCAGCCAAACCCCTACTTAACCCCGTGGCCCATCTCGACGACCTTGGTCAGCGATCCAAACACGCTCTCGTCGACCACGAGCTTTGCTTCGGCACGCTGCAGCTGCACGGCAACGGCGGCAGGGGCGGTACCGCCCTCGGTCGTGCGCGCGGCGACAATCGACGGGATGTCGAGCGCCTCGGTAATGTCGTGCTCAAAGAGCGGGCTCGCCTCCTGGAACACCTCAAACGGCAGGTCCTCAAGATTGCAGCCACGCTTCTCACACATCAGGACCAAATGGCCCACCACGGCATGTGCCTCGCGGAACGGCAGACCGCGCTTGGCCAGGTAATCGGCAACATCGGTGGCGGCAAGGTGCCCCACGCTGTACTCGCGCGCCATGGCATCCTCGTTGACGGTCCAAGTCGAAATCATACCGGCCATAACGGACAGGCACTGCATGAGCGTATGGGCAGTGTCGAGGGCGCCCTCCTTGTCCTCCTGCAAGTCCTTGTTATAAGCAAGCGGCAGGCCCTTCATGGTCACGAGCAGCTGAACCAGGTTGCCATAGACTCGGCCGCTCTTGCCGCGGATAAGCTCGGCAAAGTCGGGATTCTTCTTCTGCGGCATGATGGACGAGCCGGTGGAGTAGGAGTCGGAAAGCGTGATAAAGCCAAATTCGGAGCTCGACCACAGCACGATCTCCTCGGAAAGACGCGACAGGTGCATGGCCATGACGGAGCCGGCGTAATGCAGATCGAGCAGGAAATCACGGTCGGAAACCGCATCGAGCGAGTTGGGAATCACACCCGCAAAGCCAAGTTCGGCAGCCGTCATCTGACGATCGAGCGGATAGCTCGTACCGGCAAGAGCGGCAGCGCCCAGTGGGCAGTTGTCGGCGGCATCAAAGGCGGCCTTCAGGCGTGTAAAGTCGCGCGCGAACATCCAGGAATACGCCAGCAGATGATGCGACAGCAGCACGGGCTGAGCGTGCTGCATGTGCGTATAGCCCGGCAGAATCACCTTGTCGTACTTCTTGGCCGCATCCACCAGCACATGGCGCAGTTCAAGATTGGCCTCCATGAGCTCCTTGGCCAGCGCCTTGACGCCCAGGCGCGTATCGGTCGCAACCTGGTCGTTGCGCGAACGCCCGGTATGCAGGCGCTTGCCGGCCTCGCCGATGCGGCGCGTCAGCTCGCTCTCGATGGACATATGAATGTCCTCGTCGTTGATGTCGAAGGTGAAGTTGCCGGCATCGATATCCTGTTCGATTCCGGTCAGGCCCTCGGCAATCGCCTGCTCGTCCTCGGCGCTGATAATGCCCTGGGCCGCCAGCATCTTGGCATGTGCCTTAGATCCGGCGATATCCTGCTTATAGAGATGCTTGTCAACCGGCAACGACGCGCCAAACAACTGCGTGACCTCGGCCACACCTGCCTCAAAACGACCGCCCCAAAGAGCCATGGAACCGTCTCCTTTCATCAAATACCAAAACAAGCGCCCAAAGCAATGCGCCCTGTCGCTAAAGCGATTTATCAACCGCTAGTTTTACACATTCCCCACCGTGCGCGGGGCCATGTAGCTAATTTGCAAAGAAGTGACGCGCCATGCACTTGGCGCCCAACGTCTCCCTCCGGATGTTGCCCTGCGAACCATCGATCCAGGCCTTCAGGCTCATAGGAACGTCCTCGACCTTTGCAACATCGAACTCGGGCGCGAGGGCAAGTAAAGCATGCGCGATAGCATGGAACATAATGGATACTCCTCATATATATAGGCGCAGAGCCGCCAAATTGATAGAAGGAGCCCCGCCGGACAACCCCGGCGGGGCTCGGACTCAGCCGCAGTCGCGGCGTCATATATGCGGGCGGAACGTAGGGGCCACCGATGTTAAGAAGTGTCAGCAAGCATAACGAAAGGTAGGGACCCCGTGCGCCCGTTATGTATCACGCGGATGGGCCGCGCGGATACCAAGGGAAGGAAGGCTTAAGCCTGAACGGCAGCGGAGCTGGGACCCTGGACCTTAGCCCACGTCTTGAGCGACAGCGTATCGATCTCGATAAAGCCGGCGCTGGCCTTCTCGTCAAACGTGGTGTCGCGGTCGTAGGTGGCCAGACCGTAGTCATAGAGGCTGAAGGGGCTCTTGCGGCCGACGACATGGCAGTTGCCCTTAAAGAACTTCAGACGGACGGTGCCGGTCACGAACTTCTGGGTGTCGACCATAAAGGCGTCGAGCGCGTTTTTGAGTGGGCTGTACCACTGGCCGTTGTACACGGCGGTGGCCCAATCCTGCTCGAGCTTAATCTTAGTCTTGAGCAGGTCGCCCTCAACGCAAATGTCCTCGAGCGCCTTGTGGGCGGTGATAAGCGTCAGGGCTCCGGGAACCTCATAGCACTCGCGGCTCTTGAGGCCCACCAGACGATCCTCGACCAGGTCCAGACGGCCAAAGCCGTTGTCGCCCGAAATCTTGTTGAGCGCGATGACGATCTCGGAGAGCTTCATCTTCTTGCCGTCGACGGCGACGGGCTTGCCGGCCTCAAACTCAATCTCGGTATACGTCGGGGTATCGGGCGTATCCTCGGGATTCTTGGTCATAACCCAGGCGTCGTCGAGCGGCTCATTCCAGGGGTCCTCCAGGTGGCCACACTCAATGGCACGACCCCACAGGTTGTCGTCGATGGAATAGGGGTTGTCGTTGGCACCCTCGGGAACCGGCACGTTGTGGGCGTGGGCATAGGCGACCTCGTCGGGACGGCACTTCAGATCCCACTCGCGAACGGGGGCGATAACCTTAAGCTCGGGGTCGAGGGCCTTGACGGCAGCCTCAAAACGAACCTGGTCGTTACCCTTGCCGGTGCAGCCGTGGGCGACGTAGGTCGCGCCAAACTCGTGAGCGACCTCGACAAGCTTCTTGGCGAGCAGCGGGCGAGACAGGGCGGAGAGCAGCGGGTACTTGTTCTCGTACATGGAATTTGCGGCGATGGCCTTAGTCAGGAACTCATCGGAGAACTCGTCGCGCAGGTCGAGCACCTGGCAATCGAGAACGCCCAGGTCGAGCGCCTTCTGCTTCTTGGCATCCAGGCCGGTCTCCTCCTGGCCCACGTTGCCGCAGACGCAAACGACATCGAGATTCTTCTCGTCCTGGAGCCACTTGACACATACGGATGTATCAAGACCACCGGAATATGCGAGAACGACTTTTTCCTTGCTCATGGCTGTTTCCTTTCGCCCTTGGTAGCTAGTTAGAACATCGGTCAGTTGCAAGTCATTTCAAGGTCATATACCGTGCAATATCAGGTTAAATAGCAAAAATCAGCACATACATGCCCTAGAAACATGCAGCAATGTCGTGCTAAAACCCAACGACCTCAAAATGACTCTGTTGAGGCAATTCGCCCCATGCGGACAGAGACGATTGTTATCGTCGTCGGGAAATTGCGCGCTGGCGTCGGATGGCATTGTCTGCAGTAGTGATGATCTTTACGAACTGCATCTGCCTCTCCTTTCACCTATCGCCGGGCGCAATTCTTATATCGTAAACGGTACCTATTCCTCGGTAAACGGTTTTTTCCGTCTCCGTTTTCGATGGTCGCTATATTACGCTAAAGTGCCCGCGGCACAAGCGACAACTTCAAATTTCTGAAAAGTTTTTTCATTACTTTGTGAATGGTGATGCGAACGCGCGCCAATCCTGCGAAAATACGCCCGACTACGAGTTAATGGTTATAACGTCTGAAACAATCTCGAAACGAAAGGCTCGCTTTTATGCAAACTTACGAATCGGACGCCAATATCGGAAACATTAAGCTCATCGCCGTCGACATGGACAAGACACTGCTGACCGACGAGCGCGTGCTGCCGCAAGGCCTTGACGAACGCCTGGACAAGCTCGCCGAAGCCGGCATCGTATTCTGCCCCGCCAGCGGACGTCCCGCCCCCAAGCTCGGGGAGATGTTCGAGGACATCAAGAACCGCCTCGCCTTTTGTCCCGACAACGGAGCGTGCGTCATCTATCGCGGCAGTTATATCTATAAGAGTAATATTGACGTGGAGCTGTACCAGCAGGTCTTGAGCCGTGCCTCGGAGGATCCTCGCGCCGTTCCCGTCCTGTGCTGCTTCGACGAGTTTTACGTGCTTGCCCGCGACCATCAGTACCACGACGAGATCAGCGTCTACTACAACACAATCAACTACGTCGACAGCTTTGAGGGCATTGATTTCGAGTCCAACAAGATTTCGGTCTTCTTCCCCGGCTACGACGCCGAGCCCGCTTTCCGCGAGACCTATAGCCCCGAGTTCTCGGACAAGCTCTACGTCACCAACGCCGGGCGCGAGTGGATCGACTTCATGAACTTGGGCGTCGACAAGGGCGCCGGCGTCGCGCATCTTTGCGAGCACCTGGGCATCGATATCGCCGATGCCGCCGCCGTGGGCGACACCTACAACGACATCCCCATGCTGGAGCGCGTCGGCCACAGCTTTATCGTGGACAACGCCGAGGAGCATATGAACGCGCATGCTAAATGGCGCATTCCGAGCAACAACGACGGGGGCGTACTGACGCTCATCGACGCCATCTTGGCGGCTCGGTAGCCGTCCCATCGGGCCTGGCCGGGCGGCACGGGTTAACTTTTCGCTCGGTCAGGTCCTGCGCAAGACGAAAGCCACATTAAGTGGCTTTCTTTGCGTGCGGAATCTACGAAAAGTTAACCCGTGCCGCCCGGCCAGGCCCTAGGTTTACTTACCTGCCGCCAAGATGGCGTCTTGAGTGTCTAGATACTTAGCTGAATATATTTGGATGAAGGGGGCTCCTTGTTGGCAAGGAGCCCCCTTCTGGTTTTGGTTACTTTGGGGTTGTGGGTACTTCTTTATTTGGCATCGGCCCAGGTTATGCCGGTGCTGGCTTCGGCGATTAGGGGTACGCGTAGGTCTACGACGTGTTCCATGACGTCTTGGACCATGGCGGTCAGGCGTTCGACTTCTTCGACCGGGCACTCAAAGTCCAGTTCGTCGTGTACCTGCAGGATCATGTGGGCGGCAAAGCCCTCTTCTTCCAGACGGCGACTTACGCGGGCCATCGCGATCTTGATGATGTCGGCGGCGGTGCCCTGCATGGGGTGGTTCATGGCCGTGCGCTCGCCAAAGCCGCGGAGTTGCGGATTTTTTGCCTTGAGCTCCGGAATGTGGCGACGGCGGCCGTACATGGTCTCGGCGTAACCTGTCTGCTTGGCACGTGCCACCACGTTGTCGAGGAACGTGCGCACGCCCGGGTAGGCCTCGTAGTAGCGGTCGATCATGTCGCGCGCCTCGGCCATCGAGATATGCAGCGACTGCGACAGGCCGTAGGCCTGCTGACCATACACAATGCCAAAGTTCACGGCCTTGGCGCGACTGCGCAAGTCGGGCGTTACCTCGGACACCGGCACGCCAAACACGCGTGCCGCCGTCTCGGCATGGAAGTCCTCGCCCTCGTTAAAGGCGCGTACCAGGTGCTCGTCACCTGAGAGATGTGCCAGCAGACGCAGCTCGATCTGCGAGTAGTCCACCGCCAAAAAGACGCTTCCCTCGCCTGCCGAAAACGCCGTCTTGACGGTACGGCCCAGCTCAGAGCGCGTCGGGATGTTCTGCAGGTTCGGGTCGCTCGAGGACAGACGACCCGTTGCCGTGATGGTCTGGTTGTACGTGGTGTGCACGCGACCGTCACCGCGGCGCAGCGGGCCCAGCGTGTCCAGATAGGTGGACTTGATTTTGGACTTCTCACGCCAATCCAAGATCAGGCGCACGATTTCGTGGTCACGGGCAAGATCGCTCAGCACCTTGGCGTTGGTCGAATAGTAGCCGCGCTTGGTCTTTTTGAGGCCCTTGGTCGGAAGCCCCATAACGTCAAACAGCACGTGCGAGAGCTGCATGGGACTACCGATGTTGAAGGTCTCGTCGCCGGCTAGGTCGCGAATGCTGCGCTCGACCTCGGTAATCTGGGTTGCCAAGCCCTCGGACAGACTGTGCAGGCGGTCGGGGTCCACGAGCATGCCCGCGCGCTCCATCTTGGCAAGTACCGGAACGAGCGGCATCTCGATGCCATCGAACACGTTGGCGGCGTTCTCGCGTGCCATGCGGTCGCGCAGCGGTGCGACCAGTGCCAGCGTCAAGGCCGCCGTGCGAGCGGCGGGCGCAGGAGCATCCTCGCCGGCACCCTCCGCACCGCGGACCGCGGACAGCGTCATCTGCAGATAGGTATCGGCCAGATACGCCTCGTCAAACTCGGAGCGGTCGGAATCCAACAGGTAGGCGGCAACCACGGTATCGAAGATGCGCGTGGAATCGACTGCCAGCGGATCCATGAGCTCAAGCTCGGAAGAGTCGATGGGCGAAAGCTCATGCAGCAGCGCTTTCATATCCGGGCTCGCCACGCGGCCCTCCATAAACAGGCGCGCAAGCACGCCGGCAATCACGCCGTGGGCGAAGTTGAAGCCATCGGCCACGGCCGACGCACCGCCGTCGCCCTCCTCAAGCGCAAGCAGCCCCTTGGGCGTCGCCAGCCACAGCGTGCGTGTCAGGCCAAAAAGCGCGCCCTCCTCCTTGTCATCGTCCACCACGGCGGCAATCCACTCGCCCGCCTCAATCGCGCGAGCGATCTCGGCGGCAGCGGCAGCGAGCGCTTCGGCATCGCCGGCGGCAGCGCGCATAACGGGGGGAATCTCAAACGTGCTTGCAGTGGCCGCAGCCCCACCCTCGCCACCGATCAATGCCAAGAAACGGTTCTGCATGGCCGTAATGCCGAGCGTGCCCAGCGCCGCGGACACTTCGTCGGCAGAAAACGCCGGGAAGGACGTTTCGTCAAAGTCGAGCTCGACAGGCGCATCGGTGCGAATGGTTGCGACCTTGCGGCTCAGCAGCGCATCGTCGATGTGAGCACGCAGGTTCTCGCCCATCTTGCCCTTGACCTCGTCAGCATGCGCGATGACCTCGTCCAAGCTGCCGTACTGCGCAATAAGCGCGCTCGCCTTTTTGGGGCCGATGCCCGGTACGCCGGGAATGTTGTCCGACGTATCGCCCTTCAGGCCGTAAAAATCGGGCACGAGCGCAGGCGTAATGCCGTGATACAGGTCATCCACGCTCTCGGGCGTCATAATCGCTACGTCGGACAGGCCCTTGCGGGTCGAGACCACGTTGACGTGCTCGGTCACAAGCTGATACATGTCGCGGTCGCCGGTCACCAGCAGCATGTCGCAGCCTGCCTCCTCACCCAGGCGCGCCATGGTTCCCAGGATATCGTCGCCTTCCCAGCCCTCGGACTGCAGAATCGGCACGTTGAGCGCCGTGAGCAGCTCCTTGATCATCGGAAACTGCGCGTGCAGATCGGGATCCATGGGCGGACGCTGCGCCTTATACTGCGGCAGCATCTCCATGCGTACGCGCGGCTTGCCCTTGTCAAACGCCACGACCACACCGTCGGGGTTAAAGGCGTCGATCATCTTGAGAAACATGTTCAGAAAGCCAAAGATCGCGTTGGTGGGGCGACCGTCCGGCGCGTTCATGGTCGGCGGCACGGCGTGGAAGGCGCGGTGCATGAGCGAGTTGCCGTCAATAACGGCAAAGGTGCGGCGCTTGTCAGACATATTGAATACCTCGCTTTGGGCTGGGCACGGTTTGCTCACACCAGTTTACACGCTCCCTGCCCCGCGGCCACCACACATCAAGCTCCCCTGCCACCGCGAGCCCGCGCGTGATACGATGGCTCACGGTACATCAACCAGCACGATCGATCCGAAAGGAGCCTGCGTCATGGAGCGTCCCTGCGCATGGAAAAAGTACACGCCACAGCAAGTCGAGGAGCTCGAGGAGCTTTGCCGCGGCTATAAGCAGTTTTTGAGCGAAAACAAGACCGAGCGCCTGTGCGTCAAGACCGGCATCAAGATGGCCGAGGAGGCGGGCTACGTCAATCTGGAGACCGTGATCGCCGAAGGCCGCGAGCTCAAGGCAGGCGACAAGGTGTACGCCGCCAACCACGGCAAGGACCTTATGCTCGTCAACCTGGGCACCACCCCGCTCGAGCAGGGCTTTAACATCCTGGGCGCCCACGTGGACTCGCCGCGCCTGGACCTCAAGCAAAATCCCGCCTTCGAGGCCGGCGACATGGCCTACCTCGACACGCACTACTACGGCGGCGTCAAGAGCTACCACTGGGTGGCCTCCCCGCTTGCACTTGTAGGCGTCATCTGCAAAAAGGACGGCACCACCGTCGACATCAACATCGGCGACAAGGCGGACGATCCGGTCTTTACCATCTCCGACCTGCTGATCCACCTCTCGAGCGAGCAGATGTCCAAGCCCGCCAAGGACGCCGTCGACGCCGAGATCCTCGACGTGATCGTGGGCGGCCGCCCCGTCAAGTTCGATGAGGACGACAAGGACGCTCCCAAGGAGCCCGTCAAGCAGATGTTCCTGGACATCCTCAAGGAGCAGTACGACGTCGAGGAGGAGGACTTCCTCTCCGCCGAGATCGAGGTCGTGCCCGCCGGCCCCGCCCGCGACATGGGCCTCGACCGCTCCATGATTTTGGGCTATGGCCACGACGACCGCGTCTGCGCCTACCCCTCCATGCTCGCCCAGATCAATGTGGCCAATGTCGAGCGCACGAGCATCACGCTCATCGTCGATAAGGAGGAGATCGGCTCCGTAGGTGCCACCGGCATGACGAGCCGTTTCTTCGAGAACACCGTCGCCGAGATCATGACGCTCGCCGGCAAGGATAGCCCGCTGGCCCTGCGCCGTGCACTCGCCCACAGCCGCATGCTCTCCTCTGACGTGTCCGCCGGCTTCGACCCGGGCTATGCCGGCAAGTTCGAAACCAAGAACGCCGCATTTATGGGTCGTGGCCTGTGCTTTAACAAGTACACGGGCAGCCGCGGCAAGGGCGGTTCAAACGACGCCGACGCCGAGTACGTGGCCCTCGTCCGCGACATCATGGACGAGGCCGGCGTGGACTTCCAGACCTGCGAGCTCGGCCGCGTCAACGCGGGCGGCGGCGGCACCATCGCCTACATCATGGCCAAGTACGGCATGAACGTCATCGACTCCGGCGTTGCCGTCCTGTCCATGCACGCCCTGTGGGAGGTCGCCAACAAGGCCGACATCTACGAGGCCTACCGCGGCTACAAGGCCTTTATCGAGCGAGCCTAACCAACCCTTCATCAGTTGCGGTGAAATACGGATTGATTTGGTCTTTCAATAGCCCAAACAGGCCGTATTCCACCGCAACTTCCTTCTTTGGCAGAGGAGCGTCCATGCTGCAGGTCATCATTTCGCCCGCCAAGCAGATGCGCGCGGCCCAAGATGCTTTTGAAGTCCTGGGCATTCCACCTTTTGTGCACGAGGCGGCTCGCCTCCACCGCGCGCTGCTAGATATCGAACGAAATGAAGGTAGCGGCGGCCTGCAGGCGCTATGGAACGTGAGTGACAAACTGCTGGGGCCTTGTCTCAACACCCTGCATGAGTTCGGGCCCATCCTGAAAAACGGCGATCTCGACAATCCCGCACTCGCCCGTCACCTCTCCCCTGCCGTCATGTCCTACCACGGCATCCAATACCAAAGCATGGCGCCCGAGGTCATGGATGCCGCACAGCTCGACTGGCTGCAAAGCCATCTCCTCGTCCTCTCGGGGTTGCCGTTGC
>UQNG01000057.1:0-15418 GCA_900542335.1 uncultured Collinsella sp.
GTGCCTGCGGCCCGGCCGCGCGCGCCGCCCCCGGCGCCGTAGCCACCGCTATACGCGCCGCCCGCGCCCGGCATGCCGCCGAACATGAGCATCTGGTCGTACTCTTTGCGCTTCTTCTCGTCCGAAAGCGTCTCGTAGGCCTCGCTAATCTCCTTGAACTTGGCCTCGTCGCCGCCGGCATCGGGGTGATATTTTTGCGCGAGCTTGCGAAACGCGCTCTTGATCTCTTTGTCGGAGGCGCTCTTGGATACGCCCAGGATGTCATAGAAGGTTTTGCCTGCAGCCATCGTAGCTCCTCTCCTGTTACGTCCGCCGTCCATGCAGACGACGGCTCATGCTTTCATATGGCACTAGGCCAGAAAGGGCCCCGGGTGTTGCCCCGGGGCCCTTCTCAATTACTCCTCGGTGCTCTCGGCCGTATCGGCCGCGGCATCCTCGGGCGCCGCTTCGGGCTCCGGTGCGGGGCGCTTCTCGCCACCGTAGGTCACCGTCACCATCGCGGAGCGCAGGATGCGATCCGCCATGCGGTAGCCCTTCTGGTACACGTCGTTGACGGTCTCGTCGTACTGCGATGCGTCCTCGACGCGACCCACAGCCTGATGCTCAAGCGGATCAAACGCCTCGCCCTTGGGGTCGATGGGCTCAACGCCCTCGTGCGCAAATACATCGAGCAGCTTGGCATGTACCGCGTCAACGCCATCGACGAACTGCTTAAAGTCGTCGGAAAGCTCTTGGCTGCGGGCATGGTCGATCGCGCGCTCGATATCGTCAATCACCGGCAACAGCGCGGTGACAAGCTTCTCGGTCGCGCGCTCGCGCTCGGCAAGGCGCTCGTTGGCAGTGCGGCGACGGAAGTTCTCCCAGTCGGCCTGCAGGCGCGCGGTGCGCTCGGTAGCGTCCTTCGCCTTGTCCTCGGCGGCCTTCTGAGCCTCTGCCGCAGCGTCGAGCTCATTGCGCACGTCGGCAAGCTCCTTTTGGGCCTGCTCGAACTTGAGCTTAAAGTCGTTGTCGGCGGCTTCCTCACCGGCGCGGATAGCAGCTTCCACCATCTCGTCCTCGGTCATCGTCGCCTCCTTGTTGGAATCCTCTACTTGGTTCTCGGCAGCCTCGGCGGCCGGGGCCTCGTTGGCCTCGGTATCGTCAACGGCCTCTACGGGAATCTTCACGTCCTTCTCCTCAGAGTCAACGGGGGCGGCACCAACGGCGGCCGCCTCCGTGCGAGCTTTACGAGCGGACATGATTACTTGTCCTCGTCGTCCACAACCTCGTAGTCGGCATCGACGACGTCATCGTCGGCAGGCTGGGCGCCGGCGGCACCGTCGGTCTGCTGCTGAGCGTCGGCGTAGACAACCTGAGCCAGCTCGTAGGCCACAGACTGCAGGGACTCGCCGGCGGCCTTGATGGCCTCGACGTCAGAGCCCTCGAGCGCCTTCTTGGCGTCGGCGATAGTGGCCTCGGCCTTGGACTTCACGTCGGCGGAAACCTTGTCGCCCAGCTCGTTGAGGGTCTGCTCGGTGGAGTAGCACAGGCTGTCGGTCTGGTTGCGGACCTCGACCTCTTCCTTCTGCTTCTTGTCCTCCTCGGCATGAGCCTCGGCGTCCTTGACCATACGATCGACTTCGTCGTCGGACAGAGCGGTGGAGCCGGAAATGGTGATCTGCTGCTCCTTGCCGGTGCCCTTGTCCTTAGCGGAGACCTTGACGATGCCGTTGGCGTCGATGTCGAAGGTGACCTCGATCTGCGGCACGCCGCGGCGGGCAGCCGGGATACCGGTCAGCTGGAACTTACCGAGCGACTTGTTGTCGCGGGCAAGCTCGCGCTCGCCCTGGAGCACGTTGATCTCGACGCTGGTCTGGTTGTCGGCAGCGGTGGAGTAGACCTCGGTCTTGGAGGTCGGGATCGTGGTGTTGCGGTCGATCATCTTGGTCATGATGCCGCCCATGGTCTCGACGCCCAGCGACAGCGGGGTAACGTCGAGCAGCAGGATGCCCTCGACGTCGCCGGTGAGCACGCCGCCCTGGACGGCAGCGCCGTCAGCAACGACCTCGTCGGGGTTCACGGACATGTTGGGCTGCTTGCCGGTCATGGTCTTGACGAGCTCCTGAACGGCGGGCATACGGGTGGAGCCGCCGACGAGGATGACCTCGGTCAGATCGGAGAGCTTAAGCTTGGCGTCGCGCAGGGCATTGGTGACAGGCTGCTTGCAGCGCTCGAGCAGGTCGCGGGTGATCTTCTCGAACTCGGCGCGGGTCAGCGTGTAGTTGAGGTGCAGCGGGCCGGACTGGTTCATGGTAATGAACGGCAGGTTGATGGTGGTCTGCTGGGCGGCGGAGAGCTCCTTCTTGGCGTTCTCGGCGGCCTCCTTCAGACGCTGCAGGGCCATGGGGTCCTGACGCAGATCGACGCCGTTCTCCTGCTGGAACTTGTCGGCCATCCAGTCGATGACGCGCTGATCCCAGTCGTCGCCGCCCAGGTGGTTGTCGCCCGAGGTGGACAGAACCTCAAACACGCCGTCTGCGAGGTCGAGGATGGAGACGTCGAAGGTGCCGCCGCCCAGGTCGAAGACCAAGATGCGCTGGTCGGTGCCCTGCTTGTCCAGACCATAGGCCAGGGCAGCAGCGGTCGGCTCGTTGACGATACGCTTGACGTTGAGGCCGGCGATCTTACCGGCATCCTTGGTGGCCTGACGCTGGGCGTCGTTGAAGTAGGCCGGGACGGTGATGACGGCGTCGGTGACGGTCTCGCCCAGATACTTCTCGGCGTCGGCCTTCATCTTGGCGAGCACCATGGCGCTCACCTGCTCGGCGGTGTAGTCCTTGCCCTCGATGTCGACGACGGCACGGCCACCCTGGCCCTCCTTGACCTCATACGGCACGGTCTTGATCTCGGAGGTGCACTCGGAGTACTTGCGGCCCATGAAGCGCTTGATAGAGAACACGGTGTTCTTGGGGTTGGTGACCGCCTGGTTCTTAGCGGCCTTACCCACAACGCGGTCACCGTCGGCACGGAAGCCCACGACGGACGGGGTGGTGCGGTCGCCTTCAGCGTTTACGATGATGGTCGGAGAACCGCCCTCAAGGACGGCCATGGCGGAGTTGGTAGTACCAAGGTCGATACCAAGAATCTTACTCATTAGAAATTCCCTCTCTCTTGTGCGTTCGCGCCGCCTCGACGGTCTGTCACGCGGCGCTTCGGCTTGTCTTTCAGGATGTAGTGTATCCCCTTATGGGCCGGAATATACAAAATCTAAGTCAATTCATATAAGATTTCTTATTGCTGAGAGTTTAGGTTCTTAAATGCGCAGGTAGATGCGCTGATTGAGTTCTCGGCAAATCTATCGAGATCTATGTAGAGATGGCTGAGGTTTGCGTCCGGGGGTGCCTGGGCTGCCTTGCGGAAAGCTCGTCCCGGTTTGCGCGTGGATTCCGGGCCGTAGTTTCCACTAGCGAGCCCAACCGGAAACTGCGACCCAGTTTTCGGCTAAATAACGGGATGCCCTTTCCGCAGGCGCGCTCAATAGCTCAATATTTCAAGTCACCTTTAGCTAACATTTGCGCAGCTCAACGGTCCCACCTGCGTGTTTTTTAGTAAACCTTGGCATACTCGGCGAACGGTATGAAGATGCCGGCCAGAGGGTATTGCAAACGGTCGCTCCCGTGGTATGTTTTTGCCCGAATCAAACCGGCGCGCATCGCCTGTAGCGTCGGTCAACAGAGAGGAAACTACCATGGCTCATCCCGTAATTGATGCCGACGAGTGCATCGCTTGTGGCGTTTGCGTCGACTCCTGCCCCGCTGGCGTTCTGGAGCTCCAGGACGTCGCTACCGTCGCTGACGAGGACTCCTGCGTCGCCTGTGGCGCTTGCCAGGACGCTTGCCCCGCCGGCGCGATCACCGAGATCGTCGAGGAGTAACAACTCCCCCGCCTGCGCACTCAAAAGTACACCGTGCACAAAAAAGGAGGCCTCCGCATCGCCGCGGAGGCCTCCTTTTGTTTGTATAGGCAGCTAATTGGGGACGGGGCTACCTTGGCAGTTGCGGTGGAATAGTTCCCGGTTCATTGCTTGGGTGCCGATTTTAGGAACTATTTCACCGCAACTTATTAAGACAGTATCGGGCTAGGACAAATCATCCTCGTAGGGCATTAAATCGGCAAGGTAGCCTTTCTCCTTGAGCATGGCCTCGATCTCGTCGAGGGTTTGCTCGTCCTCTGCCGCAATGCGATGGAAGTGATAGCCGCTCGTCACCGTTAGGAGCGGAAAGCTCTTGCCGCTCTCGATATCGTGCAGGTAGCGCTCAACATCTCGACGATTGCGAATGTCCAGGTCGGCCGTGATCTTACCGTACACGCGGTGATTGACGATCACGTTGAGCACGGCGCCGCCGGCGTCGACGATACTCGTGAGCTCATCGCCTGCCTGCTCCACGCTGTGGCGAACCTTGACCAAGCGCGTGGGCACGGCGGGGCTGCTGGGGGCCTCCTGCAGCACATAACCACGGTTGGTTGCCACGACATCGTGCCCATCGGCACGCAGCAGGGCAATATCCTGAACCACGATCTGACGGCTCACGCCAACCTCGCGGGCAAGTGCGCTGCCCGAAACGGGCTCCTTGGCCACCTCGAGCACGTCCATGATGGCACGGCGACGCTCGCGGGCGTTCATTATTTACCGTCCAGCAGACGCAGGTGCTTAAGCGAGAGGTCGAGGATCGGGGCGGAGTGCGTCAATGCCCCCGAGCTAATAAAGTCGACGCCCAGATCGGCCAGGGCGCGGATATTGCTGGCATCCACATTGCCCGAGCACTCGGTCTTGGCGCGGCCGGCGATAAGCTCAATCGCGGCAGCCATATCGTCGTGGGTCATGTTGTCGAACATGATGATGTCGGCGCCGGCCTCCACGGCCTCGCGTACCATGTCCAAGTTCTCGCACTCAATCTCGACCGTCGTGGTAAACGATGCGTGGGCACGTGCCATCTCGATCGCACGCGTCACACCACCGGCAGCGTCGATATGGTTGTCCTTAAGCATGACGGCTGTCGACAGGTTGTAGCGGTGGTTGCTGCCGCCACCGATCTCGACCGCGGCCTTCTCGAAGACGCGCATGCCCGGCGTGGTCTTGCGTGTGTCAACAAGCACGGTCTTGGTACCCTCGAGCGCCGCTGCCATGTTGTGCGTGTAGGTAGCGATACCGCTCATACGCTGTAGATAGTTGAGCGCCACGCGCTCGCCCGAAAGCAGCACGCGCGCGTCGCCGCGCACCTGGCCCACGTGGTCGCCGGCGTGCACCTCGTCACCGTCGGCAACATCAAACAGCACCGAGCTCTGCGAATCCAGCAGCTCAAAGGTGCGAGCGAACACGTCCAGGCCCGCGATGATGCCGTCGGCCTTGGCGATGAGCTCCACCGTAGCGGGACGCGCCGTGGGGCACACGCTCGCCGTGCTCACGTCATCAAACGTAATGTCCTCGCGCAGGGCCTGCAGAATCAGATCATCGACGACGAGTTTCATGGTAATGGGATTCATGGTCTACTCCTCCACGGCCTGCGTGCCGGCGGCACGGGCCAGATCATCGATTGCAAGGGTATCGGAACTCAAGGCGCGATGGCGTCCATCGAGCGCGGGCTCGCCTGCCTGTTCCACGGCCAGCGACTCGCCGGTGCGCATACGCCAAGCAGCGCGGCGACCCCAGACTAGGGACTCGAGCAGGCTGTTGGAAGCCAGGCGATTCTTGCCGTGAACGCCATTGCAGGCCGTCTCGCCAGCGGCGTAGAGCTCGGGCATCGAGGTGCGGCCGTCCTTGTCGACCCACACGCCGCCCATAAAGTAGTGCTGCGTGGGCGTGACGGGGATGGGCTCATCCAGGATGTCGCGACCGTCCTCAAGGCAGCGCGCGCGGATGTTGGCGAAGTGCCCGGTCACCACGTCGCGCTCGACGGGGGCAAAGCTCAGCCACTCGTGCTCGGTGCCGTCCTGCTTCATCTGCTCGCGAATAGCAGCGGCGACCACGGGTGACGGGCTCTACTCGCGCGGCTGCAACTCGTCGGTAAAGCGCTCGCCGGCGGCGTTGAGCAGAATCGCGCCCTCGCCGCGGCAGCTCTCGCTGATCAGGAAGGTGCGGCCCGGCTGCGGCGAGAACAGTCCCGTGGGGTGAATCTGCACATAGTCCAGATGCTCCATCGTAATGCCGTGCTCCTGCGCGATGTAGCAGGCGTCGCCGGTGAGCTGCGGGTAGTTGGTGGAGTGATCGTACACGCCACCGATACCACCCGTCACCCACAGCGTATGGCGAGCATGAATCTCAAACGGCCCGCCGGTATGCACGCCCTCGGCGGCATTTGCGAGCTCGTCGGCGGGACGGACCGAATCGCCCTCGTCCACGGCAACGGCGACAACGCCGGTGCACACCGTGGCGCCATCGCGCTCGGCGGTCAGGATGTCGGTCATGGCAACGTGTTCGAGAATCTGCACGTTGTCCAGCTTACGGACAGCCTGGAGCAGCTTGGTCGTAATCTCCTTGCCCGTAATGTCGGCATGGAAGGCGATGCGCGGGCGGCTGTGCGCGCCCTCGCGGGTAAAGTCGAGGCTGCCGTCGGCCTTGCGCTCAAAGTCCACGCCCATCGCCAGCAGGTCGTTGATGACCGAGCGGCTCGAGCGGATCATAATGTCTACGCTCTCGCGGCGGTTCTCGTAGTGACCGGCGTGCATGGTGTCCTCAAAGAAGGCATCGTAGTCCGAGCCCTCGGGCAGCACGCAGATGCCGCCCTGCGCGAGCATCGAATCGCACTCGTCGACCGCACCCTTGGAGAGCATGATCACGCGCGTGCTCGTCGGCAGATTGAGAGCCGCATACAGGCCCGCCACGCCGCAGCCGGCAATGACGACATCGCACTCCATGTCGGGGTATTGCTTAGTTTCCACAGGAATCCTCTCCCTTGTAATGTGGCATAAGGGATGGTCCCTCATGTCATATTGGCTTAGCGCGCCGCGTACTCGAGCATGCGGTCGAGTGTGAGCTTAGCCTGGTCGGCGGCCTCGTCCGACACGCCAATCTGCACCTCGCCCTCTCCCGTCTCCAGGCAGCGCACGAGCTTTTCGAGCGTGATGAGATCCATGTTGACGCAGGTGGGCTGCACCGCGGGGAAGTAGAACTTTTTACCGGTGCCCTGGCAGCGGCGCTCGAGCTCGTAGAGCACGCCGCGGACCGTCACGATGATGAACTCGCTGGCGTCCGACTCCTCGGCATACTTGATGATGCCGGCGGTGGAGCCGATGTAGTCGGCCTCGGCCAACACGTCGGCCTTGCACTCGGGGTGCGCCAGTACGAGCGCGTCGGGATGTGCCTCCTGCGCATCGACGATCTGCTCGACGGTGATGATGTGGTGGCGCGGGCAGTAGCCCTTGTTAAGCAGGACGTGCTTTTGCGGCACCTGCTCGGCTACGAAGCGACCGAGGTTTTGGTCGGGAATGAACAGGACGTGCTGCTGCGGCAGCTCGGACACGATCTTGACAGCGTTGGAGCTGGTGACGCACACATCACTCCAGCTCTTGATCTCGACCGTCGAGTTGACGTAGCAGACGACAGCCAGGTCGTCGCCGTACTCGGCGCGGGCGGCGTCGACCGTCTCGCGCTTGACCATGTGCGCCATGGGGCAGTCCGCGCCCGGCTCGGGCAGCAGCACGGTCTTGGTGGGGTTGAGCAGCTTGGCGCTCTCGCCCATAAACTCCACGCCGCACAGCACGATAGTCTGCTGCGGCAGGCTCTTGGCGAGCTTTGCCAGGTAGAAGCTGTCGCCGACGTAATCGGCCACAGCCTGGACCTCGGGTGCCACGTAATAGTGTGCCAGGATCACCGCATCGCGTTGGGTTTTTAGTTGCTGAATGGCCTCGACGAGCTCTGCGGGCACCAATGCCGCGCGCTCCGTTGCCGTCGTTGCCGATGCCAGGCCGGCCGCAATGTCGCGTGCAAGCTCCGATGCATCCATGTTCGCGCTCTGTGCCATCAAGGCCCCTCTCTTTTGGCGAATCTTGGGGCTTTAGTATGACACCTAGGTTTACAGCTGACAAGACAGCTGTAAACCTAGGTGTAAAGTTGAAATAAAGATTCGATCATGCGGCAGGCCCATTTTCGAACTGGCAAACTGAGGATAGCCGAGCTCTCGATAGCGTAGGAGGCATCTTTGGACGGCCGCCGCGCATGGTCGACGGCATGCCCGCCAGGCAATCGCTCGCCGGCGCCAATCCGCTACAGTGGAGCAGCCGCCGGGGTCAGCTGCTTGATATAGGCCCACATGCGCTGCTTGGCCGCTTTGTCGGTCAGCGCCGCCTCAAAGCCATCGAGCGCGAGCACGCGGCGGCCCTGCACATGGGCGATCAGACCGGGCTTGAGCATGGCGGTGTCGAAGTCATCAATCGCCACGAGCATGTCGGCGTAGGTTTCGCGCATGACATCGGCCGCGCTGTTATCGAGCAGCAGCACCGCCTCGGGGTCCAAGGCCTCAAGCGCCTCGCGGAACAGGTCGCACGGCAGGGCGTGGCCCACCGCCACAGCTCCGTCGCCTGCGCCGGCAACACTCGCCAGCACACAAAAATCTTCGGGCGCGTAACCGATTGCCCCGAGCGCCTTGCGCAATGCGGCACCATCCGCGCCGGCGGCAAGTTCGCCGCCCGAACGCTCGGCATCATCCAAATCGCCTTTGACCAGTACGATCGGCGAGCACGCGTTGCCCGCGATACGCACGCCATGGGCCGCAAGCGATGCAAGCTCCTGCTCGGCCGCCTGGGCGATGGCTTCTTTTTTCTGGCTTTGTGACGTGGGCATGCGCTCTCCAATCGTTTGCGTGCCCACCATTATATAAAAGAGCCGCCCGCGAGTGGTTGCTTTGCGGGCCGCTGGGTATAAGCACGGTCGTACTGAGTTTTACGCGGCCGAGCCGCGTCGCATCATGGAGGTCACCATGGCTGACATTAAGCAGATTACCCCCGAGAACTTCGATTCCGTCGTTAGCGACAGCCTTCCCGTACTGGTTGATTTTTGGGCGCCCTGGTGCGGGCCCTGCCGATCGCTCTCGCCCATCGTTGACGAGGTGGCAGACGAGCTGGCCGGCAAGCTGGCTGTAGCCAAGTGCAACGTCGATGACAATCAGGACCTGGCCATGAAGTTTGGCGTCATGAGCATCCCCACGCTGATTGTCTTTAAGAACGGTGAGGAGGTCGACCGCTCGGTCGGCGCGCTGCCCAAGGCAAGGCTGCAGGCACTGCTGGAGAAGCACCTGTAATACGCTGGTTACATTTTGACGTCCTGCCGCCGTCCATGAGCGCTTTTGCACCGCTCGCCGGACTTCTGGGTGCACCGCATGCGACCACGGATAGTATGGTAGATACAAACAGCCCCCAGTGAACGGGTGCGGGTCAGACGGACTCGCACCCGTTTTCTTATGCGGTAGCGCCCCGTGCGGGCGTAGTAGAATCTGAACCACTGGATTGCCCCGAACATAAGGAGATCTCACATGCATGACGTCGGAATGAACATGAGCCAGCTTGCCATGAGCGTCAAGCAGGTCGACGACACCATCGAGCTCGCCCACGAGTGGAGCCATCAGCTGCTGCATGCGACCGAGAATTTTGACATGGAGCGCATTGGCGCCAAGCTCGAAGCTGCCATGGCCGCACTGCACGAGGCGCATGACGCGCTTGAGGGCTACGAGGAAGCCATCGAGGCCGACCACAACTCCGTCGGCTCCGTAAAGCTGGTGTAAGGTGTCCGAACACGAACACGCGCACGGCTGCGGGCACGACCACCGCAGCGGCACGGGCGACGAGGCGAGCTGCCGTTGCGGCGGCGGCTCCGAGCTGGTCCGTTTTTCGGTCACCGCGCCCGATGACCTACTGCGCCGCTTTGACGAGCAAATCGCACGCCGCGGCGACGTGGCCAACCGCTCCGAGGCAGTGCGCGATTTGATTCGTGCCTCAATCGCCAAAGAGCAGATGCGCACGCCCGATGAGCACGTTATCGGATCGCTCACCATGATCTACGACCACCATACCGGCGATCTGACGCGCCGTCTGGACGAAGTGCAGCATGACTACACCGACGAGATCGTATCGACCATGCACGTGCATCTGGATCACCACAACTGTCTGGAGATTCTGGCGCTCAAGGGTCGCGGCGAGCGCGTCTACGAACTGGCCGACCGCCTGCTGGGCCTGCGCGGCGTTAAGCACGGCGAGCTCACCTGCGCTGCCACCAAGCAAAGCCTGGGGCTATAGCGGGATTTCCCGCAGCGCACCTGCCAAAAAGGGACAGGTTTGTTTTGGCAGGTTTAGAAGTTTTACCTACCAAAATAGACCTGTCCCTTTTTGATCGGTTTTGATGAGGGGTGTCGCATGCGGCATGTGCATATTCATGTGACGGGCATTGTGCAGGGCGTTGGCATGCGACCATTTGTGTATCGCGAGGCTATGGCGCATGGCATTTGCGGCTGGGTACTCAATGCGGGCGACGGCGTGCACATTGAGGCGCACGCTCCGGCCGATGCGCTCGATGCTTTTGTTGCCGCGCTTTCTGAACATGCGCCTGCGGCAGCCCGCGTAGAGCATGTCGAGGTTGTGGGGTTGGCAGCCAACGATTGGGATGCCGCCAATGAACAGGGTTTCCGCATCGTAGCATCGCAGGACCAGACTGCGCACACGACGCTCGTCTCCCCCGATATCGCCACCTGTGACGACTGCCTGCGCGAACTGTTCGACCCCGCCGACCGACGCTATCACTACCCCTTTATCAACTGCACTAACTGCGGCCCACGCTTTACCATCATCCGGTCGCTGCCTTATGACCGAGCGGCCACGTCGATGGATTGCTTTCCCATGTGTCCCAAGTGCGCCGCGGAGTATGCCGACCCACTCGACCGGCGTTTTCACGCGCAGCCCGATGCCTGCTTTGACTGCGGGCCGCATATTACCTGGCGCGAGGCGGGCGTGGGCAATGAGTCGGGCGAAGCCGCCGCGTCGCCAGCCGTCGGCAGCACGCGCGAAACCAGCGATGCCATTATCGACCGCTGTGTTGAGCTGCTGGCCGACGGCGGTATCGTCGCCATCAAGGGTCTGGGCGGATTTCACTTGGCATGCGATGCCTCCAACGAGCAGGCAGTGGTCGAGCTGCGCCGCCGCAAACGCCGCAGCAACAAGCCGCTTGCCGTTATGGTGCGCAGCCTTGCCGATACTGAACGCCTGTGCCATGTCGATGATGCCGAGCGCGACTTGCTAACCGGTAGCATCCGCCCCATCGTGCTGTTGCGCCGGCGTGCTGTTGGCGAGGGAGATTCCCCCGACGCCCTTACACTCGCGCCATCCGTCGCGCACGACCTTCCCGAGCTCGGCGTCATGCTCCCCTACACCCCGCTTCAGCATCTGTTGCTTGCCGCGGCAGAAGCCCGCGGTATGCACGCGCTCGTCATGACCAGCGGAAACCTGAGCGAAGAACCCATCGAGACCGACGATGACCTTGCCTGGGAACACCTCGTTGCCGCCGGCATCGCCGACGCGTTGCTCGGCAATGACCGCGCGATTCTGTCGCGCTACGACGACTCCGTGGTACGCGTGGTCGACGGCGCCGTTATGCCCGTTCGCCGCGCACGCGGATATGCGCCGCAGCCTCTGTCGTTGCCGGCGCTCAACGGTGCTCCGCCCTGCGTGCTCGCCTGCGGGCCACAACAAAAGGCAACGATTGCGCTCACGCGTGAAGGGACGAACGGCGAGGCAACCTGTTTTGTGTCGCAGCATATCGGCGATGTTGAAAACGGCGGGACCTTCGATGCCTGGAACGCCGCGCGCACGCGCTTGGAAGATCTCTTTGACTTGGCGCCCGCCGCCTTGGCCTGCGATCTACACCCCAGCTATCTATCGAGCCAGTGGGCGCGCGAGCAGGCGCGAAAATGCAATCTGCCGCTCGTTGAGGTGCAGCACCATCATGCGCATATCGCGAGCGTAATGGCCGAGGCTATCGTCGCGGACCAGCTTACAACCGACGCGCGCGTCCTTGGCATCGCCTTTGACGGCACCGGCGCCGGCACCGATGGGACCATTTGGGGCGGCGAGTTTCTTGTTGCAAGCCTTGGCGGCTTTGAGCGCGCCGCGTATTTGCGCACCTGGGCGCTCCCCGGCGGGGCGGCCTCCGTGCGCGACGCCCGCCGCAACGCCTTTGCCCTGCTCAGCGAGCTCGGCCTGCTTGAACACCCGGGGGCTGAGCGGCTCTTGGGCGGCCTAGACGAGCAAACACGCAGCGTGACGGCAACAATGATCGAACGTGGCATCAACAGCCCGCGCACCAGCAGTATGGGTCGCTTGTTTGATGTCGCAGCCGCGATCCTGGGCATTTGCGGCCAAGCGACCTACGAGGGTGAACCCGCCATCGAGCTTGAGGCCGCCGCCTGGCGCGCGCTCGGCGGTAAGACCGTTCGTCTCGACGGCAATCATGCAAGCGTATTCACGTCTGCCGACGACTCCCCCATCTTGGACCCCCAACCGCTCATCGAAGCTCTTCTGAATGGAATCGAGGCAGGCGCGCCGGCCGACAGGCTCGCCCTCGGGTTTCACATCGCCATTACGCACGCTACGACCCGCATCGCAAGCGAGATCTGCGCCCGTGAAGGCCTCGACACCGTTGCGCTCTCGGGCGGCGTGTTCATGAACCGGCTTTTGCTTCAGCTCCTTACCCACGACCTCAAAGACGCCGGTCTTGCCGTCTTGGTTCCCCACTCCGTGCCCGTCAACGACGGCTGCATCGCCTACGGTCAGGCCGCCATCGCTCGCGCTCTCCTCGCGCAGACAGCATCGCGATAGGCGTTTTTCCAGCCTGCGCGCCACCGTCTCACAGGTGTAACGCGTTTGCTCGTGACTCCCGCGAGCGCTACCATCAACTGATGGGTAATTAGGCGCCTATCCAGCGCAAAACGTATAAAGGGGAACATTATGTGCCTTGCCGTTCCCGGTAAAGTAGTCAAACGCGACGACGACCTTAAGGCGACCGTCGACATGATGGGCATCGAGCGCCCCGTGTCGCTGCGACTCGTGCCGACGGCGCAGGTTGGCGACTATGTTCTCGTACACGCCGGCTTTGGCATCCAGATTGTCGACGAGCAGGAAGCACAGGAAACGCTCGAGCTTGTTAATGCCATGTCCGAGCTGGTCGAAGAAGACCAGCTGACCACCAACCCGGCGGAGGCTTACTAGTGGCGCCCGAGCAGCCGGCGCGCTCCGGTATCGATTTCTCGGCATTCCGCGATCCCAAGCTGGCTCGCGAGCTCATCGAGCGCATTCATGAGCTTGTCGGCGACCGCACCATCAACCTTATGGAAGTCTGCGGCACGCATACCGTGAGCATCGGGCGCTATGGCTTTCGCTCCATTATGCCGGCCGGGCTCAAGCTGCTGAGCGGCCCGGGCTGCCCCGTTTGCGTCACCGCCAACCGCGACATCGACCACGCAATCGCGCTCGCCAACATAGACGGCGCCATCATCACCACCTTTGGCGACATGATGCGCGTGCCCGGATCATCCACCTCGCTCGCTGCGCAAAAGGCGGCAGGGCGTGACATTCGCATTGTGTACTCCCCGCTCGATGCACTCGACATTGCCGAGCAAAACCCCGATCGCCCGGTTATTTTTATGGGCGTGGGCTTTGAGACCACAACGCCCACCATCGCCGCCGCCATCTTGGAGGCCGAAGCGCGCGGGCTTTTGAACTTCTCGGTCTATTGCGCCCACAAGACCACGCCGCCGGCTCTGCGCGCCATCGCCAACGATCCTGAGACCGCCATCGACGGCTTTATCCTGCCGGGACACGTCGCCACCATCACGGGCTTGGCGCCCTTTAGCTTTTTGGTCGACGAATTCAATACCCCGGGCGTGGTCACGGGATTTGAACCGGTCGATATCCTGCAGGGTATCTGCATGCTGGTCCAAATGGTTGTTGAGGGGCAGCCCGCAATCGACAACGCCTACCGTCGTGGCGTCAATGCCGACGGCAATCCCGTGGCGCGCCAGCTGGTCGAGCAGGTATTTGAGCCGTGCGATACCACATGGCGTGGATTGGGGCTGATTGCCAACTCGGGCCTTTCCATCCGCCCCGAGTTCTCGCGCTTTGATGCCCGCGTTCGCTTTGACGTGCCCGTTGAGGCGACGGTCGAGCCGCGCGGATGCCGCTGCGGCGACGTGCTGCGCGGGGCCATTACGCCGAGCGACTGCCCCCTGTTCGGCCACGCTTGTACGCCCGAACATCCCGTCGGCCCCTGCATGGTGAGCTCCGAGGGCAGCTGCGCAGCATATTTCCGCTACCGAGGCTAATGGGTTCCGCCGTTCTAACGAACGGCGGACCGGTCGACGCTGCGCCTCACCCATATAATTCCACCCACGATTGGAGTTTTCGATATGTCCCATAGCGTTACCGATAGCACCGTCCTGCTGGGCCACGGCTCCGGCGGCCAGATGATGAAACGCATCATCGATGAGGTCTTTTTGGATGCCTTTGGGTCGCCCGAGCTGCTCGAAGGCAACGACGCCGGCGTCGCCACGCTGCCCGCGAGCGGGCGCATCGCCATGTCGACCGACAGCTTTGTAGTCTCGCCGCAGTTCTTCCCCGGTGGCAACATCGGCCGCCTCGCCGTGTGCGGAACCGTCAACGACGTCGCGACCTCGGGCGCCAACGTGCGCTACCTATCGTGCGGCTTCATCCTCGAAGAGGGCTATCCCATGGATAAGCTCCACCAGATTGTGCAGACGATGGCCGAAACGGCGCACGAAGCGGGCGTGTCCATAATCACGGGCGACACTAAGGTGGTCGAGCGCGGCGGGGCCGACGGCGTCTATATCAATACCGCCGGTGTGGGCGAGGTACCCACGGGCGTGGCGCTCAGTGGCGCAAACTGCCGGCCCGGCGACGTCATCCTGGTGTCGGGCACACTGGGCGACCACGGCATCGCCATCATGAGTCAGCGCGAGGGTCTGGCGTTTTCGAGCACCATCGAAAGCGACGCCGCGCCGCTCAACCACCTGATTGCCGATGTGCTTTCCGCAGCACCCGACACACGCTGCTTCCGCGACCCCACGCGCGGTGGCTTGGCGTCCACACTCAACGAGTTTGCCCAGGCCAGCAATGTTGCCATGGAGGTCGACGAGGATGCCGTGCCCGTGCGTCCCGACGTGCAGGCCGCCTGCGAGATGCTCGGCTACGATGTGCTGCAGGTGGCAAACGAGGGCAAGATGGTTGCCGTCGTGCCGGCCGAGCAAGCCGATGCGGCGCTGGCCGCCATGCGCGCCGCCCGCTACGGCGAGAACGCCGCGATTATCGGCCGCGTGCTGCCACTTGCCGAGGGCGCCCGCCCCGCCGTGCGCGTGCGCACCGGCTGGGGTTCGACCCGCATCCT
>UQNG01000058.1:0-15379 GCA_900542335.1 uncultured Collinsella sp.
CCGGCTCCGCACAACGGAGCCGGGCCTTGGTCGCCAGAACGGCGGAACAACAACTACTCCACGGTCACGCTCTTAGCCAGGTTGCGAGGCTGGTCAACGTCGCAACCGCGCAAAATGGCCACCTCGCGGGCGAGCAGCTGCAGCGGAACGCTCGCCGTGATGGGGCTGAACACGTCACGGACGGACGGCACGCGAATGATGCAGTCGGCAATCTTGTTGATTTCCTCGTCGCCCTCGGTAGCAACGACGATGACCTTGGCGCCGCGAGCCTTGCACTCCATGAGGTTCGACACCGTCTTATCGTACGTTGCGCTCTTGGTTGCCACCGCGATGACAGGGAAACCCGGATCGATCAGCGCGATGGGGCCGTGCTTCATCTCACCGGCGGCATATGCCTCGGCATGCAGGTAGCTGACCTCCTTGAGCTTAAGCGCGCCCTCGTAGGAAATGGCGGCGCCCATGCCGCGACCCACGAACAGCGCAGACTGCGCGTCCTTGCACACAAGCGCGGCCTCGTGCACGGCCTCGGTCTGCGTATCCAGGATCCACTGGATCTGCTCGGCCGTATCGGAAAGCTCGCGGAACAGCATGCGCGTCTGCTTGGTGGTCAGGCGGTACTTGACCTGCGCCAGCAGCAGGGCCAAAAGCGTGAGGCTCACGACCTGACCGATGAAGCTCTTGGTCGAGGCGACTGCGATCTCCTTGTTGGCCTTGGTATAGATGACGCCGTCGCTCTCGCGCGCCACGGGGCTGCCCACCACGTTGGTGATACCAAAGACCTTGGCGCCCTTGATGCGCGCATCGCGAATGGCGGCGAGGGTATCGGCCGTCTCGCCCGACTGGGACACGGCAACAACGAGCGTCGTCGGTGTGATGATGGGGTTGCGATAGCGGAACTCGCTGGCAGCCTCAACCTCGGTGGGAATGCGAGCCCAACCCTCAATAAGGTTCTTTGCGATGAGGCCAGCGTGATAGCTGGTTCCGCAAGCGATCACGTAGACGCGGTCGATGTCGTTGAGCTCCTCGAGCGAAAGGCCCAGCTCGTCGATGTCGAGCTCGCCGGCCGGCGTCATACGACCGACCAGCGTGTCGCGTACGACGCGCGGCTGCTCGTGAATCTCCTTGAGCATAAAGTCGGGATAACCGCCCTTTTCGGCCATGTCCAGGTCCCAGTCGATATGGGTGATCTTGGGCTCAATCACATTGCCGGCCTCGTCGGTGTACTCGACGCCTGCGGGCGTGAGCTTGGCAAACTGACCGTCCTCGAGCACCACGACATCGCGGGTGGCGTCGATGAGCGCGATGACATCGGAGGCGACATAGGCGCCGGTCTCGCCCGCGCCGACCACGATCGGGGAATCCTTGCGGGCCACGGCAATCACGCCGGGCTCGTCAGCGCACACGGCGGCCAGACCATAGGCACCGACCACGTGGGTGCAAGCCTCGCGCACGGAGGCCATCAGGTCGTGCGTCTCGGCATAAGCCTCTTCGATCAGATGCGCGAAGACCTCGGTATCGGTCTCGCTCTTAAAGTGGTGGCCGCGGCCCTCCAGCTCTTCGCGCAGCTCGGCGAAGTTCTCGATAATGCCGTTGTGGACGATGGCGATGCGACCATCGCAGCTGGTGTGGGGATGAGCGTTGACAACGGAAGGCTTGCCGTGAGTGGCCCAGCGGGTATGGCCGATACCGCAGGTAGCGTCGCTGTCGATATTGGAAAGCTCGCTCTCCAGGCCCGCAACCTTACCCACGCGGCGGATGACATCGAGGTGAGCCGCGGCGCCCTCGCCCACCTCGAGCGCGACGCCCGAGGAGTCATAACCGCGATATTCCATACGCTTAAGGCCCGTGACCAGAATGTTCTTTGCAATATCAGAGCCGGTGTAGCCGACAATTCCGCACATAGGATAAATCCCTTCGTTCGCGTGACTGCAAGACGTCCGCGCACAAGGGGCGCTGAGACGTACAACGTTCGAGTATTGTACTCACGCAAACGCAAGCTGATATACCAGAAGTGGTATCTCAACTTAGATACCACCCGATGCACACACCCCACCGCCACGAAGGGGACCTTTGTGGCGGTTTGCGCACCCCTAGAGGCGCAGACGGCCTTCGAGCCGATTGCCCAGGGCCGTGAGCGCCATGACAATGACGTAGTAGACCACGGCCACCACTAAAAACGGTTCAAAGGCTCGATAGGTGAGCGCCTGCACGCTCTGGGCGGCGCGCATCATATCCATCAGGCCGATGGTTGCCACCAGCGAGGAGCTCTTGAGGACCGTGATCACTTCGTTGACCAGGGCGGGGGCAATCGAGCGCATCGCCTGCGGAACGATGATCTTGCGCATCATGGGAACATAGCGAAGCCCGATGGCCCGAGCGGCATCGTACTGCCCCCGGTCAACGCCCTCGATACCACCGCGCACCGTCTCGGACACCGTCGCTGAGCCGTTGAGCCCCAGCGTAATGGCACCGGCGGCAAACATCGAAATTTTGAAGCCCGTGAGCTGCGGCGTCGCAAAGTACGCCAAAAAAAGCAACACGATGAGCGGCACGCCGCGAAAGATAGAGGTGTAGAAGTTGAGCACCGCACGTAACGGGCGACAGGGCAAAACCTTGAGCACGGCAATAAGAAAGCCCAGGACGAGTGCTATGGCCAGCGCGGCGGCCGTCACCTGGCAGGTCACGACCAGGCCGCTCATAAACATCGGTATATATGGTTCTAGCAGTTCAAACTTCATCAGCATGCCCTTGGCGCGCGCCTCACCGGCTCGCTATTTTCCGGCAACCGTCGACGTACCGGAAGCGGAATAGTCGCCGTTCCACATAAAGTCGGCGCCCACATACTGCTTGATGCAGTCATCGATGGTGCCGTCCTCGAGCATCTCGCCGATGCATTCGTCAAGCGCCGCGACAAATCCGGCACCCTTCTTGGCCATCAGGCGGTACACGCCCACGTGATCGCTCGTCTCGGAGCGATCGAGCAGGCCCAGCACCAGGCCCTCATTCGCATCGCGCATGGACTGGCCCTCGGCGCCGTCACACAGGTAGGCATCGATGCGCCCGGCGAGCACCTCTTGCAGGCACTGGTCGCCACCGTCGTACGTGTGAATATCAGCATCGGGCATGACCTTGGCGATGAACTTGTTCTGCACGGTACCGGTGGTGCAGGCGATAGACTTGCCGGCGAGGTCCTCAACGCGCTTGACGGGATCGCCGCCGAGCGTGAGAACGCCCACAAGCGGCTGATAGTAGCCGCGCGTGAAGTCGTAGGTCTGCTCGCGCTCTTCGTTGGAGCTCATCGCCATGGTAAAGGCCTTGTCATCGCTCTGCACCGATGCAAGCGTGGCTGCAAAGTCCTGCGGCTCAAAGTCGTAAGAAAAGCCCAAGCGCGAGGCCATCTCGTCAGCGATGGCGATGTCCAAGCCGACAACCTTCTGCTTGCCGTCCGACTGCGTCTCCAGATAGCGATAGGGCGCAAAGGCATCGTCGCCCACAAAGGTGAGCTTGGTGCCCTTGATATCGTCGCCTGTAACCGCGGCAGAACCAGCGGCAGAGCCCTTGTCGGCGCCACTGCCAGCGCAACCGCTCGCCGTAACCATTGCGGTACCGGCAATTAAACCCAGGAAATCACGACGAGAAACAGCGCGAGTCATACCAAAGCCTTTCAATCTACGATCAAAGCGGCTTCCATTGTAGACACTCCACCGTTTAACGCGCAGCCCAGCCGCGCCAAAACCACCACAAAGGGGGACAGGCACCTTTGTGTGGTCTGGACTCCGGTGTTTGCCCAGATAAAACCTGCCAAAATAAACCTGCCCCTAATTGGTAGGTTTTGACACCCTGGGAACAGGCGATGCTACAATCTGACTCGTACTTGAAACGCATCAAAGGGGCCGCTATGGCAAAGGTAAAAATCAGCGACGTCGCGCGCGAGGCAGGAGTCTCGCTGGGCACGGTATCCAACGCGCTCAACCACCCCGAAAAGCTGCGCCCCGAGACCCTCAAGCTCATCAACGAGACCATCAATCGCCTTGGCTACCTGCCCAACCAAAGTGCTCGTCAGCTCGCGGGCGGCGCCACCAAGTCCTTTGGCCTGGTCCTCCCCCGTCTCGACCATGGCTTCTCGCTCCAAATTGCCAGCGGCGCCCATAACGAGGCCCGCAAGCACGGCTATGACCTGCTCATCGCCAACGCCGATAACGACGACATCCTCGAGGACCACTACCTGCGCTATTTTATGGGCACGCAGATGTCCGGCGTCATGGTTCAGCCTATGGCGTCCCCCGATTGGCACCCCGCAATGGCCAAGATGCCCGTGCCGATCGTCCATCTGGACATCCACTGCTCCGAACCCGGTTACTACGTGGCCGCCGACAACGAGGCGCAAGGGCGCATTATCGCCGAGCTCGCCATCACCCGCGGCGCGCGCCATATCACCGTTGTGGGCAGAGCGGCATTTATGCAGCTCACCCTGCGCGTACTTGGCATTCATAAGGCCCTCGTCCTGCATCCCGATATCAAAATTGAGGTCATTGACGCCGGAGAATGGAATACCGCTGCCGATGGTTACAGCATCGGCGCTCAGATTGCCGAGCGCTCTACCGGCGAGCGTCCCGATTTTGTCATCGGCCTTACCGATGTATTGGCCTCGGGCGTTATCTCGGCGTTGACCGACAAAGGCATCTCCGTCCCCGAACAGGTTCGCGTGGCCGGCTGCGACGGTAACCCGCTTGCATGGAGCGGGTCGGTCCCCCTCACCACGGTGGCACCCCCGGGCTACGAGATTGGCCGCAAGGGTGTCCAGCTGCTCATGGAGCAAATCGAGAACAAGGCACCGGCAAAAACCAAGCACATCCGCATTGGTTCCGCAGCGAGAACCGTTACTGCGGTCACAGCCGCCGAGGACATCAACCGTCAGGAACTCGTGCGGCCGTTCCTCTTGGAACGCGCCAGCACCCAGGCAAGCAGCCAGACCGACGCCACGGCCATCAACCTCGGTGCGTATCTATAGCACGCCCGCAAGTATGCTAAGTCGCCGCTCAAGCAAAAGGGGCCCGACCATTGCCGGACCCCTTTTGCTTGAGCGCAAACGTGGGCAATTGCTCGTTTCAACACCGCAATTGTCTAGCGCACGGCCTTGACCGCCGCCGCCAGATCGAACAACGTATCGAGCACGGCCTCGCAGCCATCCACCACGTCCTGCGGCAGCGGCACGATATCGGGGACGGCGAAGACATGGCATCCGGCCGTGATGCCCGAGACGCAGCCGTTGCGCGAATCCTCGACCACAGCACATTCCTCGGGGGCAAAGCCCGCGCGCTCGCAGGCGAGCAGATACATCTCGGGGTCGGGCTTGCCGTGCACGACGTCCTCGCCACACGTTACCGTTTCAAACTTGTCAAAAAGACCGACCATCTTAAGGTTGCGCTCGGCCGTAACGAGGCGCGACGACGTCGCTAGGCCCACGTGATAGCCCGCAGCCAGCAGCTCGTCTAGGCACTCGGCGGCGCCGGCCTTAAGTTCCAGTTCGGTCTTGACCATCTCGTCGCGAATCTCCTTGTGGCGACGATAGATCGCCTCGGTGGTTTCGTGGCTGCCATAATGCCTATCGAGGATGTCCATAACATCGGGCAGCGTGCGGCCGATAAACTGATGGATCAGCGCTTCATCAATCGCGAGCCCCAGCTCAGCGGCGCCTGCCTTCCAGGCCTTAATCCCCAAACGCTCGGTATCGACCAGAGTTCCATCCATGTCAAAAATAACAGCCTTGATCATATCGGTCCCCCATCGACTCTCGCTGTCGCGTTGCTGTAACTCTACCGCATTTGGCAACTTGTATATAACGTATATACCATATTGCACTTTCGTTACATAGGTAGAAGTCTTATGGCAAGTAACGCATTAGGATTATAGTTTTCGATCGAGCACTCAACGATAAGGAACGTTTCATGATTTTAGACACCACGGCACCCGCAGAGGAGCTTCAAGACAAGCTATCGGCGCTCGAACAGCTGCTTTTGGCATACGGGCGCGTGGCTATCGGGTTTTCCGGTGGCGTCGACAGCAGCTTTTTGGCCGCCGTATGCGCCCGCATCATGCCTACCAATACCCTCCTCGTCCATCTCACCACGCCGCTCATCGGCACGCCCGAACAGGCCTCGTTTGAGCGGTCCGTTGATGGACAAGCCAATGAAGGGGCGCATTTTAAGCTCCCCGTGCTCAATCTTTCGGTCGATCAGCTGCAGCTCCCCCAAGTAGCCTGCAACGATGCCAATCGCTGCTACCACTGCAAGCACGCCGGCTTTACCGCCATCGTCAACCACGCCAAGTCGCTCGGCTTTCCCACCGTCATCGATGGCAGCAATGCAAGCGATCGCGGTGACTACCGCCCCGGCATGCGTGCGGCAGAAGAGCTCGGCGTACGCTCACCCCTTATGGAGGTCGGCTTTACCAAGGACGAAGAGCGCGAGCTGCTGCGCGCATGGGGCTATCCCGTTTGGAACCTACCGGCGGGAGCATGTCTTGCCACCCGCGTCCCCACGGGCGAGGAGCTTACGCGCGATAAAGTCGATTTAATCCGCGCCTGCGAGGATTACCTGCACGATCTTGATCTGGCACAGGTACGCGCGCGTTTGATCTGCGGCTGCATGCATATCGAGGCCGCACCCGCAGATGTCGCCAAGATCGCTGCCCTCGGTGACAACGCCGTCGATGCCGAGGGCAAAACCCCGCTGCCCGCCGTTATCGAGTCCGCGCTGCGCGAGCTGGGCTGCGGCCATATCTTCCCCGAGGTCACCCCCTACATCCACGGCAACATGAATCAGTAACCTGCCAAAAAGGGACAGGTTTGTTTTGGCAGGTTTTATCTTGGGAAAATATCACGAGGCAGTCGCCCCTCTAGCACCCATCAAACTTCGAGAGACGGTAGAGGGGCAATTCGGCTGCATCTACTTCTTCCGATAGCGGCGGTTGCGGCTCGTCGACGAACCCATTACTTCGATGAGTCCTTTATCCGCCATTTTTGGCAGATGGTAGCGGACGGACGAAATTTTGACCCCCGATGCAACCGCTATTTCTCGCGCCGTCATATCCACTTCGGCGCTGAGAGCCTCCAGGATCCTATCCGCTGTCGAAGCTGACGATTCTCTGCTCATATCGATAATCTCAAACGTGTCTTTGCCACATTTTGACAGGACATGTTTATCGACAAGATCCCCGCAGATCAGGCGAATGTCATCCGAATCCCACTTCAGGGCCTCTCGTATTTTTTGAACATCGCATACGCACCCATGCTCCCGCATAAACATGAGCAATGTTTCCTCGCGATCCGTCAGCTCGGTGCCCACATGGCTCTGAATCCACGTGCGGTTTTCAGCAAGCTCCGCCCCGTGCCGGGAAAGCAGCACCGTAAACGAATCGGCCTTAACGATAAATTTCGGCCTTCCAAGCGAACGAGACTCCATCTCGCGAATCATAGCCGGGATACCAGATCCCTGGCTTTCTGCAACGGCCCCCTCGGCATGCTCTAACGGCGTCGCCCCCATTAGGCTCATGAGCTTTGGGTTTCGGCAGCGCGATTCCCCGTCTGCAAGATTGTCCACCGTCTTTCCGCCCCAAAGCCCACCGGGGTTTTTGATCTCTATTCTGTCTGGATAGATATCGACACTCACGGCCTGCCCCACAAACATGGGCGAATATTCTCGATGGATGCAGGCATTTGCCAAGGCCTCGCGCAAAACCTCCTGGGGAACTTCCCAATCCTCCCTTCTGCCAGCACCTTGCACTATCGCCGCTTTGCGCAAGTTCCGTCCAATCGCGGCAAGGGCATCTTCGATGCAAGCCGGAATCGGGCCATCGCACAACTGGCGGTCAATAAACCGGGGTTGCCCGGGTGCAGATTTTTCCACATCGGAATGGACAGCGACATCGATCATGAGTTTGGGATAGAACTGCTGGGGGTAAATTCCCGCCGACAGAAGCCCTGCGAGCTTCACCGCACCATCCTTTGTAGTGATATTGAGTCTGACCAGCTGCTTTTCCAGCGTATCGGCCCCGCGCAAAACGCGGGGGGTCTGCAGCCGGCGATTTGCGATAATAGACCGCACGACATCTGGATCCAAATCCTCGACCGTTGCCTCCGAAACCACCGTGCCGTCTGCATCGCTCGGAAGCAACGCACTCTGCAGCTCATATAGCTCAGCGGGTGACATCTTGATATCTTTATCATCCACGCGCTTGTAGCTACCGTTCTGTACGCCGCGCGCGCCGATATAGCAAGGCTTCGCTTTAAGCTCAAGTTCAAAGATACGCACCAGAAGCACCTGGAGCCCGTCGACCTCGCCTCGATCAAGCTCGTACCGCGGCGCATGGGCCACCACTGCTGCTGAGCCTCCGTCTCCGATACCCGAAACAAACTGATCGCGCACCCTATCGATAGCAAAGTTAGCCGAAGGAACAAATCCTTCGGCTTCGTTTAGGCCCAAAATAATGAGCCCACCCGCAGTGTTCGCAAAAGCGCTCACTGTCTCCCATACATCTGCGCTCAATTTATTCGTGCAGGCTTTAACTTCTACCGATGCGTCATCAGTCCCCCGCCTGCGAAGGCGCTCAACGATAAGGCCAAGAGGTTCATCCAGCAGCATTGGCATTCCGTCTCTCTAAAACGATAGATTTATCTCTCTAAAGTATAGTATATCTCCCTAACTTTAGAGAGATAAGCACCTTATTTTAGAGAGAAATTTAGAAAGATGTATCGAATTCACTGCTAGATTGCCTAATGCTATCTCTTTAACTGGCTTTCTCTTTAGAGAGACATTTAGAGAGACGAGCGCGACCTCTCTAATCATGGGCTCCTCTCTTTAAAGTGCGCACATCCCAACCGTACCTTAAGCTGCGGTGAAATAACTCACGATTAACCTGCCAATAAGGGACAGGTTTATTTTGGTAGGTTTTATCTGGGGAAACGCCGAGCCCCACATCAACAACCGCCACAGCTCCATATGAGGCAAATGAACCAGCGGCGTCTATCCCAAATCTTAAGTATTTGTTCGATAGAACGACCCTCGGCGGCTCCTGCTAGACTGGTAGACTCCCAACCGTCCATCAGGGAGCCTCAATGTCGCGCAAGTCCGCCTACAAGCAAGTACTTTCCATCGGCACCGCCGTGGTGCTGGGGTTTGCGCTGTTCACGGGGTCGCTCGACGGAGCGCCCAAGCTGCTGTCGCCGCAAAGCGATGAGCAGGCGGTAGCTCTGGCCGAGAAACAAAACGAGAGTCCCAGCCGCACCGACGACGAGGCAGACCTGGTTGCCCGACTCGAATCGGGAACAGAGAGCTCCTCGGACTCTCAAAATAGCCAAGACTCTGACGATGGCTCCGATTCCGCCGCGACCGACACCGGTGACGACGGCTCCGCCGACAGTACCGCTATCCCCATCGACGAGGTCGAAAACCCCGATCTCGACCGCGCCCGCGGCGTATATCTCAGCAGCATTCCCGACTACGCCGGCAACCCCTACGTTGCTCTGCGCGCCGACAGCACGCACCCGCTCGGCACGCCGTCATTCACGCTCGATGAATACGAGCGCGCCACCGAAGAGGGCTGCTTTAAGAAGTTCTCCAAGCTCGACAGCTTGGGCCGCACCCGCAAAGCGCTCGCCTGCGTGGGCCCCGAATCGCTTGGTCAAGGCGAGCGCGGCGATATCTCGCGCATCCACCCCGCCGGCTGGCACCAGCAGCGCTACGACTTTATTCCAGGCCAGAGCCTCTACAACCGCTGCCACCTTATCGCCTGGTCGCTCTGCGGCGAAAACGCCAACCGCAAGAATCTCCTCACCGGCACGCGCTATCTCAACGAGACGGGCATGCTGCCGTTTGAGGAGCAGATTCTCAACTATATTCGCGATACGGGTAACCATGTGCTCTACCGCGTCACGCCCATGTATAACGAAGAGGAACTTGTCTGCCGTGGCGTGCGCCTTGAGGCGCAATCGGTCGAGGACCACGGCAAGACCCTCTGCTTCCACGTATATTGCTACAACTTGCAGCCGCATGTGCAGATCGACTACGCCACCGGCCGCAACCAGGCATCCGGAGACTAGTGCCGACCGCGCCGCCCGTAACCAAAAAATGATCCGTTTTCCTCCGTCCCCAAGGGATCAAATAAGGCCGCCCCGGTTACCCAGGGCGGCCTTTTCGTCAGCACCTACATTGCAGGCAAAGCCCCACGCTACTTGGCGCGGCCCTCCTCATAGCGCTCGACCAGCTTGGCCTGAACGTCATAAGGCACCTGCTCGTAGCCGGCGGGCTTCATGGTAAAGTCGCCCGTGCCGCGCGTGATAGAGCGCAGGCGCGTCGAGTAATCCGTCAGCTCGGCGAGAGGCGTCTGGGCAATGACCACGGTGTCGCCGCGCTCATCGGTCTCCATGCCCGTCACGCGACCGCGCGAGGCCGAGATGTCGCCCATCACGGCGCCGGCGTAGCTCTCGGGGATAGTCACCGTGATTTCCTCGATGGGTTCCAGCACCACCGGGTCGGCATCGGCACACGCCTTGCGCAGGCCGATGCGGGCCGCCGCGCGGAACGCCATCTCGTTGGAGTCGACGCTGTGATACGAGCCGTCGTACACAGCCACGCGAATGCCCGTAAGCGGGTAGCCGGCAATGATGCCGTCCTTCATGGTCTCCTGGACGCCCTTGTCCACGGCGGGAATGAGCGAACGCGGAATGCGACCGCCCACGACCTCGTCTACAAACTCATAGCCATCGCTCGTGCCGTCGGGCCCAATGAGCGGCTCAACGCGCAGCCAGCAGTCGCCATACTGACCGGCACCACCGGTCTGCTTCTTGTGTCGGCCCTGTGCGCTCGCCGTGCGGCGGATGGTCTCGCGATACGGAATGCGGATCGGCACGCTTTTGGCCACGACCTTGGTGCGGTCCTCAAGGCGATTGAGCAGAACCGAAACCTGCGCCTCGCCCACGGCGGAGATGATAGTCTGGCCCGTCTCCTCGTCACGATCGATGCTCATGGTCGGATCGGCCTTACACGCCTTCTCGATAAACGTATAGAGCTTCTCCTCGTCACCGCGGTTCTCAGCCTCGATGGCAATGCGGTACTGCGAGTTGGGGAACTTGAACGCCGCAGCCTCGACCTTGCCGGTAATCGAGAGCGTATCGCCCGTCTCGGCCGCCAGCTTGGGCGCCACGATGATATCGCCGGCATAAGCGTGCCCGACCTCGGTCATGTCGCGGCCGCACATCACATACAGGTGGGCCAGACGCTCGCCCTTGCGCGTGCGCGCATTGATCAGCTCAAGGCCCGGCTCAAGCGTACCCGTCAGCACCTTGATAAAGCTGATGCGACCCTGCTGCGGATCGGCCAGGGTCTTAAACACAAACGCCACCGGGCGGTCATCGTCACTCGAGATCTTAAGCGAATCGCCGTCGATAAGCGGCATCTCGCCGTAGTCCGTCGGCGCCGGGAAGTACGTGGCGATGTCGTCCATCAGCGAGTTGACGCCCTGCTCCTTAATGCAATCGCCCGCAAAGACCGGCACAAAGATGCGCTCGGCGATCGCCTTCGACAGCAGGCCTTCAAGCTCCTCCTGCGTCAGCGTCTCCTCGCCTTCCAAGTACTTCATCATCAGTTCGTCGTCAGCCTCGGCCACCAGCTCGCACAGATGGTCATGAGCCTCCTCGGCCTGGGCACGATACTCCTCGGGAATCTCCGACTCAACGGCTTCGGTGCCGTTGCAATGGCGCGCCTTCATGCGCACCAGGTCGATGATGCCGTCAAAGTCCTCGCCCTCGCCCCAGGGAAGGGTCACGGCGCCCAGGCGCGTACCAAAGCGCTCCTGCAGCAGGTTCATCGTGGTCGCAAAGCTGGCCTCGGAGCGCGACAGGCGGTTTACGAACACCGCACGCGCCAGGCGCAGGTCCTCGGCGGCATACCAGAGCTTAACCGTCGTAGGCTGCGGGCCGGCCTCGGCATCGACCACAAACAGAGCCGTCTCGCAGACGCTCATCGCGGCAAAGGCGTCGCCGATAAAATCGGGGTAGCACGGGGCATCGAGCACATTGATGCGCGCGCCCTTCCAGTCGATCGGTGCAATGGTCGTCGAGATGGAAAATGCACGCTTGACCTCTTCGGGGTCATAGTCGAGCGTGGGCTTGGTGCCGTCGTGGCCGCCCAGGCGGGCGGTCTTGCCAGAAAGGTGGAGCATGGCCTCGGCGAGTGAGGTCTTGCCCACCCCGCCTTGGCCTACGAGCACCACGTTCCTTACGTTACCGGTCTTGGGAGCACCCATGATGACCTCCTTGCAGGGCCGCGCGCAATGCGCGACGCCAACGGGGAGAGTTCGCGGTCGATGCCGTCCCGGGAGCAGCATGGTCGGCAGCCGAGCCGACTCACCCTCCAAATGTCCTATGCCACCACCCTACCCTCACGGGTGACTGTCCATGCACACCTTTCGGCGCACGTATGAATACAGGCGGCGAGAGGAAGGGACGAACACATGAGGCGATTATTAAACCCCATCGATACAAATAAAAGCCGCCACAGACCATAAGACCTGCGGCGGCTTCTTCTCAATACATGGCTGAGTCTAGCCCTCGATGCGGCTCAAGAACTCACGGGTACGTTGCTCGCGCGGATGATCGATGACCTGCTCGGCAGGACCCTCCTCGACAATGCGGCCGCCGTCCATAAAGACCACGCGATCGGCAACATCGCGCGCAAACTGCATCGCGTGGGTCACGATTACCATCGTCATATTCTGCGCGGCAAGGTCTTTAATGACACGCAATACCTCGGCCGTCAGCTCGGGATCGAGCGCCGAGGTCGGCTCGTCAAAGAACAAGATCTCAGGGTCGAGCGCCAAGGCGCGGGCGATACTCACACGCTGTTGCTGACCCCCCGAAAGCTCACACGGAACCTTGTTCTCGTTGCCCGCAAGCCCCATCTGCGCGATCAACTCGCGTGCGCGTGCCTCCGCCTGCTCGCGCGGGCGCTTGAGCACGCGAATCGGGGCGTCGATGATGTTTTTCATCACGGTATAGTGCGGGAACAGGTTGTAATTTTGGAACACTAGGCCGAATCGCGAGCGCGCCTGCTTGGGCACATCGCCCTTCGCATAGACCGCGCCCGAACCCGCATCCGTCGCAACGGCAAGGTCGCCAAACGAGAGCGAGCCTCCGTCGAGCGTCTCGAGCAGCGTGGCGCAACGCAACAGCGTGGACTTACCGCCACCCGAAGGCCCGATAATCGCCACGACCTCGCCGCGCTTTACCTCGAGCGAGATATCCTTGAGCACCTCATTGCCGCCAAACGCCTTGCGCGCGTTCGTTATATTCATTACCGTTCCGGACACGGGAACCTCCATGTGTTTAAAAAGTCAGCGAGCGTGTGACTGGCGAGACAATGTGCTCCGAAAGAGGAGCGCCGCGTACTTCTGTACGCAAGCGACGGTTTGAGGAGCAGATTGGCCGTCAGGCACGCGCGCAGCGTCGAGCAGTCCGCCGTTCGTTAGAACGGCGGAACGATCTAGTCATGGTAGTAATCCAATTTTTTCTCCGCGGCGCCCAGCAGCATCTCGACCACAAAGTTAAAGACCCAGTAGATCAGCGCCGCGATCGCAAACGGCACCATGCTCACCTGCGAGGCGACCAGCGCCTTGGCCGTCGAGAACATCTCACCCACGCCAATGGCAAACGCCAGCGACGTGTCCTTGACCAGCGTGATGATCTCGTTGCCCATCGCCGGCAGAATACGCTTGGCGACCTGCGGCATCACGATATACAGAAACGTCTGCATGCGCGAATAGCCCAGCACCTCGGCTGCCTCGTATTGACCGCGCGGAATGGACTGAAGGCCCGAGCGATAGATCTCGGCAAAGTAACCGGCGTAGTTGATGATGAATGCCACAACGCACGCCGTCCACTTGGAATCGGGCGTGAGCGAAATGCCAAACACGTAGTACGGAGCAAAGTAGATGGCAAACATCTGCAGCATGAGCGGCGTACCGCGCATGACCGAAATGTAGATGCGCGCAATCCAGCGAATCGGCGCGATTTTGCTCATGCGCATAAACGCCACGGGAATTCCCAGCGGAATCGACCCGAGCAGCGTCAGCACAAACAGCTGCAAACTGACCAAGAACCCCTGGCCAAGCATCTGCATCATGACCTGAATAGACAACCCAAGCTCTCTTTCACAGTAACAGAACAGCAAACCCAATGCTAAAGCGGGTTTTCCAGGTGCCCGAGTTTGCCGTGAAAGAGGAGCGCCGCGTACTAAATGTACGCAAGCGACGGTTTGAACGGCAAAATCGGGTGCCTGGGAAAGCCGCTATTTGAGCACCCAGTTATCGAAGGAAAGACCATAGCTTGAATACTTGTCACACAGGCCCTTAACCGTGCCATCCTCGTAGAGCGCCTTGAGCGACTCAGTCACGGCGTCGGCCGACTTGGTGTCGCCCTTCTTAAAGCCAACGGCGTAGTGCTCGCTGGACAGCGGCTTGTCGAGCTGCGTATAGGCATCGGGCTTGGCGGCAAGCTGATACTGAGCGATCGAGAGGTCACAGGCGACGGCATCGACCGCACCACTCTCGAGCTGCATAAACGCCGTGTTGTACTCACCGATGGTATCGAGCGTGGCAAACGTCGCGGCCAAATCCTTCTGGTCGCCCTCGAGCACATCCTGTGCAGCGGAATCAGTCTGGGTAATCACGGTCTTGCCGGCAAGATCGTCCCAGCTCTTGATGCCCGCATCCTTCTTGACCACCAGCACCTGCTCGTTGAGCATGTACGGCTCGGAGAACGTGTAGTCGTCCTCGCGACCCTCCATGGTAAAGCCGTTCCAGATGCAGTTGATGGCACCCGAGTTGAGCAGCGTATCCTTGGCATCCCAGTCGATGGCCTCGTATTTGACCTCCCAGCCCTGCTTATCGGCAACAGCCTTGGCCAGATCGAGATCAAAGCCGGTGTACTCGCCATCGTCGCCCACAAAGCCGTACGGAGGATAGGACTTATCAAAGCCCACCACGAGCTTCTTGGACTCCGCAGCGCCCTTCACATCCTTGGCCGCGGCAGAGCCAGCAGCGGAGCCCTTGCCGGCACCACCGCCGCAACTGACAAGACCAAGGCCAAGCACCGTAGCGAGCGAGCCGGCTAGACCAACAAACTGACGACGAGACATATCGGTATTCATGGTATTCCCCCTTGATGGCACTTTAGTTAGGTAAAGTGAGTCATGTAACGTTCAGAATCATACACTTTAGCGTGATAGAGCACAAGGCGAGTTTGCCCGCCGCGTGAGGGGTGTGGGGGTTAAGTTTCCTGCTCTACAGTCCTGCTCACGACGGAGGCCACATTAAGTGGCCTCCT
>UQNG01000059.1:0-15277 GCA_900542335.1 uncultured Collinsella sp.
AACGATATGGCACCGTGAGGACACATGTATGTCAATCCTGGTCTAACAGAGCCTTTTTTAATCCCCGTCCCAGAAAAATCATCCCGCGTGGGCTTGCGGCTCACGCGGGATGGCATCGTTCTATGTGGCTGCGGACTACTTTTGCTTGTCCTGCTCCAGCAGCTCGGACGGCGTGCGATCGGGCTTTCCGCCGCGGAAGATCTCTCGACCGTGCAGACGATGCTCAAGATCGCGCTCGGCCTGCTCCTCCGTGATCTTGGTCTGGCTCACCACCGGGTCCTCGATCAGCGATGAAACCGAGTTGACCTGTTTTTGAATGCGCTCGGCAATGGTGTCGTCCATGCTTACGATGCGCATCTTCCAGTCGATACTCGTGGCGTTGGACGAGCTCTTGGTCCAAACGAACGTCAGGATGGCGCTTTGGTGCCCCTGAGCAGGAAACATGCCAAAGAAGGAATCATGCTGGATCCTGCTGTCCTCGTCGATATAGGCGTGAACGTTATACACCACACGGTCGATCTTGTCGTTGAGCAGGGCGTTGGTTGCGAGCGCCGCCGCCTGAATCTGACCGTTGGACAGCAGCTCGAGTTCATTGGCAGAAGACGTGTCCAGCACCGTCACCTCAACCGTGCCCGTGCGCTCATCTGCCTCGTCGACGGTAAAATCGAGCGGGAACTGCGTAAAGCCATTGCCCCATTCAAGTCCACCCTTGAGCGCGGTCGAAACGGTATCCACCGAAACACTTTCGGAAAGGTTCGCGGTATTCAGACGTCGCATCACGCCGTAGCCAATCTGCATGCCCACAATCAGCACCAAAATGCCGATAACCACGGCCATGGCGGTCTTCGTAATGGTATGGCTCACCTGCGAGCCCGAAGGGTCGTCCTCGGACAGCGGGTCGATATGTTTTGCCTGGCTCGCGCGATCCTCGCTGCGCAGCCGCGCCAGCGTCGCCTTGTCGCCGCGCTTGACGGCGGCCTCTTTCTCGCGCATGCGCTCGGTGCGCTTTTTGGCGAGCGTAGGATCCAAGACGCCGGATGCATCGATTTCGGAGAATAACTCCGTCACTTCTTCCGGAGTCAAAGGGTTCTTATCAGCCATGATCTTCCTGTCATATCAATCAGTCGAGCTCGTGCGCACGCGCACCTTCGAACTGCATTCGATAGTAACGGGCATAGGTGCCGCCACGGGCGAGAAGCTCCTCGTGCGTGCCACGTTCCACAACGCGACCATGCTCAACGGTCGCAATCTCGTCAGCATGCTTAATAGTCGAGAGACGGTGGGCGATGATGATCGTGGTACGGCCGCGTGCCAGCTCTTCGAGCGACTCCTGCACCGCTTCCTCGCTCTCGTTATCCAGGGCACTCGTCGCCTCATCCAAAATAAGGATCTTGGGATTCTTGAGAAAAACGCGCGCGATGGCGACGCGCTGCTTTTGACCACCCGAAAGACGGCTGCCGCGCTCGCCCACCACGGTGTCGTAGCCTTGCGGAAGCGATTCGATAAAGGTATCAATATTGGCGCGGCGGGCCGCTTCGGCGATCTCTTCTGCCGTGGCGCCCGGCTTGCCGTAGGCGATGTTCTCGCCGATCGTTCCATCAAACAGGTACACATCTTGCTGCACCAGGCCGATGGCACGGCGCAGACTATGCTGCGTCACGTCGCGCACATCCTGGCCGTCGATGCTAATGGAGCCGGCGGCAACGTCGTAAAAGCGCGGCAACAGCGAACAAGTCGTCGATTTGCCGCCGCCCGAGGGGCCAACCAAAGCGATGGTCTGACCGGGCTTGATGGACAGGTCCATGTGGTCGATAACAGGGCGTCCGTCGGCGCCGCGCTCGGCCAATTCAACATCCTCGTAGCTAAAGCACACGTCGCGGTACTCCACAGCACCAGCCGTCACCTGCAGATCCGCAGCACCCGGCTTATCCTGAATATCGGGGACAGTCGAGAGCACCTCATCCATGCGCTTAAAGCCGGCGATGGCTTTCTGATACGTCTCAGCCGAATTGACGAGCGTCTCGAGCGGCGTGCAGAACAGCGAAATGTAGAGTGCGAAGGTTGCCATATCGACCGCCTGCAGCTGACCCTGGGCAACGAGCCAACCGCCCAGCAGCACCACGATCACATAAAGCACTCCCGAGAGCAGGCCATACGTCGCGGTATAGACGCCCATGGCGTGATACATGTTCTCCTTGGACGAAAGGTAGCGATTGTTCGAGGCGCGAAACTTAGAGCGCTCGGTCTGCTCATTGGCAAAGCTCTTGACCACACGCATGCCCGTCAGCGAATCCTGCAGCTGCGCGTTGATGCCGCTAATCTTTTTGCGGTTATCGCTAAAGACCTCGCGCATGCGCATATTCTGCCAAAACATAATGACCGCGAACACCACCGTCACCACAGCCATGGCGAGTGCGAGCACCGGCGCGATGGTAAACAGAATCACAAACGAGCCGATGATCTCGATACCGCAGATAATGATCCATTCGGGCACGTGGTGCGCCGCCTCGCAGATATCGAACAGGTCATTGACCACGCGGCTCATCATGTCGCCCGAGCTGTTGCGATCAAAGTACGCAAAGCTAAACCGTTCGTACTGATCGAACAGGTCCTCGCGCATTTTGGACTCCATGCGCGCGCCCATCACATGACCCCAATAGCTCACAAAATAGCGGCAGGCGCAGCGGATGACATACATCAGCACCAGTCCCACCGCGATCATACCGAGCGCCTGCATAATAGCAGCCTGACCCTGAGTAAAGAGCCCGCCGGTCAGATTGCGCAAGATAATGGGGAACGCCAGGTCAATGGCGGCAAGCACCAGAGCACAAAGAGTATCAGCAACAAAAAGCCCCATCTGGGGCTTGTAATACGAAAGAAACCTCTTAAACATAGTCACCTTACGCGGTTTTACCAAACCGCGTTTCGTCTCGACGCTGCAAGTGCTCCATTTGGACAATCTGGCCTTCAATCGTCGGTCGCGTATATCCATACGCTTCCCTTCTCTTTTAGGCCACCTTGTCTCAAATGGAGCACTTTCGCTGACTTACACAAACCTGCGGGATCATCCCCGCTCGTTAAAGTTCCGCTCCACCCAAACGATGAGCAATGCTGTCGCAAGCCAAGGCACCCACAACGGTCTTGGCGTCTTCGATCTTGCCGTCGAGTACGGCGTCGATCAGCTCATGCAGTGGCACCAGGTCGACGTTGACAAACTCGTCATCGTCGGGGTCGGGCGCATCAAACTCGAGCTTGGTAGCCAAGTAGATGTGGATGATCTCATCGCAAAAACCGCAGGACGTGACAATCGACGTCAAAAAGCGAATGCGACCAGCCCTAAAGCCCGTCTCCTCATGCAGCTCGCGCTTGGCGCAATCGAGCGGGTCCTCGCCCGGATCGAGCTTGCCGGCGGGAATCTCGACCGTCACGCGGTCGATGGCGGTGCGGTACTGACGCACCAGCACGATCTTGCCGCTCTCGGTCAGTGCCACAACGGCCGCCGCACCCGGATGGCGAACGATATCGCGGGCGCTGCGGCGACCGTTGGGCAGCTCAACCTCAAGACGGTGGACGTCGAGGATCTTGCCCTTCCAGGCGCACTCCTCCGAAAGAATCTTCTCGTGCAGCTCGGCATCGTGCGGGTCGTCGTCGCCCAGCACCAGCGCCGGCTCGTCAGCGACCTCGCCGCCAGGCTCGCCCTCGGCGTGCCCATACATGCGGCTGTCCTCTTCGACGATCTGCGCGTCCACGAGCTCTTCGTTCTTCTCGTCCATCCGTCTCATTCCTCTCGGATTTTAGGCATCCCAGGCGTCGCGGCCGCGCAGCGCACGCAGGCCAATGTCGTGGCGCAGGGTCTTGCCCTCAAAGTTGATCTTCTCGCAGGCCTCGTAGGCAAGGTCGCGAGCGTTCTCGAACGTATCGCCCAGCGCGGTCACGGCGAGCACACGACCGCCGTTGGTCACGAGCTCGCCGTCCACCACGGCAGTACCGGCGTGATACACCGTCACGTTCTCCATAGCCTCGGCATCCTCGATGCCGGTAATGACCTTGCCCTTCTCGTAGCTGCCGGGATAGTCCGCGCTCGTCAGGACAACGGCCACGGCCCACTCGTCACGCCAATCGAGCTCAATCTGATCGAGCTCGCAGTTGGCGCAAGCCAGCATGACCTCGACCAGGTCGTTCTTAAGGCGCGGCAGCACGACCTGCGTCTCAGGATCGCCAAAGCGGGCATTGAACTCCAGCACCTTGGGGCCGGCAGGGGTGAGCATAAAGCCGCCGTACAGGCAGCCGCGATAGTCGATACCCTCGGCAGCGAGCTCTGCCACGGTCTGCTCCATGACCTTCACCATGGTGGCGTGCTCCTCGTCGGTCACGATGGGCACCGGGCTGTAGACGCCCATGCCGCCCGTGTTGGGGCCCTTGTCGCCCTCGAGCGCACGCTTGTGATCCTGCGAGGTGGCCATGGGACGCACGGTCTTGCCGTCGGTAAAGGCCAGCAGCGAGCACTCGGGGCCGGTCAGCATTTCCTCAATGACAACGGTGCTGCCGGCATCGCCAAAGGTGCCGCCGAAGCACTCACGCACAGCCTCCTCGGCCTCCGAAAGCTCGGTTGCCACGATAACGCCCTTGCCCGCGGCAAGGCCGTCGGCCTTCACGACCAGCGGGGCGCCCTGCTCGCGCACATAGGCGAGAGCCGAAGCCTCGTCGGTAAATGAACCATAGGCTGCCGTCGGGATACCGGCGCGCTCCATGAGCTGCTTGGAGAACAGCTTAGAGCCCTCCATCTGGGCGCCCTCGGCACCCGGGCCAAAGCACGGGATGCCCGCCGCGCGGACGGCGTCGGCAACGCCCGCCACGAGCGGAGCCTCGGGGCCAATCACCACGAGTCCGCATCCATGGCTCTGGGCAAACGCCGCCACGGCCGCAGGATCGCAATCGTCGAGAACCACGTTCTCGCCGCAGCTCGCGGTGCCGCCGTTACCCGGCGCGATGTAGAGCTTGCCGGCGCGCGGTGATGCTGCGAGCTTGGCTGCCAGAGCATGCTCGCGGCCGCCGCTGCCCAACAACAGGATGTCGATGGTTTGAGTGTCCGCCTTCAAGGGTGCCTCCTCTATAGATTACCGGCCCGCTCCGCGCGGGCCCATTACAAGCAAATATACCCCTCGGCCGCCCATCTGGACTGCAAAGGGGTATATCGCAATAACCAAATAACGCCGATTACTTCCAGAATCGGTTGATGATCTGCTCGCGACCGGCGCCGACGCCGATAAACGTCACGCGGGTGTGTGCCAGATCCTCGATAAACGCCACGTAGTCCTGAGCCTCCTGCGGCAGCTCATCAAAGCTGCGGCAGCCGGTGATGTCGCACTTCCAGCCAGGGAGCTCCTCGTAGATGGGCTTGGCATGCTCAAAACGCACCTGGTGCTCGGGCACGCTCGTGTAGCGCTCGCCGTCGACGTCATAGGCAACGCACACCTTAATGGTGTCGAAGGCCGAAAGCACGTCGAGCTTGGTCACGGCGATATCGGTGAGGCCGTTGACGCGCGAGGCATAGTTGGCGATAGGGCCGTCAAACCAGCCGCAACGACGACGGCGACCGGTGGTCACGCCGTACTCGTAGCCCTCCTCGGTCAGCGTGTGGCCGGCCTCGGTCTCATAGGAAAGCTCAGTGGGCATGGGGCCCGAACCGACGCGGGTGATATAGGCCTTCATGACGCCTAGCACGCGGTCGACGTTCTTCATGCCGACACCGGAACCGGTAATGGCGCCGCCAGCGGTGCAGTTAGAAGACGTCACGTACGGATAGGTGCCATGATCGATGTCGAGCAGCGTCGCCTGGGCGCCCTCAAACAGCAAGTCTTTGCCCTCATCGATCATGTTGTTGAGCAGCAGGCTCGTCTCGGTGATGTAGGGGCGTAGGCGCTCGGCCATGGGCAGGTACTCGTCGCAAATCTGATCCACGGTGTAGGTGGGCAGGTTGTAGATGAGCTCCAGCTCGGGGTTCACGCGGGCAAGAGCGGTCTCCAGCTTATCGCGGAACAGCGTCTCATCCAGCATGTCCTGCATACGCAGGCCAATACGGGCCATCTTGTCCTGGTAGCACGGACCGATGCCGCGCTTGGTGGTACCGATGTTCTTCTTGCCGAGCTTCTGCTCAAAGGCGCCATCCAGATCGATGTGGTACGGCATGATGACATGCGCGTTGCCGCTGATCTTGAGGTTCTTGGTGGTGATACCGTCGGCCTCGAACATGTCGATCTCCTCAAGGACAACCTTGGGGTTGACGACGCAGCCGTTACCGATCACCGACATATGGTCGGAATACATGATGCCGGAGGGCACCTGGTGCAGGCCGTACTTCTTGCCGTTGACGACGATGGTGTGGCCGGCGTTGTTACCGCCCGAATAGCGCACGACAGCATCGAAGTCGCCGGCGACCAGGTCGCAGATCTTACCCTTGCCCTCATCGCCCCACTGGGCACCGACCAAAACGGTTGACGGCATGTTTACTCCTTACATTCATGGACTGTCTACGCGCCACGCTGGCACGCAGAAGCACAAAACATTCCCAGTATACCCGTGCAACGGGCGCCTGTCCTAGTCCTCGGTATGCGCCCCATCAAGCTCATAGAACTTGGTGGATGCCGGCAGGAACATCAGGTCGACATCACCGATCGGGCCCGAACGGTTCTTGGCCACGACGATACGCGTAACGCCCTCGTCGGGTCGATCGTCACGCGAGGCCTCGGCCTCGTCGGCGGAGCGGTCCAAGAACATAACGATGTCGGCGTCCTGCTCGATGGAGCCCGATTCACGCAGGTCGGACAGCTGCGGGCGCTTGCCGGTACGGGACTCGACCTGACGCGACAGCTGCGACAGCGCAATGAGCGGGATCTTAAGCTCCTTGGCCATGATCTTTAAACCACGCGACATCTCGGAGACCTCGACGGTACGGCTCTCGGAGCGACGTCCCGGCGGAGGACTCACCAGCTGCAGGTAGTCCAGGATGATGATGGCCTTCTCCTTGTTGTGGAGCATGCGGCGGCTCTTGGCGCGAATCTCGGTCACCGTGGTGCCGGGCGTATCGTCAATCAGAATGTCGAGCTTAGACAAGGTCTGCGTGGCCTCGTTGATATTGGCCCACTGTTCGGGACTAATGCGGCCCGTACGGAAGTCGCTGATCGAGATCATGGCGTAGGCGCAAATCAGGCGCTGGGCAATTTCCTTGCCCGACATCTCCAGCGAAAAGAAGCCGACGGTATAGCCCGCAGCGGCGGCATTCAGCGCCAAGTTCAGAGCGAACGACGTCTTACCCACGGCAGGGCGGGCGCCGATAATGATGAGCTGGCCCTCGCGGAAGCCCATGAGCATACGGTCGAGCGACGGGAAGCCCGTGGGCACACCTGCAGCCTGGCCACCGGCCTTGCACACTTCCTCGGCCTCGTTATAGGCCTCGACCATAAACTCGGTCAGCGTCTTGTAGCTCGACTTAACCTCACGCGCCGTGACCTTGAGCAGCTTGCTCTCGGCCAGCTCCACGACCTCTTTGGTGTCGGTAGGGGCGTTGTAGGCCAGCGCGTTGATCTCGTTGGTGGCGCCAATCAGCTCGCGCAGCATCGAGTCGCGACGAATGATGGCGGCATGGTGCTGCCAATTGACGAGCGACAGGGTCTGACCCATCAGCTCCAAAATGTATGCCTCGCCGCCCACGGCATCGAGCTTGTTGATGCTTCGCAGGTAATCGATCAGCGAGATGGAGTCGATGGGGATGCGGCTGTTGTACATATCGACCATCGCGGTATAGATGGTCTTATGAATGGGCCGGTAGAAGTCATCGGGCTGCAGCTCGACCTGGGCCTCTTCGACCACCTCGGGCGATAGCAGCATAGCGGCCAGTACGTTGGCCTCTGCGTCTTGGTTTTGGGGGAGACCCAACTTAGAGCCACGGTCCTCGACCGTCAGCCCCGTCTCCCTATCGTCATATGCCATGAGCATCCTCATTCATATCGCTTGCGAGCATCCATAGTATCAGCCACGGCTATAAATCGAGCCGTGCCTTGGCAATCATCACCGAAGCAAACGGATGAACGGTCCCATACACAGGGCCATATCTCAATGACTGCTACGACACTCACCCAGCGTAAAAAATAAAAGGGCGCCCTGGTCTCCCAGAGCGCCCTTCTTAGAACAAGATTGTTGCGTTGCAGCAAATGCTACTCGGCAGCAGCCTCGGTCTCGACCTCGGCGGTCTCGGTCTCGGCGACCTCAGCGGTCTCCTCAACCTCAGCCTCGGCAGCGAGCTCCTCGGCGGTAACGCCAACGAGAACGACAACCTCGGCCTTGATCTCGCGGTACAGCGAGATAGCAACGGTGTGGGCACCGGCAACCTTGATGGGCTTGCCGAGCTCGACGCGCTTGCGGTCGATGTCCATACCGAGCTGATCCTTGATGGCGTCAGCGATCATAGCGGCGGTAACGGAGCCAAAGAGGATGCCCTCGTCGCCAACCTTGACGTCAACGGTGACCTGCTTGCCCTCGAAGGCAGCCTTGGTCTCGTTGGCGGTAGCCAGACGGACGGCCTCGCGCTTGGCGATGTTGTTGCGACGCTCGTCAAGCTGCTTGAGGTTGCCCTTGGTGGCGGCAACAGCGAGCTTCTTGGGGAACAGGAAGTTCTCAGCGTAACCCTGAGCGACCTCTACGACGTCACCCTCGCCGCCCTTGCCCTTGATCTCATCGAGAAGAATAACCTTCATGATGCGTCTCCCTTCTTAGCCGCGGTCGCGGTTGCCACGAGAGGAAACCACGGGGACGGTGTACGGCAGGAGAGCCATCTCGCGGGCGCGCTTGATGGCGTTGGCGATGTCATGCTGATGCTGCGTGCAAGCGCCAGTGACGCGACGGGGCTTGATCTTGCCACGGTCGGTCATGTACTTACGGAGAAGCTGAGTGTCCTTATAGTCGATGAACTCAGTGTTCTCCTTGCAGAACTGGCAGTACTTACGACGCGGCTGACGTGCAGAATAATCATTAGCCATGTCAAAATACCTTTCATTTGGCAACTTCGGCGAGCCGAAGCCGCCTCTCACTCAAAAATAGGTGAACAACCCTTAGAACGGGATGTCCTCATCGTAGACGTCGACCGCGGGCGGCGTAGCCACCGGTGCGGCAGGACGCGCTGCGGGCGCGGGAGCTGCGGGGGCGTAACCGCCCTGATCGTAGCCACCCTGGCCACCACGGGAGCTCATAAACTCGATCTCATCGACGATGACCTCAAGCTTGCTCCTGCGCTGGCCGTCGCGCTCCCAAGAGCTGTAGCGCAGCTTGCCCTCGATCGCGACCTTGTTTCCCTTTGCCAGGAAACGGCTCACGGCCTCGGCGCGGGTGCCGAACATAGTGCAGTCGACAAAGTTGGGATAGTCCTCCCACTCGCCAGTCTGCGCATTGCGGCGACGATCATTCACGGCGACGCCAAAGGACAGAACCTGGGTTCCGCCGGCGGTGGCGCGCAGCTCGGGATCGCGGGTGAGGTTACCGGTGATGTTCACTCGATTGATGCTCATAACTCACTACTTCCTCTTGGGGCACAAGCCCAGTCCAAAACGACAGTCTTACTCCTGGTCGTCGCGACGGACGATCATGTGGCGGACCACAGCGTCGGTGATGCGCAGGACGCGATCAAGCTCGGCGATCTGGGTAGGATCTGCGTGGAAGTTGATGAGGGTGTAGTCACCATCGGTGAGGTCGTTGATCTCGTAGGCGAGCTTGCGCTTGCCCCACTCGTCAACGGAGTCGACCTTGCCAGCGCCCTCAGCGATCGTGGTATCGATACGCTTCATAACAGCGAGACGAGTCTCGGGGTCGAGCGACGGGTCAACAAAGAACAGCAGTTCATAAGCCTTCATATTGTCACCTCCTCTGGGCAAATGTGGCTTCAGGTCGTGAAGGTGCGCCTGAAGCAGGAAAAGACTTGGTAATAATATCTTTCAACCTCCCAGGCTGCAAGAATATGCAGCTACAACCTCATGACCTCCACATATGTCCATGCTTACACGGCTCTTCATGCGTATTCCAACCAAATGCTGACCAAGAGCTTGACGAATTCGATAGCAAGATACGCTGCGGCGAGGACAACCTGAGTCAAACCGCAGGTCGCCGATTGCAGGGTTGTGGTCACGAAATGCATACCACCGGTTCGATCGATTGCCTCAAAATTTTTAAATTCGCTGCCACGTCATTCATGAATACCTATTTTGAACAGATCATCGAGCGGGATCTGGCTGGTCAGGATGCTTTTTTAGTACTCATCTGGCACATGCCGGATACGGGTGCGGAGCGAGCGCTTTAAAAAATGCCAAGTTTTCTGTTTGCACTTTTCGATTCCTCGTGTATACTGACTTTCGCATTTAACGGAGAGTTGTCCGAGTGGCCGAAGGAGCACGATTGGAAATCGTGTAGGCGTCAAAAGCGTCTCCAGGGTTCAAATCCCTGACTCTCCGCCAGTTAATTCCAAAGCAGGCCTTAGTGCCTGCTTTGTTTTTACCCCACGCGGAGGGGTGGCAGAGTGGTTGAATGCGGCGGTCTCGAAAACCGTTTGGCCTGTATAAGGTCACGAGGGTTCGAATCCCTCCTCCTCCGCCATTTTGGTTGAGAAAGCTCCCAGGAATGGGAGCTTTTTTGTTTTGAGTCCCTAACAAGCAAATACGGCGAAGAAGGAGGGGTTCGAACCCGCCAGGGCGCAAAGCGTAAAGAAAACGCACCAGTGGCGCGTTTTTAGCGCAGCGCGGTCGGCGTAAGCCGACCGGATAAATTTTGAGCGCCGCTCAAAATTTAGACATCCCTCCTATTCAGCCACGTCCCCATCGCGTTCAGCATCAACCCAGATCCCCAAACATGTACATCACCCCCCAAAAACGATATTTTTCGACATCTTTGGAGGCTGATGTACATACTTGAAACCTATGACCGTACCCAGTCCCGACCGTTTGCCGAGCAATAGGGTCGCAATCGTCGCCGAACATGTACTATGTACGGGCATTGTCCAATCCCGTAACTCAAAGGACCCCATCTTGCCCGTCGTCGCCGCCATAACCGTTACCTCACATGCCTCGGACGCCATGGTCGCTATCCCATTTTGGCTCGAGATGTTCGCCGTTGTCGCTGCATCGATCTCGGGTGTGCTGGTTGCGCGCGAACACAAGCTCGACCTGGTGGGCGCGGTCGCACTCGCGGTAGTCTGCGGTCTGGGCGGCGGTCTTTTGCGCGATATGACACTCCAGGTCGGCAACGTCTACATCCTCAACCAGCCAATGGCGCTGCCGCTCTCCATCGCCACGGCGGCCATCATTTACATCTTCCCGGCAATCGTCGATAAGCCCGACAAACTCATTCCCCTGCTCGACATCATCTCGGTCGGCATCTATGCGGCAACCGGCGCAGACAAGGCACTGGTCTACGGATTTGCACCCGTCGTTTGCATCATGATGGGCTTTTTTACCGCGGTGGGCGGCGGCATGCTGCGCGACGGCTTTATGGGCGTGGTTCCGGGCATTTTCCAACGCACCAACTTTTATGCCATCGCGGCCATCGCCGGATCGGCAAGCTATGTAAGCCTCGTCATGAGTGGCTTGGTCAGCAATGTCGCTGCGCTGGTCGTATGCGTTATCGTGACCATGGGTCTGCGCTGGCTCTCGCTGCGCTTTGACATCAAAAGCCCCACCGAAGAAGACATCGCGCACTTTTTACATCACAAAAAGTAGATAGCACGGCACGACCCTTCGAAATGCAACCGAGAGGTTCTTTTAGAGCGCTCGCACGTTGGGTACCCTGTTAGATATATGCCGAGTATCTAACGAAGGATTCACTATGCCTTGCAATCAATTCCCGTTGACCCAGCGCCGTAAAGCATGGGGCCGCATCACCATCCTATTCGCGCTCATCGCGCTGGCGATCACCGTGCTTCCCACGGCGTCGTTCGCCGGCACAGACACCGCGGGCAACGTACTCGCAACCGAAGCTGACTCAAATCCGTCTGGGGCCGAGGGCGACCTGTACTGGGCCGGCCAAAGCCTTAACCTGGACGATGCCTCCATCGGCCGCGATATTATCGCGGCGGGCGACAGCCTATCGATTCGCGACTGCACCGTAGGCGGAGCCGTTCGCCTGGCGGCGCGCACCATCGATATCTCCAAAACCGCAATCGATGGCAGCGTGACGGTAGCCGGTCAGCATGTCGTGCTCAACACTGGTAGCACCGCCAACTGTTTTTACGCGATGGGTGAGACAGTTGCCCTGCGAGGCTCCACCAAGTCGGCAGCACTTGCAGGCAATACGGTGACCATCGACGGCACCGTCGAGGGCGATGTAGAGGTTTGGGCCGATAAGCTCGTCTTGGGCAAAAACGCCCGCATCACCGGCACCGTGAGCGCGCATGTTTCCGAGGACCCCGAGCGGGCCGAGGGCGCTCAGGTCGGAGCCCTCAAGATCGACCGTACCGAGAACGAGAACACCTCAACGATTAACGATGCCATCGGCGGCATCGTCGCCGTAGCGCTTTCTACCTGCTTTGTCGCGATCATCCTCGAGCTCGTCTTTCCGCGCGCGACCGCCAGCGCCGCCGGCATGCTTCGTCAACGCCCCACCCCGCTGTGGGTGAGCGGTCTTTTGGGCACGGTGGCCGCCGTTCCCGCCGTCCTGTTGCTCATCATCTCGATTGCAGGTCTGTCACTCGCCGGAGCCCTCATGTGCGCCGTGATCGGCATCGCTCTGGTCTCGGCGGCATTTACGGGCACCGCGATCGCACGCATGATCGGACACAGCCAGAACCGCTACGCCATGGCCGCCGTGGGCGGTATCGCCGCGGGCGCACTCACGGCACTTCCCCTTATGGGCAGCTTTGTCAGCGGCGTAGCCTTCGTCTTTACGCTCGGCTACGTCATCCAGATCATCTGGCGCAATGCCCGCCTTAAGCCCCAACAAGCCTCCAACACGCCAGGACTCCCCACCGCCTAACCGCCAACCACCACAAAGGGGCCAGGCACCTTCGTGGTGGTGCAGACCAACTCAATCCCCGTGCACCAAAAAGGGCACCGACCGCGATGGTCGGCGCCCTTTCTTGTTAGTCGCTATAAAGCTCGGCGCTTATTTGTTGACCTGACCGGCGCGGACGACGGCCTTCTTGCGGTCGGTGGCATTGAGCAGACGCTTGCGCAGGCGAATGTTCTTGGGAGTGATCTCCACCAGCTCATCGTCGGCGATGTATTCCAGCGCCTCCTCCAGCGAGAAGGTGCGGGGCGGCACCAGCTGGACGGAGATATCGGAGGTCGAGGAACGCTGGTTGCCCAGGTTCTTGGTACGGGCGATGTTGACGACCATGTCGCCGGCCTTGCTGCGCTCGCCCACGATCATGCCCTCGTAGCACTCGGTGCCCGGCTCAACGAACAGCTGGCCGCGCTCCTGCAGCGTACCCAGAGCGTAGGCAACGGCCTTCTCGGTGGTCATGGAGATCATGGCGCCGTTCTGGCGGTTACCGATCTCGCCGGCATAGGGGCCGTACTCCAGGAAGGTGTGGTAGAACACGCCCTCGCCGTGGGTGACGTTCATGATGCGGTTCTTAAGACCCATGATGCCGCGGGTCGGGATCTTAAACTCAAGGTGCGTCACGATGCCCGAGGTATCCATGCTCGTCATGATGCCGCCGGAGGTGCCGAAGACCTCAACGACCTTGCCCGAGTACTCGTCCGGGCACTCGACGACGGCCTGCTCGACGGGCTCCATCTTGTTGCCGTTCTCGTCCTTCTTAAACAGAACGCGGGGACGACCGACCTGGAACTCAAAGCCCTCGCGGCGCATGGACTCCATCAGAACGGACAAGTGCAGAATACCGCGGCCCGAGACCTCGACGCCGCTCTTGTCCTCAAGCTCCTCGATCTTCATGGTCACGTTGTTCTCGGCCTCGTTGAACAGGCGCTCCTTGAGCTGACGGGCGCCCACGATGTCGCCGTCACGGCCGACGAGCGGGGAGGTCGAAGCCTCAAAGACGATGGACAGGGTCGGCGGGTCGATCTCGATGGGCTCGAGCTCAACGGGGTTCTCGGGATCGGTGTAGACATCGCCGATATCGGTGCGGTCGATGCCAACAACGGCGGCAATGTCGCCGGCGCCGACTTCCTGGCACTCGGTGCGGCCCAGGTAGTCGAAGGTAAAGAGCTGCTTGACGGTAGCGGTGGCGCTGGAGCCGTCGTTCTTGACGACCAGGATCTGGTCGCCCTGGTGGATGGTGCCAGAGTACACGCGACCGATACCGATGCGACCGACGAAGTTGGAGTGGTCGATGGTCACGCACTGCATGGCCAGCGGGGCGTTCTCGTCAACCTCGGGCGCGGGCATGTCGTCGATGATCATATCGAGCAGCGGATACATGTCCATGTTGCCGTCGTTGGGGTCAAGGCGGGCAAAGCCGTTCATGGCGCTGGCGTAGACCACGTGCTCCATGGCGAACTCAAGCTGGTCGTCGGTGGCGCCCAGGTCAGCCATCAAGTCCAGGCAGTCGTTGTAGGCCTTCTCGGGGTTGGCGCCCGGACGGTCAATCTTGTTGATGACGATCATGATCTTGAGGCCGGTGTCGATGGCGTGACGCAGCACGAAGCGGGTCTGGGGCATGGGGCCCTCAAAAGCATCGACCAGCAGCAGGGCGCCGTCTGCCATACGCAGCACGCGCTCAACCTCGCCGCCAAAGTCGGCGTGGCCCGGAGTGTCGATGACGTTGATCTTAACGTCCTTGTACTCGATAGAGATGTTCTTGGCGAGAATCGTAATGCCGCGCTCGCGCTCCTGGTCGTTAGAATCCAAGACGCGGTCCTCGACCTGCTGGTTGGCACGGAAGGCGTCCGTGGCACGCAGGAGCTTGTCGACCATCGTCGTCTTGCCGTGGTCGACGTGAGCGATGATGGCGATGTTCCTCAGATTGTCTACGCGCATGTAGTTCCCCTATCTTCTATCTATATACAACCGGCACGCGTATGCGACCCACCCAGCAACACAACGCTCGGCGGGAATATTGAGCCTTTTACCGAAAACTCGTTTATTTTAGCGATTTTAGATTAGAGGGGTTTCCTCACCTGCAGGTTCAGGGTCGCTCCACATAAAACCATCGCCGGCGCCCATACCCTCGTACAGTACGTATGCCGAAAAGCCGCTCTCGAGCGTCGTCTCAAAGAAACTCACGAGCAGGGCGTCATGGTAGCCGCCATCGATCTCGACGCATCCGGTTCGACGCCAT
>UQNG01000060.1:0-15095 GCA_900542335.1 uncultured Collinsella sp.
CCCGCCAGAGCGGCAATCTGCCTTTCAACTTCGGCGGCATGACCAGAAGGTCAATGCCGCCTTGTTTCAAGGCACCTTGCTCGCTCTGGCGGGCTTTCGCTGTCGTTGCCAAAACATCGGCGTTGTGGCAGATGCCAACGACTGCCCCCTTTAAGTTGCGGTGGAATAGGGACTAAATGGGAGTCTCAGAGGCCAAAACAGTCCCTATTCCACCGCAACTTCATGGGGGCGTGCGACAATGCCCATCGAAAACGTTTGTCATCCTTGGGGGTCTATCTATGCTGTACGAGTTTTGTGCCGAGAACTTTGAGCGGGTGCCGGCGGCTATCGATGCCGGTGCTAAGCGCATCGAGCTGTGCGACAACCTTGCCGTCGGTGGTACCACGCCCTCGGCCGGCGTTATCAGCGCTACGGTCAGCTATGCCCACGAGCATGACGCGCGGGTGATGTGCATGATTCGCCCGCGTGGCGGCAACTTTCACTACAACCAGGACGAGCTGCGCATGATGGAGATGGACTTGGGTCTTGCCGTGGGCGCCGGCGCCGACGGCTTGGTCTTTGGCTGCTGCAAGCCTTGTGCCGGCGGATGGGCGCTCGATGAGCTTACACTCGGCGCCCTTGTGATGGCCGCGGGCTGCGCGACCGAGGAGTGCAAGCGTGAGCCCATCGACATCACCTTCCATATGGCCTTTGACCAGCTCTCGCTCGAGGCTCAGCTGGATGCCATTGACACGCTCGCCGACTGCGGCATCACGCGCATCCTGACGCATGGTGGCGCTGCCGGAACGCCGATCGAGGACAACCTGGAGCACCTGTCGCGTCTTGTCGAGTATGCGGGCGACCGCCTGACCATCCTTCCCGGCGGCGGCATTTCTACGGCCAACCGCGATACCGTGGCGGCGGCATTGGGCATCTCCGAGCTCCATGGCACCAAGATCGTGCCGCTGGAGGCGTAACCCGTGGCGCTGGTATTTGACGTTCGGCAGGCGAACGGTAAGCCCGACGACAACCGCCGCCCCGGCACTGCGTGCCCCTTTTGCGATACCGAGGAACTTGCCAATATCATCCGGCGCGATGGTGACTGCATCTGGCTCGAGAATAAGTTCAAGACTCTGCGCGCCACCCGTCAAACCGTGCTAATCGAGTCGGCCGATCACGATGCCGACCTGGTGACCTATGAACCGGATGAGCTGCACCATGTGATGAGGTTTGCCCTGGGCTGTTGGCAGCAGATGATCGATTCCCAACAGTACCTCAGTGTGCTCATGTACAAGAACAAAGGCCCGCTTTCGGGCGGCAGCCTCGTCCATCCGCATATGCAGATTGTGGGTCTGGAGCGGGAGGACGGTTATGCAGCACTAGCCCCCGCCAACTTCGAAGGCATCGATGTTTGGCGACACGGGAGGGTTGCAGTCAACATCTCAACCGAGCCGATCATGGGGTTCTTTGAGGTCAACGTTTCAGCCCCGCAGGGAATCGCCGCCAGCGATGACACAAGAGACCAAGCCGAGGCAGATCTCTTCGCCGATGCGATCCAGGTGGCTCTGCGCTATATCCTGAACGAGCACCACGGTGGTCGCGCAGAGTCGTACAACTTGTTCTTCTATCACCTGGGCGGTCGGACCATTGCCAAGGCGCTGCCGCGTTGGGTGGTTTCGCCCTACTTTGTCGGCTATCGTTTGGCCCAGGTCAATGCCGAGACAACGCTCGATATCGATGCTGAGCGCTTGCGTGCGCATCTGGAAACGCTCGTATAGCAAGATTAACACCCGTGTAATGCGGACAGTCTAGCGCGCCATGGCGTCGCGGCCGGCCTCGACACGCTTGCGCTGGGCGGCGCGCTCCTCGCCGGTCAGACGCTCAAAGAGATGCCCGATAAACGAGGCGAGTATCTGCTGAAACAGCGTTCCGCACATGACGGGAAACACGACTTCGCCTGGAAAGTACTGTGTGGCGATGACGGCGCCCGAAGAGATGTTACGCATGCCGCAGGTAAAGCACATGGTAGTCGTCTCGCTATATGGCAGATGCAGCGCACGGGCGACCAGAAAACCGACGACAAAGCCGCTGATGGCGAAGGTCAAAATAAAGAGGGCGACTTCCAGACGCATCGCGTTCATGTGCAGGACGTACTCGCTCATGGCGGTGGAGTTGGAGGCGATAATGCCCATCATCATGAACTTGCAGGCGGGCGAGAGCGCGGGGGAGAGCTTCTCGTGTCCCCATCCACGTGTGAGCTCGTTGATCACGATGCCGAGCACGGCGGGGATGGCGATCATAAAGGCCATGTCCTGCATCATGCTCGGCACATCGATCGAGACGGTGGCACCCAGCAAGAGCTTCAGCGTGAGCGGAATCGTCACAGGCGAGATAACCGAGGACGTCAGGATGATGGTGAGCGCGAGCGGGCCGTTGCCGCCGAACATGCTAATCCACATAAAGGCAGTGACCGCCACGGGTACGCTGTACTCGAGCACGATGCCGCAGACAAGGTTGGGATTGGAGCCAAAGAACAGCGATCCCATGGCATAGGCTGCTATGGGAATAAGCACCGCCGAGACGAGCAGCGCCAAAATCAGGTGCAGGGGACGGCGGAACACCTCAGCGACCTGGTGGAAGGTGTTGCTGAGCGCACCTTGGAACGTCATAAAGGCGAAGAGGGCGGGAACGATGGGCTTAAGTACTCCGATCTGCTGGGGAAAGAGCACGCCGAGCGTTACGCAAATCGGAACGATGACCTGCATATGCCCCGCGAGGAACTTTCCCAGTCCAACCCATTGCTTCATATGCCCCGTGACTCCCTTTATCCGCGAACTCGTTTGAATGGATATGCTAGACGCTCGCATGCGTCCGTGCGTCAGAAACGCTCGATTATTTCGAGGCTATTACCGGCCTCGTTTACCGAAACCAGGGCGTGCCGCGAGGCTCTGCGTCCGTGCCGCACGGTATAATAAATCCGTTCAACAGATCTGCCTGCCGAAGCGGGCATACACAGAGGACTCATCGCTATGAACCGTGAGAGGTATCGCGGCGACCTGCCCCTATCGGGGGTGGGCGCCTATGTCATCGCTTAAGACGACGCATCGCTGGGCGGTCGCTCAGCAAAATCCCGAGCTCGAAAAGGAGCTTTCGGCTGGTCTGGGCATACCCGGGCTGGTGGCGCGCATTATGGTTGCGCACGGCATTACATCCATCGAGGAAGGCCAGCTGTTTTTGACGCCTTCGCTCGATCGCGACTGGGCGGACCCGCTTGTTATTCCGGGCATGGCGGTCGTCGCCGACCGCGTTGAGCGTGCTATTCGCAACCACGAGCGTATCGCCGTCTTTGGCGATTTTGACGTCGACGGCATTACGTCGACTTGTCTGTTGACCGAGGCGCTACGTTCGTTTGGCGCCAACGTCACGCCGTTTATTCCGCACCGCTTTGACGAGGGCTACGGCCTGTCGCGTGCGGCGCTCGACCGCGTCAACGAGCTTGCTCAACCCAACCTGATTGTGACCGTCGATAACGGTATTGCTGCCAAGGAAGAGGTCTCCTACCTGGAGAGCCTGGGGATTGATTTGGTGGTCACGGACCATCACGAGCCGTCCGACCAGGTGCCGCAGGGCGTGCCCCTGACCGACCCCAAGCTCGAGGACGAGGGCCCCTCGCGCGAGCTTGCCGGTGCCGGTGTGGCGCTTAAGCTGGTACAGGTCCTGGGCGAGCGTTTGGGCAAGCCGTCGTATTGGCGTTCGCTGATAGAGGTCGCGGCGCTGGGCACCGTGTCCGACATGATGCCGCTCACGCCCGAGAATCGCGCACTGGTCGCCGAGGGCATCCAGCAGATGCGCGTGACGGCCCGCCCCGGTTATATCGCGCTTGCCGCACTTGCCAAGGCCGACCTTTCTACCATTACGGCCGACGGCCTGTCGTTTTCGCTCATCCCTCGTCTGAATGCTGCCGGCCGCATGGCTGATCCCAAGCTGGCGCTCGACCTGCTGCTTGCCCGCGACCCCATCGAAGCGAGCGCGCTTGCCGCCGAGCTCGAGGAAATCAATCGCCAACGCCGCGAGATCGAGGCCGAGCTTACGCGCGATGCCATGGCGAAGGTCGAGGAGACTTATGACGGCGGGCGCGCGATTGTCGTGGGCGGCGAAGGTTGGCACGAGGGCGTCAAGGGCATCGTGGCGAGCCGCCTGACCAACCGTTATCACGTGCCGGCGCTGCTGTTCTCGATCGAGGACGGTATCGCTCGCGGTTCGGGTCGCTCGGTGGGCAAAGTCAACCTGTTCGACGCCGTAGAACGCTGCTCCGACCTGCTGATTCGTCGCGGCGGGCATGCCGGTGCGGTGGGCGTGACCATCGAGGCATCCAAGCTCGATGAGTTCCGCCGTCGCCTTTCGGCCGTGCTATCGGAGCTTCCTGCCGATGACTTTGAGGACACTGACGAGGTTGCCGCCACCGTTGACCTCTCCGAGCTGAATATCGAGACCATCGAGCAGATTTCCCGTCTTGAGCCGTTTGGCCAGGGCAATAAGGTGCCGCTTCTGGCCGCCGAGGGCGTGACGATGTGCGATCGCGCCGTGGTGGGCAAAACCGGCGAGCACATGCGCTTTGTGGCGACCGATGGCGCCGCGAGCGTGCCGGCCATCATGTTCCGCGTGCCGCAGATCGATAAACTCATCAATTGCGACAGTGCCGTCGACTTGGTGTTCGAGGCCGTGGCCGAACATTGGCAGGGACGTGTGAAGCCCAAGCTCATGATTAAAGATGTCTTGGTGCGCGATACCGCGGCGCCCAATATCGACGATCCGGCATGTGAGCTTCGCCGCGGCGTGCAACCAGCGGATTCTGGCCTGCGCCTGGAGTCGCGTAAACGTGAGACGCTCGCCCAGCTTTCTTATACCGAGCTCACGCGCTCGCTTATCCATAGCTTTATCGGCTCGAACCAGCCGCATCGCGCGCAGGTCGAGGCACTCGACGCGCTCGCCGACCACCAGAGCGTCTTGGCCGTTATGGGGACGGGGCGCGGCAAGTCGCTCATCTTCCATGTGCACGCCGCGCGCGAGGCGGTCCTTCGTGGGCGGGCGAGCATCTTTGTCTATCCGCTGCGCGCGCTCGTTGCCGACCAGGCTTATCACCTCTCGTCGACGATGGCTGCGCTCGGCATTGGCGTGGGCGTGTTGACCGGCGAGACCGTGGAGGCAGCGCGCGATGACGTGTTTGCCGGCCTGGCTTCGGGCCGCACCGGCATCGTTCTCACGACGCCGGAGTTCCTGTCTATCCATCGCGATCGCTTTGCACGTTCTGGACGTATTGGCTTTGTCGTTATCGATGAGGCACACCATGCCGGTCTTGCCAAAGGCGGCGACCGGAGCGCCTACCTCGACATGCCCGATATTCTCAAAGCCCTGGGCGACCCCGTTGTCATGGCGGCAACGGCTACCGCGACGGCCCCGGTCGTGGCGGAGCTTGCTCGTGTATTGCCGATTACCAGGACGGTGGTCGACGAGACCGTTCGCGAGAACCTGCAACTCGAGGACGACCGTGACCTTGCGAGCCGCGAAAATCGCCTGGTGTCAATCGTGGCGACGGGGGAGAAGACCGTCATCTACGTCAACTCGCGCGACCAGTCCGTGGCGCTTGCCAAGACGTTGCGCAAACGCGTGCCCGACTGCGCGACCCATATTGCGTTCTATAACGCCGGGCTTGCGCGCTCCGATCGCCGCCGTGTCGAGGAAGCGTTTCGCGACGGAAGCCTCAGTTGCATCGTTTCGACCTCTGCCTTCGGTGAGGGTGTCAACCTGCCCGATATCCGTCATGTCGTGCTCTACCACATGCCGTTTGGTGCGATTGAGTTTAACCAGATGAGTGGCCGTGCCGGCCGCGATGGACAGCCCGCCGTGATTCACCTGCTCTATTCGTCGCGTGACGCTCGTATTAATGAGCGCCTGCTCGATTGTTACGCGCCCGAGCGCGATGAGCTTGTCACTCTCTATCGAGCGCTGCAGACCATGTGGCGCTCCAACCGTGGCAAGACGGGGGACGATTCATTCTGCGCGAGCGATATCGACATTGCGCAGATGTGTCTTGCCATCGATGCCCGCACGCCGGTCGACGAGCGCTCGGTGGAAAGCGGCCTGGGAATCTTCGAAGAACTCGGTTTCTGCCGCGTTTCGGGGTTTGACGATACGCGTCGCATCGCGATGGCGGAAAACCCCGGTCGCGTGCAATTAAGCAGGTCAATTCGCTATTTGGAGGGCTTGCGCTCGCGCATGGAGTTCACGGCTTTTCGGAGCTGGGCACTCGATTCGTGCGCTTCTGATATGCTAGCCAAAGTTAACCGCCCGATCGTACCGCGGGCCTAGGGGAAGGGGACCTCGATGGACGCCGCAGCCCGTACCGCCCATGATTCCACCCTCCAGCCGTTTTCGGAGATGGAGCACTATAAACATGCCGATGAGCTGCCGCCCGAGATTATGGCGGACAGCTACGACAAGCTGGAGCGTCTGTGCCTCAAATATATGATCGAGGACGACTTCTCCAATGTGGAGCAGGCCTACTGCTTTGCTGCCGAGAAGCACTGCAACCAAAAGCGGCGCTCGGGTGAGATGTACATTAACCATCCCGTCGAGGTAGCTATCATTCTGGCTGACCTCAAGATGGACTGCGATGTGGTGTGCGCCGCGTTGCTGCACGATACCGTCGAGGACACCGAGACCTCGCTTGCCGATGTTTCGGGTCTGTTTGGCGAAACCGTGGCAGGGCTCGTCGACGGCGTGACCAAGCTCACCAACATTGAAGTCGACAGCATGGACGAGAAGCAGGCGCTTACGCTGCGCAAGATGTTCCTCGCCATGTCCAAGGACATCCGCGTCATCATCGTCAAGCTCGCCGACCGCCTGCATAACATGCGCACGCTTGCCGCTCTGCGCGAGGACCGCCGCCTGTTTAAGGCACGCGAGACCATGGACGTGTACGCGCCTTTGGCCGACCGCCTGGGCATGAGTTCAATCAAGTGGGAGCTCGAGGACCTGTCCTTTTTCTACTTGGAGCCCGATGCCTACCAGCGCATCGCGCGCATGGTATCCGAGTCGCGCGAGGTTCGCGAGCGTTATCTGGCCGAGACCATCAAGACGCTCACCGATGAGCTCAATCGCATTGGTCTTGAGGGCTTTCAGATCAACGGTCGTTCCAAGCACTATTGGTCCATCTATCAAAAGATGAAGCGCAAGGGCAAGGAGTTCTCCGAGATTTACGACCTGGTGGCGCTGCGCGTCATCACTCATTCGGTGCGCGATTGCTATTCCACGCTTGGTGCCGTGCATACCCTGTGGCATCCCATGCCCGGTCGTTTTAAAGACTATATCGCCATGCCCAAGGTCAATAACTACCAATCGCTTCACACGACGGTTATCGGCCCCACGGCCCGTCCGCTCGAGATTCAGATTCGAACCTACGAAATGCACGAGCAGGCCGAGTATGGCATCGCTGCCCACTGGCTGTATAAGAAGTCGGGCGGATCGTCTGCCTCCAAGACTAACGATGCGCAGCGTCTGGACGACCAGATCAACTGGCTCAAGCACTCACTCGACTGGGCGGCGTCTGACGAGATCACCGATGCCAAGGAATACCTGCATTCGCTGAAGGTCGACTTGTTCGACCAGGAAATTTTTGTCTTTACGCCCAAGGGCGAGGTCATGGCGCTTCGTGCCGGCTCTACACCGCTCGACTTTGCCTACGCCGTTCATACCGAGGTCGGTAACCACTGTGTCGGCGCCAAAATCAACGGTGCGGTGGCGCCGCTCACGCACGAGATCAAGACGGGTGACCGTGTCGAGATTCTGACTAACAAGAGCTCTAAGCCGTCGCGCGATTGGCTCAAGATCGTCAAGACACCTTCGGCCAAGTCAAAGATTCGCCGTTATTTCACCGCCGCGACCAAGGATGACGACGCTGCCGCCGGCCGCGATATACTGGCCAAGGACCTGCGTAAGCGCGGGTATGGCATCTCTACGCCACGATCCACGCGTGCGCTCAACGCCGTGGCGGAGCAGTTTAACTTCAAGCAGCTCGAGGACCTTTTTGCAGCCGTTGGCGCGGGCAAGGTCGCCCCGCGCGCTGTGGGCAATAAGGTCGAGCAAATCTTGGACCCCAAGCCCGAGGAACAGCTCACCAAGGCCGAGGCTATCGCCGAGGTCGTAAAGCAGCCCGCTCGCGGCTCCAACCGCAAGCCGCAAAAGCGCGGTAAGAGCGCCAGTAACGGCATTATCGTCAAGGGCGAGAGCAACAGCGGCCTGCTGGTCCGTCTGGCTCATTGCTGCAACCCCGTGACGGGCGACGACATCGTCGGCTTCATCACGCGCGGTCGTGGCGTTTCGGTGCATCGCGCCAACTGCCCCAACGTCAAGGGCCTTATGGAACATCCCGAGCGCATGATTGACGTAGAGTGGGATGGTGCTGCCGATACGCTTTTCCAGGTCGAGATTGTGGTCGAGTGCCTGGACCGCATGGGCCTGCTCAAGGACGTCACCATCGCCATTGGCGATGCAGGCGGCAATATTCTTTCCGCCGCCACGTCGACCAACCGCGAGGGTATTGCAACCTTGCGCTTTATGGTCGAGATCTCGGACGCGAGTGGTCTGGATCCGCTGCTGGCCTCTATCAGCAGCGTCGACTCGGTCTACGACGCGCGCCGCCTGATGCCCGGCGAGGGTGGAGCCCAGCTTAAGCGCCGCGTTTAGTCGCGACGAACGTGTCACATTATCGATATTCGCTACACTCGAGGCATCGTTTGATGCCTCGAGTTCTATAGAGAGGAGAGGGACATGAGTGCTGTGTCCTTGGATTTAACTCCCAAGGGATCGGTCGAGATTGAGACGCTCGTAAACGGTCCCATTCAGACCAATAGCTATGCTGTTATTTCGGACAATGAGTGCGTGATTATCGACCCCGCATGGGAAGGCGAGCGTTTGGTGGAGCATATTCGAGCCGAACATGCCGGTGTACGCGTGCTTGGCGCCGTATGCACTCATGGCCATGCCGATCATGTTGGTGGTGTTGCCGGCGTGCGAACCACCGTTGGCGAGGGCTGCCAGTATGAGCTGTGTGCCAAGGATGTGGCGGTGCCGCATGCGAACATCGAGGAACAGCGAGCTATGTGGGGCATTGAGACGCCTGACCCCGGGGAGCCGACGCGCCTGCTCGCCGAAGGCGATGCTATCGAGGTGGGCGATATCTGCCTGCAGGTGATCGAGACGCCAGGGCATACGCCGGGCGGGATCGTCTTGTTTGCTGCCACCGAGCAGGGGAACATTGCCTTTGTGGGCGACACACTATTCCCGGGCAGCCACGGCCGCACCGATCTTTCTGGAGGAGACGAGGCGGCGATTCTGCGCTCGCTCTCCAAGCTCGCCCGGCTTCTCCCGCCCGATACCGTTTGCCTAACCGGCCATGGCGATTCGACCACCATGGCACGCGAGCTCATGCAGAACCCTTTCATGCAGGTGTAGCTTTATAGTCAGCTCCTGAAGCACGAGAAGCGTCCAAACGTCAAGCTATTTTCCCCAACGGGTCGATTCCGTAGGGCAAACGGTCAAAAAAAGTCTGTTTGGACGATATTCGTGAACAAACGAACGTTTATGCTCGGGTACGCCGTGGTAAAATCTCAGGCGTTATCGGAGCAACCTTACAGGAGGTTTCTTTTATGCTCGTCAACGCAGCAGACATGCTCAAGAAGGCCGAGGCCGGCAAGTACGCTCTCGGTGCCTTCAACACCAACAACCTCGAGTGGACCCTGGCTATTCTCCAGGCCGCCGAGGAGGCCAAGTCTCCGCTGATCCTTCAGTGCACCGCTGGTGCCGCTAAGTGGATGGGCGGTTTCAAGGTCTGCGCCGACATGGTCAAAGCTGCCGTCGAGGCCACGGGCGTTACCGTTCCCGTCGCCCTTCACCTCGATCACGGTTCTTACGAGGACTGCTTCAAGTGCATCGAGGCCGGCTTCACGTCCATCATGTATGACGGCTCTCACGAGGAGACCTTCCAGCTTAACCTCGACCGCACCAAGGAGCTCGTTGAGCTTGCCCACTCCAAGGGCATGTCCATCGAGGCCGAGGTCGGCGGCATCGGCGGCACCGAGGACGGCGTGACCTCCAACGGCGAGCTCGCTGACCCTGCTGAGTGCAAGCAGATTGCTGACCTGGGCGTCGACTTCCTCGCCTGCGGCATCGGCAACATCCACGGCGTGTATCCCGCCGACTGGGCTGGCCTTTCCTTCGAGCGTCTGGGCGAGATCAAGGCTCAGACCGGCGACCTGCCCCTCGTTCTGCACGGTGGTACCGGCATCCCCGAGGATCAGATCAAGAAGGCCATCTCCCTGGGCATCTCCAAGATCAACGTCAACACCGACCTGCAGCTCGTCTTCGCCAAGGGCGTCCGCGAGTACATCGAGGCTGGCAAGGATCAGCAGGGCAAGGGCTTTGATCCCCGCAAGCTCCTCAAGCCTGGTCGCGACAACATCGTTGCCCGCACCAAGGAGCTCATGGAGGAGTTTGGCTCCGTCAACAAGGCGTAAGCGTCGCTAAACTTCCCGCCGGAAGCCCCGTCCCCCTACACTGTTTCCTTTGCGCTCACCTGGCTTCGCCAGAAGTCGCGCCAAGGAAACAGTTCCGGGAGACGGGGCTTCCTTCGTTTAACGCCGCAGGGTTACTGGGCTGAATTCATTTTTAATAGGTACCGTTTATCGGTGTTGAGGGTTCCTTTATTGGGGCTTTCTTTTTTATCTCGCTACAATGGGCTTCAAGAGTTCTAATGACTTGGAGTTTGGTATGGCTGTTATTGATGTGCTGCCTTCGGATGGGAAGGTTATTGACGAGGGTCCTGTTGGTTGCTCTGTTGATGTTTGCTGCGATGACTTTCGTCATCTCGATATTGAACTGCCGCCCGAGATTCTTCGTCTCAAGGATGCCGGCTATTTGACGCGGGCTGTTGCTGCCTGCGATCGCCTTTTGGAGCAGAATCCTGAGCCTTCCCTGGCAGCCTGCGTTCGTGCCGAGCGGTATCGCATGCTCGAGACGCCGCTTCATTTTTCGGTGTCGCGTGATCTGGCTATTGCGATGATTCGCGAGGAGTGGCCTGAGTTTACCGAAGAGCAGTTTGATGACCTGATTAATCGTAAGCGAATTGACTGGCGCTTTATCGATGGCGAGCTGTTTGTTCTCGATAACTTCCTCGATTCGCTTCGCGTGTACCCCAGGGAGGTTCCGGGTCTGCGTCCCGATTCTACGGACGGAATTGCGCTTCGCAACCAGATGCTCAAGGAGATGGAGTCGCAAAACGGGTTGAGTCGCCTCATCACGCTTAAGGCGTCCGTGTCTGTCCCTGGGGCTCTGGAGGGAGAGACTGTTCGCGCGTGGCTGCCCGTTGCCGCCGCCTGTCGCCAACAGTCTCATGTCGAGGTTCTCGATATGACGTCGGAGGGCACTGTTGCCTCTGAGAACGTTTCGGCGCGTACTGTCTCCTGGACATCTTCGACTGAACATTCATTTTCGGTGACCTATCGTTATCACATCGATGCCGCCTATTGCGATATCTATGGTGGCGCGCTCCCATCGCATCCCTGTATGGACGCGCCCCTGCCCGAGGACACCTCCGAGGACCGTCCGCACATTGCGTTTACGCCGTATCTGCGACAGGTGACGGAGCGTGTTATTGACGGGCTCGAGGATTCGCTCGATCGCGCTCGCGCCATCTATGATTATCTGACGCAACATATCGACTATCGCTATCAGCCACCATATCTGCTTTTGGGCTCCATCGCCGATGACTGTGCACACTCGCTCCGCGGCGATTGCGGCGTTATGGCGCTCACGTTTATCACCATGTGCCGTATCGCGGGCGTGCCTGCTCGTTGGCAGAGCGGCCTGTATGTTGCTCCCGATTCGGTGGGACCGCACGACTGGGCCGAGTTCTTCACACCCCAGACCGGTTGGCTTAACGCCGATGTTTCGTTTGGTTCCTCAGCGCGCAGAATGGGGGAGGAGTGGCGTCGTCGTCACTACTTTGGCAATCTCGACCCGTGGCGTATGGTGGCTAACAATCGATTCCAGGCTGAGTTTGTGCCTGCTTTCGATGGCATGCGCGAGGATCCCTATGACAACCAGATGGGCGAAGCCTCGGTTAACGGACGCGGGTGCCGCCAGCGCGAGATGCTTCGTTCGGTCGAACTCATCGAAATGCTCGAAGTTCCATTTTCGGACTAATCAACAGAAAGCTGTGATAAACTAACTCACGCATTACGTGCCCGAGTGGCGGAATTGGCAGACGCAGTGGACTCAAAATCCACCGTTGGCAACAACGTGCGAGTTCGAGTCTCGCCTCGGGCACCATACATGCAAGTGAGCGTTCAAGGTGGTCAAGGCCCCTTTTTCGTGCCGAACTCGCGTGAGCGCGCGGAGCGTTAAGCAAACAGGCCTGTGGCCTGTTTGTAGCGGAGCGTGGCGAGGGCGCCATGCGCCTGAAGCCCGGGGCTTCGCGAAGCGAAGGCCCTTCGAGTCTCGCCTCGGGCACCATACATGCAAGTGAGCGTTCAAGGGGGTCAAGGCCTCCCCCCTTTTTCGTGTACGTAATGTGATAGCGCACTATACGTGTTATTATTCGCAAGGCGTTGTTCCCGCAATGCCCTAAAGAGGAACCCGAGGGTTCCCACCTTTTGGCGCCAATGAGCAGCTGACTGGTCATACAACTTAGATTCCCTTCCTCGTATCGAGGATGTCTATGTGTACGACCTGGTTGCAAAGAAGCGCCGGGTTATTTTTTTATGAATGGAGGTAGGGAAAATAGCTAAGTCTGATGACACCCGCATCAACGACGAGATCACTGCATCTTCGTGCCGTTTGATTGGCGTCGATGGCTCTCAGCTCGGCCTGTTCGCCATCCGCGATGCCCAGCGCGTCGCTGACGATCAGGGTCTCGACCTGGTCGAGATCGCTCCCAACGCGGAGCCGCCGGTCTGCAAGGTCATGGACTACGGTAAGTTCAAGTACCAGCAGGCCATGAAGGCCAAGGCCGCTCGTAAGAACCAGTCCAAGGTCGAGGTCAAGGAAATGAAGTTCCGACCCAAGATCGACGTTGGCGACTACGAGACCAAGAAGGGCCACGTTCTGCGTTTCCTCAAGAAGGGCGCACGCGTTAAGATCACCATCATGTTCCGCGGCCGTGAGATGGCTCACCCGGAGCAGGGTCTTAACGTTCTCGAGCGTCTCGCCGAGGATCTCAAGCCTTACGCTACGGTCGAGTCCAAGCCTAAGATGGAAGGCCGTAACATGCTTATGCTGCTCGCCCCGATTAAGGGCGCCTTCGATGAGGATAAAGCGGCAAGCGATACCAAGTAACTAGTGTTCTGTAACCGATTAAGGAGTATTTCATGCCTAAGATGAAGTCCCACAGCGGCACCAAGAAGCGTTTCCGCAAGACTGGCACCGGCAAGCTTATGCGCGCCAAGGCTTTCAAGAGCCACATCCTGAGCAAGAAGTCCACCAAGCGTAAGCGTGGCTTCCGTCAGGAGACCGAGATCGCCGCTGCCGACCGCAAGGTCATCAAGTCGCGTCTCGCCTAAGTTCGCGTTCCCGTTTTTCGTTTTACCGTCTAGGAGTTGATAGAACATGGCACGTATTAAGCGCGCTGTTGCCGCCAAGAAGAAGCGCCGTACCGTTATGCACCGTGCGAAGGGTTACTACGGTGCCGCTTCGCGTACTTACAAGCATGCTAAAGAGCAGGTCCAGCACTCCCTGCAGTATCAGTATCGTGATCGCCGCAACAAGAAGCGCGAGATCCGCTCTCTCTGGATCACCCGCATCAACGCTGCCGCTCGCCTGAACGACATCTCTTACTCTCAGTTCATGCACGGCCTGAAGGTTGCCGGCATCGAGCTCGACCGCAAGGTTCTGGCTCAGATGGCTTACGAGGACATCGAGTCCTTCAACGAGCTGGCTGCCATTGCCAAGAAGGCTCTCGAGGCTTAATTGCTTCTTGCATCTTAAAGGGGCGCTTCCAATCCGGAAGCGCCCCTTTTTGATTGATTAGGGATGTGATCGATTTGGGACGTAGCCAAACCGATCAATTCGATAGCGTCCGAGTTGCAAGAAAGAGCAGGTAGCGTATGTGTCAAAGATTTTTGACACTCTAATCTGCGCGCAGCCATCCGTATGGGTTTGATTTTGGGATTACGCTTTGCTTGCCGGCTTCTGTTGTGTAGCCGCCCAATAAGAGTTGAGATGCATTCGAAGGGAACGCCATGCAGCTGCCAAAACACCTTAAACAGTATCGACTCGATGCTGGTTTGTCCCAGGAGGATCTTGCAAGGCGCATTTTTGTAACACGTCAGACCATCAGTAATTGGGAGCGCGGTAAAACGTACCCCGACATCCAGAGTCTCCTACTGCTGTCTGAACAACTGGATGTAACGATTGACGAGCTTGTTAAAGGCGACATTTCAATAATTAGAGAAAGGGTTGAACGCGATAGGGGCACGCTCTATCGCTTGGGAGCGGGGATGTTGGCTGGGCTTCTTGCGTTTACCGTCTCTATGGCCTGGCTCATGTGGCAACAAAACCACGGGTGGGGGATGGTCCAGTGCGTTCCGACGATGGTGTTGGCAGGCGTCTTTGGTGCTGGCGCAATGTGCTGCGCGCTTGCAGCGGAACATATCAAGAAGAAGAATGATTTGGTGACGTATCAAGAGATATCCGACTTCTTGGACGGAAAGAAGGCGGACAGCGAAGAGACGAGGACGGGCTGGGCTTACGAGCATCCACAGCTTGCGAATGCCATCAAGTTTGCCGCAGCGGCTCTTATTGGACTAATCGTTTTTGAACTCGTTAACGCTGCTATGTCCCATTTCTAATGGGTATACAGCCATTAATGCGGCCGAAGCTTAACCGTTGGAAAACCGAAGGGCCGCTCTAATAGGGGGGCCGCGGCCCTGTTCTTTCTAGTCTCTCACAGAGAAGGTCCCATCCTCATTTGTGTAGGAACCGTGGAGGCCCAGATTCCCGCCACCGGGGCCCCTCCGGTCTGGCAATATATCTCCTTGCCGCGCGGCCCGGTGGGACCGGAT
>UQNG01000061.1:0-14704 GCA_900542335.1 uncultured Collinsella sp.
CAAGGCTGCTACGACGAAGGCCGCCGCGAAGACGACCGCGAAGGCCGCCGCAAAGTCCGTCGTCAAGGTCGAGGAGGCACCCTCCGAGCCCAAGGCCAAGGCAGCTGTCGAGGCAAAGCCGGCCGCCAAGACCACCACGCGCAAGCGCGCTACGACGACGGCCAAAAAGACCACGACCAAGGCTGCTGCTCCCAAGGCAGAGGCAAAGGACGAGGACAAGCCCGCAGTAAAGGCCGAGCCTGCTCCGAAGGCCGCAGAGGTCAAGACCGCTCCGAAGGCTACGGCAAAGACCAAGCCCGCCAAGGAGACCCCGGTCTCCCCCGCTGTTCCGGCCGAGGAAAAGGCCCCGACCAAGAAGACCTCCGTCCGTAAGGCAACGGCCACCCGCAAGCGCCACTAATCCGGACGATTAAAACTTAATCCAACGCAAGATGAGGGCGCCCCTACCAGGCGCCCTCATCTTGGTTGAACTTCTGTATTAAAAAGAGGGCCGGTTTACTACGACAAAATAGCTCTGGCCGACCACGGCGTGCAATCTACGAAATTGGCAACGCTTCTACCTGCGGTTTTAGTATCACTAAAATGACTGTGGTTGAGATCATTCAAATCGTCGTAGTAAACCGAAGTACTTTTGTTTGCCTACAAATAGTATCCGTCTGGGCGTTTTCGAATACCGCGAAAAATTGGATGGTAAAACGATTTTCTAGGACAACCGTTCGCCGATGGTAAACGGATGTTGTTTATACAGCCTGTGTACAACAGATATACTTACATCCTGTGCGTAAAGCCCATGGCCCGCAGGCCGTGATTCTATTGAACTGGACCGTATTATGAGATTGATTCACAACAGCCGTCTACCGCAGTTTCGCACTCCTTTTGGCGCCGTGACCGCTGGAACTTCTGTTTCGCTCTCGGTGATTTTGGAGGATGCCGACCCCAACCAGGCAACGCTCACCCTGCGTACCTGGGTCGATGAAATCGGTGAGTCTCTGTACCCCATGACGCACGAGGGCGACGGCATATTTACCGTAGAGCTTGAGTGCACTGAGCCCTGTCTTATCTGGTACAGCTTTATCTGCAATATCGAGGGCCAGCCCGAGGTCCGCTTGGGTGCACCGCAGGGCCGCACCGGCGGCGAGGGCGTAACCTACGACTACGCCGAGGTCCCGTCGTTCCAGATTACCGTCTACAAGCACCGCGAGAACCGTCCCACCTGGTACGAGCGGGGCATGGTCTACCAGATCTTCCCCGACCGCTATGCCCGCGACGAGCATTGGCGCGAGCGTACGCTGGCCGAGATCGAAAAACCGCGCAACGGAATCCAGCGCCGCATGGTCGAGGACTGGAACGAGCCGCCCGAGTACGAGCGTGCCGAAGACGGCTCCATCAAGACCTGGGATTTTTACGGCGGCTCGCTCAAGGGTATCCAAAATGACCTGCCCCGCATTGCCGAGCTAGGCTTTACGGCCATCTACCTCAACCCCATCTTTGAGGCCGCGAGCAACCACCGCTACGACACGGCCGATTACACCAAGATCGACCCGATTCTGGGCACCGAGCAGGACTTTACGGAGCTGTGCAAGGCGGCCGAGAAGCTCGGCATTTCTATCATCCTGGACGGCGTCTTCAACCACACGGGCGACGATTCGATCTACTTTAACCGCTACGGCAATTATCCCGGCGTCGGTGCTTGGCAGAGCGAGGACTCGCCGTGGCGCGATGCGTTTTACTTCCATGAAGACGGTTCGTATGACTGCTGGTGGGGCGTGGGCAACATGCCCGCCATCAATGAGAGCTCCGAACTGGTGCGCGAGCGGCTCCTGGACAAGGACGGCGTGATCCGCAAATGGCTGCGCGCTGGCGCCCATGGCTGGCGACTCGATGTGGCCGATGAGCTTTCCGATGACTTCCTGGTCGAGATCAAAAAGGCCGTGCTCGCCGAGAAGCCCGACGCGCTACTGCTCGGCGAAGTCTGGGAGGACGCCTCCAACAAGATCAGCTATGGACATCTACGCCGCTACCTGCAGGGCTCCGAGCTCGACTCTGCCATGGACTACCCCTTCCGCGACATGGTCATCGGCTTTTTGATGGGCTACAAAAACGCCTACCAGGCTGCCGAGGATATCGAGACCCTGCGCGAGAACTACCCGCGCGAGGCACTGGCCTGCGCGCTCAATCTGCTTTCGAGCCACGACCGTCCGCGCATCATCTCGGTGCTCGGCGGCGGCCCCGACGAGTCGCAGCTGCCCGAGAGCGAGCGCAGCAAGTGGCGCCTGGACGAGAACTCCATGGGCCTGGCCAAGAGCCGCTTTTGGTTGGCAACGCTCATGCAGATGACCTTCCCAGGCGTGCCCTCGATCTATTATGGCGACGAGTACGGCTTGGAGGGCCTCACCGATCCGGGCAACCGCCGCACCCTGCCGACCAAGGACCAACTCCACGACTTCGATACGCTAGCCATCGTTAAGAACGCATCTGCCATTCGCCGCGCGTTACCGTTTATGGTCGATGGCGAGATCAAGGCCTTTGCGCTCAACGACGACGTCTTGGCCTACACCCGCACGGGCAAAGACGGCGAGGCCGCGACGGTTATCATCAACCGCAGCCTGCGCAATTCGCACTGCGTGACGATTCCGGCGCTCGGCGAATGCGCAAGCGACGTGATCAGCGGCCACGAGTGCGAAATCCACAACGGTACCGTCACGCTCGACCTGTACCCGCTGGGCTCTTCGATCATCTATCACCATGCCGAGAAGCGCCTGCAGGAGCCGCTCGACCACGGCGCGGGCGTCGTATGCCACATCACCTCGGTGCCGACCGATGACGGCAAGCCCGGCACAATCGGTGCGCCCACGCGTCGTTTTATCGACCACCTGGCCGCCATGGGCATGCGCTACTGGCAGGTCCTTCCCGTCAACCCGACGGACTTCTTCCGCTCCCCCTACGCCGGTCCTTCGGCCTTTGCAGGCAATATCGACCTGCTGCCCGAGAGCCACGAGGAGCTGGCCGCCGACTTCGTCACCTGGAAGACCCGCGGCGGCGAGGATGCCGACCCGCTGTACACGGCGTTTAAACATCGCAACGCCGACTGGCTCGAGAAGTACTGCGTCTACATGGCGGTAAAGAAGCACTTTGAGGGACTGTCGCGCCACGATTGGCCGGCGGATGTCGCGCGCTACAACGAGTACCTGATCGATGACAAGCGATTCCACGACGAGGCCGAGCTGCAGGCGTACATGCAGTATCGCTTTGACCTTGCCTGGTGCGAGCTTATGAACTATGCACACAAGAAGGGCATCGAGGTCATCGGCGATATCCCCATGTATGTCTCGGACGATTCGGCCGACGCGTGGAGCGAGCCCGAAAACTTCTGGCTATCCGACACCGGCAAGGCGATTGAAATTTCGGGCGCGCCGCCCGACAACTTTGCGCCCGAGGGGCAAGTGTGGGGAAACCCCACCTTCCGCTGGGATCACATGAAACAGAACGGCTATAGCTGGTGGATGGATCGCCTGCGTCGTGCGTTCGCGCTCTACGACCGTGTGCGCTTGGACCACTTCCTGGGCTTCCACAGCTACTTTAGCATCCCTGCCGGCAAGGCCTGTGCCGACGGCCGCTGGCTGGCGGGACCGGGCAAAGACCTGTTCCAGACGGCCTACGACGAACTGGGTCCGCTCAACTTTATCGCCGAGGATCTGGGCTATCTGACGCCTGGCGTTCGTGCGATGGCTTCGACCTGCGGCTTCCCCGGCATGGACGTGCTGGAGTTTAGCGATTACGACGTTCGCTGCGGAATTCATCCCACACCGGGCAAGATCCTGTACACCTCGACGCACGACACCTCGACGCTCGCCGGCTGGTGCACGCATTCATTTGCGGGCGGCGACGAGCCGAGCGGCATTGCATTGGCAAGCGAGCTCATGGGCGATGCCCTGGCAAGCGATGCTCCGCTCGTTATGATGCCGCTGCAGGACATACTGGGGCTGGGCGACGATGCACGTATGAACGTGCCGGGTGTGGCCACAGGCAACTGGACATGGCAGGCGCAGGAAACCGACATTGTGGCGGCCGAAAAGAAAACTGCGAAGCTCCTGCGCAGCACGCATAGATTCTGGGGCGAAGCGTGATAAAACCCACGATATAGGGTACAGTTACAGCTGTTTGAATTTTTGCGGGCAGAGTGATCTGCCCGCTTTGTGCTGAAAAGGAAGTATTATGGCGCGCTACGATTACAAGTGCACGAGCTGCGGCAACGTGTTTGAGGTTGAGCATCCCATGACCGAGACGCCCGAGGTCGTATGCCCCAGCTGCGGTGCCCCGGCATCCAAGACGTTCTCGGCCAGCGGCATTAAGTTCGACGGCAGCGGTTTCTACAACACCGACCAGCGCAGTGGCGGCTCCAGCACCAGCGCCACCAGCGGCTGTTGCGCCAACTGCCCGCATAACCACTAGTGACAAGCGGCCCCGCGATCAACTCCGATCGCGGGGCCGCTTCTTTGCGCTATAGGTAGCTAATTAATTTTTAATAATTAGCATATTTTAAAATCCGCCCATACCAGCAGAATAGGGATCGTCACAGGTACCATCGCTATACCAATGAGTAGACCCCACATAATTGCCATTTTCGTCATAAACATCCAGAGTTTTAATGACTACTTTACCGCCGCCGTTAGAGGAGCCTCCCGAATAGCCGCTTCCACCAGAATAATTATTACCGCTATAAGAATTGTTGGAATAATTATTTTGCTGAGAAGCCTGCTGCTGAGTCTGCGCCACTTCCTCTTGAGTCTTCGCCTCAGCCTCTGCTTTTGCCTTATTTACATCATCAATACGAGTTTGATATCGACTAATCTGTTCATTGATTTGATCAATGAACAGATTAGAATCCTTTTTGGCATCTTCAAAAATAAGCTTCTGATTATCTTTATTAGAAATATCATTAAGAAGACCATTGAGGCTATTAATATGCTGTTGGAGAGAGTCAGTATCTTCAGTAGAATTTACATCAAAATTAACATGGTCAGTTACAGAAGTATTCCACTCATCATTTTGAGCATTACGACAGTCTTTAATAATGGAATCGTATTTATTGAGCAACTTCGTCCAATCAGGGGAAGTGCCATCCGCATACTTAAAACTGTCATTAGAGATTTCTTTATTCAAAATCTCTTTATTATTTTGAGCATTTTTAATGGTATCAAGACGTTGCTCAAAAGTTAGTAACCCAGGATCAGCCTTAAAGGCAGCAACATTATCGCTAGCCTTTGAATACAAAACTTCAACCTGCTGATTATGTTCACTACATGCTTGCTTGTAATTGTAACCAGCATAACCACCGACACAACCAGCAATAAGCAGAGCAACAATACCGGCACCAATAATTACTCGCTTTTTAATCGAAGAATTCTCAACCTCTTCATTTTCCTGAGTATTATCTTCAGGATTGTCAATCTTGTCACTATTAAGATCGATCATTTTAACCCCTCAATATCAAATCTGCGAGCGGTTCATGCATCCAGAAACTTACCAAACCCAACCGCTTACTTTCATATCCGATTTATTAATCCCAGTCCCAGAAAAATCATCCTTATGAGTTGCGGTGAAATAAGGACTGTTTGGCGGGCAGAAGCCGATATTCAATCCCTATTTCACCGCAACTTAGTTGTTACTTGTGGACCAGGCGGGCGCAGAAGTGGCCGTCGTAGGAGTCGGCGTTTACCGGCACGCTTTGGAAGAGGCCTCGAGCGTTCTGGCGGACGGAGACGAGTTTCTTAGCTTGGGCAAACTCGGTGAGCTGCAGAATCTGGGCTTCGGAGAGCGGCGCCACGGTAAAGCCGGCACCCTCGGGAGAAGCCAGGAAGGCATCCACGACCTGAGTGTTCTCCTCAGCAAAAACCGAGCAGGTGGCATAGATAAGCTCACCGCCGGCAGCCACGCGCGCGGCGGCTTCCTTGAGCATCGTCAGCTGCAGTTTAGGAAGCTCAACCGTCACGTCCTTTTCGGTCAAGCGCCACGGAATCTCAGGATGACGGCGCATGGTGCCGGTACCCGAGCATGGGGCATCGATAAACACTGTATCGAACAGAACGGGTTTACCAAGCATGGCATCGAACGACGTGAGGACCGCATCGAGCTCGCATGCATCACCCGAGACGGTACGAACGCCCTTGATACCCGCCTTATGCAGGCGCGCGAGATTCTGGTCACACTTGCGATCGTGCAAATCGAGTGCAGTGTGCTGACGGTCGTAGCCGGCACGCTTAGCCTGGCACATCATCACATACGTCTTGGTACCACGACCGGCGCCAATCTCTAGGCAGCGCCCGGGACGAGTAGCCGCAGTAGCGATGAGCTGAGCGTTAAGGTCCGAGGCCACGGCCGCCGCGCGTTCAAACACACCCGACGCAACCGTAGCTTGCGAATCGACCGGCGCATGGCAGCCCGGAAACACCGGCGCCACAAGCTGCGATAGGTACGGATCAGGCTTGGTTGCAAAGGCGTTCTCGTGCAAAGCGAGCGGCGCGGGCGCCAGATTTCCGGCAAAGTTGAGCGCTCCCTCGGGCGTATCGAACGAGGCCATAATGCGAGCGCACAGCCAGCGCGGCATGCCCATCAGGCGAGACAGGCGAACCAATCGGCGCTCGGACTCATCGGCATCCGCCGCAGTGGCAAAGTCCTCGACGTTGTCCGCGACCTTATGCAGTACGGCGTTCGCCAGACCGGCAGCCGATTTAGCGCCGCTACGAACCAGCTCAACGCCCTGACTCACGGCAACGCGACCCGGGGTATGCAGGTAGAGCATCTCGAAGGCCGAGATGCGAAGCGCCATGCGAACGCGCGGCGCGACCTTTTTGGGCTTATCGAGAAACTGATCGAGCAGCTCATCCAAAATGCCCTGCGTCGCGGCAACGCCCAGCGCCAGGCGAGCGGCAAACGCGGAATCGCGCTTGTCGATGGCCTTGGCCGTAGCGCGGGCAGAGAGCACGTCGCGCGCATACATGCCGCGACGATCGGCCTCCATCAGCACATCGAGCCCGAGCTTGCGCGCGGGGGAAAGCTTGCTCATGACAAAGCACCCCACGTCAGATCGGCGCCCTGCAGGCCGGCAGCCCAGGCAGAAGCAGCCATAGCGTGCTTGCCATCGGGCTTAACCTCAAGCAGCTCGACCGCACCATCGGAAAGTCCCAGGTAGACACGCTTGCTCTTAACGGCAACAGCGCCCTCGCCAAGCGACACATCCGCCAGCGCAGCATCGAGCACGCGAACCGACTTACCGGCAATCACGCAGCGAGCGGGTGCAGTGTCGGACGAAGCCAACACGTGACGCACGCAATCGAGCGCCGCCATCTGCGGATCCAGACGCATCTCCTGCTTGGAAATCTTGGCAGCATGCGTGACGAGCGACTCATCCTGCTCGGTCCACACCGCTGTGTAATCGGCAAGCGAGGGCAGCGTATCGGCCAGCAGCTTACCGCCCAGCTCGCCAAGCTCCATCGTCAGTGCCTCGGCATGCTTGCCGGCGACAGATGTCGAGGCCTGCGCACAATAAGCGCCGGTATCCACGCCATGCCCAATACGCATAATGGAAACGCCGGCAACCTCATCACCAGCAAGAATCGCACGCTGAATGGGAGCGGCGCCACGCCAACGCGGCAGCAGCGAAGCATGAACATTCACAATACCAAGCGGCGCCATATGCAGCACCTCATCGGGCAAAATGCAGCCATAGGCAGCCACGCAGAATATATCAGCCTGCGCAGCCTGAAGCGACTCGACAACCTCGGGCGTCATACGATTGGCCTCAACAACCGGCAACCCCAGCTCAAGCGCCTTGGCCTTAACAGGAGAAGGCTCAAGCTTCTTACCACGCCCACGAACAGCATCGGGACGAGTAATGACAAGCGCAATCTCATTCCCGGCCTCAACAAGCGAAGTCAGCGAAGGCACAGCAAAATCAGGCGTACCCATAAACACAATACGCATAAAGGACGTCTCCCCTCAACCAAAGCCGAGACGGCTACAAATAACAGCGGAAAGCCAAGTACCCAGCCCATCCGCAATAACAATTCAACAAGAACAAATATACCCAAAAACAAAGAAAGAGCCGCATAAAAGCAGCCCTCCCAACAAAGCAATTATCAGAGATGACGCCCCTCCCTGGCCCGATGGCACCCGAGCGAGACAGGCAGCGTCAACGTAGTCCCCGGGGCGCCCGCCTACACCGTCCCCCGCATTCGCTACGCGCAGTTTCGCAGCGCAGCGAGAATGTTTGAGCACGGGATGATATAGGCGGGAGCCCCGGGGACGGTGCGACCTACTCCGTCTCGCCCGGTCGAGCGCCGCGGGCCAGGGCGTCCTGGTACTCCTTGACGGCCTTGAGCCTCTGCATGGGCTTGAGTCGCTCGAACATGGTGTTGCCGTGCAGGTGATCGATCTCGTGCTGCAGGCACACGCAGAACAGATCGCCCGAGGCCTCGTAGCGAATCTGGTTGGCGTCCAAATCATATGCCTCGACGACGACATGGTCGGGACGCTCGATCTCGCAGCTAATGCCAGGGATGGAAAGGCAGCCCTCGCTAAACGGCACCAGATGGTCGCTCTGCTCAACAATGACAGGGTTGATGAGCACATACGGGTCATAGTCGTTCTTGTCGCTGTAATCGCAGTCGATCGTGACGAGTTGAATGAGCTCACCGATCTGCGGGGCGGCCAGGCCGCAACCGCCATTGTCGAACATCATCTTCTTCATCTTCTCGGCAAGCGCCTCGATCGCCGGGGTGATCTCCTCGATGACGGCGCACTCCTGGCGCAGACGAGGGTCGGGCGACAGTACGATTCCGTTGGCTTCCATGGCCATCCTTTCGGGTTGTTACATCAAATCATAGGCGTCGACGTCAACGCTCACGCTCACGCCGCGCACGGAGCCCACCTCTTTGAGGCAGGCGTCGATATCATCAGAGATATGGTACCCTACCGGCGACTTCACAAGCAGATGGAAGCGATAACGGTCCTTTGCTCTCTCGATTACACACGAAGCCGGACCCAGCACCTGCGGCACCGCGCTGCCCGACCGCAAAAAGTCGGGAGCGGCGGCATGCCATCGGCGCTTGAGCAGCTTTGCGATGCGCCCGATATAATCCTGCGCATCGTCGCGGCTTGCAGACCACACCAAAATGTTGACCAGACGCACGAAGGGCGGATACAGCGCGTCACGACGCTGGTCCAGGTCGTAGTCGGTAAAGATCGAACGGTCGTGCTCGGCAACGGCGCGAATGACAGGGTCCTCGGGCAGGTACGTCTGAATGATGACCTCGCCGGGGCGATCGCCGCGTCCGGCACGGCCCGCGACCTGCTCCAGCAAATCGTAGGCGCGCTCCCCTGCTCTAAAATCGGGCAACTTTAGCGCAAAGTCGGCATTGACCACGCCCACGAGTGTGACCTCGGGAAAGTCGAGGCCCTTGGCGATCATCTGGGTGCCCAGCAGCACCGCGCAATCGGCGGCATCGAACTGCTCGAGCAGCTTTTTGTGCGCGTCCTTGCCGCGCGTGGAATCGGCGTCCATGCGAATGATGGCGACGTCGTCGGGCAACATCTGGTGCAGCGCGTCCTCGATCTGCTGCGTGCCCAGGCCCATTTTTGCCAGATAGCGGCTGCCGCATTTGGGACAGCGGCTCGAGGGCGCCGGATAGGGTTGCACGCGCCAGGACGAACCGCAGGTATGGCACTGCAGCGTATGCGTGCGCTCGTGATATGTGAGCGCGGTGGAACAGTGGTTGCAGGTGGGAACGCAGCCGCACTCACGGCACATCAAAAACGGCGCAAAGCCGCGGCGGTTGTGCAGCAGCACGGCCTTCTCGCGGCGCTCGACCACGCGTTCCAAGCCTTTCATCAGCGGTTTTGAGAACATGGAACGGCTGCCGTGCGAAAACTCGCGGCGCAGGTCGGCAATGCGGACCGTGGGTAGCACGGCGTGTCCCGGGCGCTCGGGCATCTCGACGCGCGTCCAGGTGACACCGTTGTACGTGCCGCGGCGACAGCGGTCGAGGGCCTCGGCAGAAGGCGTAGCCGAGCCCAGCACGAGTGGGCAGCGATAGCGGCGCGCAATCTCGGCCGCCACCTCGCGCGCATGGTAGCGCGGACTGGAGCCCTGTTTGTAGCTGGTCTCGTGCTCCTCGTCGATGATGATGAGGCCCAGGTCGCTGAGCGGGCAAAAGAGTGCCGAACGCGCGCCGACGACCACGCGCGCGGCACCACTGGCGACCATATCCCACTGGTCCAGACGCTCGCCGGCCGAAAGGCGCGAGTGGAAGACCGCGACCGTCTCACCGAAGCGCGAGCGGAAGCGGCCGACGGGCCGGGCCGTCAGCGAGATCTCGGGCACGAGCACGCAGGCCGAGCGACCGGCCGCGAGCACACGCTCGATAGCGGAGAGGTAGACCTCGGTTTTACCGGATCCGGTGACGCCATCGACAAGGACCACGTCGCCGTGGGCGTCAAGGCGGGCGCGTTCAATCTGCGCGAGCGCCTTCTGCTGGCCGTCCGTGAGCGCGACCGGCGCCTTGCCGCTTGCCGAGGACAACGTGGTCTGCTCGCTGCAGCCACGCCAGGCGCGGCGCTCCTCCACCACCACGACGCCGCGTTTTTCGAGCGCCTTGATGGTCGCCGACATGTTGTTGTAGAGCAAGTTAAGATCGCGCGTCGTGACCGGGCCGCACTGAAGCGCCTCGATGAGCTGGCGTTGGCAAACGGCAGTCTTGGGCGGCGTATAGTCGAAACCCTCAGGCGTGAGCATGACCCAGCGGTTTTGAATAGGCTTGACGGCAGGACGCTCGACCGTCCACGCCCCGTCATCACCCTTCACGACCCGCGGGCTGCCGCCAGGAGGCAAGAACAGGCGCAGGCATTCGGAAAGCGTCGCGACATACTCGCGGCTCATCCAACGCGCAATGCGGGCGGCCTCGGCGCCAAAGAGCGGTTTGCTGATGATGGCCTCGATGGGCTTGATGCACGAGGGGTCGAGGGCGTTGTTGCCTTGCAGCTCGCCCAGCTCAGACGCAATATCGACAATATAGCCAGCAGCCGCACGGTTGCCAAAGTGGACCAGGACGGTGGAGCCGACCTGCGCCTCGATGGCGAGAGACTGTGGAATACCGTAGGCAAACGGCTCGGACAGCGCACGAGTGGGAATGTCGAGGACCACGCTCGAGTAGGCGGCGATGGGTTCGGGTGCGAAATCGGGCTGCGCCGGGGCGGCGGCAGGGGCCGCGGACTTCGGAGCTTCCTCCGGTTCAGGCGAACCAAACAGTGACAGTTGCTCGGCCATGGTCTCTGTACCTCCCATCCCATACGTCTTTAGAAACAAGAGCCCCACTCGTGGTGAGCGGGGCTCGGATACATGCGTTTACACGACTGTTACAGCGCCATCGTGCGGGCGCGGTCGATACGCGCCAGGCAGTCGTCGCGGCCGACGAGCGCCATGGTCTCGCCCAGCGGGGGGCTCACCATGTTGCCGCAGACGGCGACGCGCACGGCCTGGAATACCGCGCGCTTCTTGAGGTCCATCTGCTCGGGCAGCGGCTCAAGCGCAGCGTCGATGTCGGCGGCCGACCACTCGGTAACACCCTCGAGCGCGGCCTTGGCGGCGTCCAGAATGGCACCCATGCCCTCCTTGGCCAGGCCCTTGTTGACGGACTTCTCGTCATACTCGAGCGTCTCGGCCGTGGCAAAGATGGGGGCGGCGACGGTCACGGCGTCGGCCGGCATCTTGGTGCGCGGCTTGACGATGGCGGCAAGCGCGTCGATCCAGTCCTCGCCGTACTCGACGTTACCCTCGATGAGGCCCGCCTCGTGCAGCTCGGGGACCATGATCTCGTCGGCAAACTGAGCGTCGGACATGCCGTTGATGTACTCGGCATTGACCCAGTCGAGCTTTTTGGGATCGAAGGTCGCCGGGTTCTTGGAAATGCGGTCAAGCGAGAACTTGCTGGCCAGGACATCGCGCGGGATGATCGTGGTCTCGCCGTCGAGCGACCAGCCAAGCAGCGCCAGGTAGTTGACGAACGCGTCGGGCAGGTAACCCGCGTCGCGGTACTCCTCCACCGAGGTGGCGCCATGGCGCTTGGAAAGCTTCTTGCCGTCAGCGCCCAGAATCATGGAAATATGGGCGAACGTGGGCACGGGCGCGCCGAGGGCCTCGTAGACCATGACCTGGCGCGGGGTGTTGGAAAGGTGGTCGTCGCCGCGGATGACGTGGGTGATCTTCATCATGGCGTCATCGACGACGGTCGCGAAGTTGTACGTGGGCGTGCCGTCGGAGCGGAAGATGACAAAGTCGTCGAGCTCCTTGGCGTCGAAGGTCACCTCGCCATGAACGGCGTCGTGGATGACGACGTCGCCGCGGTCCTCGGGCACCTTGATGCGCAGGACGTAGGGCTCGCCGGCCTCGATGCGGCGGCGGGCCTCCTCGGGATCGAGATCGCGGCAGCGGCGCTGATAGCCCTGGAAGGGGTCCTTGCGCTCCTGAGCGGCCTTGCGATCGGCCTCGAGCTGCTCCTTGGTGCAGAAGCAGGGATAGGCCTTGCCCTCGTCCCAGAGCTGCTGGGCGGCCTGCTTGTACAGGTCCAGGCGCTCGGTCTGGGCATAGGGACCAAAGTCACCGCCCACCTCGGGACCCTCGTCCCAGTCAAGACCCAGCCAACGCATGGCGCGCAGAATGATCTGCGTGTTCTCGTCGGTGGAACGGGTGGGGTCGGTGTCGTCGATGCGCAGGATGAACGTGCCGCCGTTTGCGCGGGCAAAAGCCCAGTTATAGATAGCGGTGCGGGCGCCGCCGATGTGCAGCTTGCCCGTCGGTGAGGGTGCAAAGCGGACGCGAACGTCTGATGCCATGGAAATCTCCTCGATTGCAGGATGGATGTCTAACCGCACTAGTATAAAGCATCAACGCAACATCCGCACAAAGGGCACCGACCTACTCATTGGGGACAGACTTAAATGACTACCCAATGAGCACCCGACTGGCCATTTAAGTCTGTCCCCAATGAGTAGGTGCGGAAAGGGTGTGAATGTTGGATTTACGCGCTATGATGTGCCCTTGCATACAGAGCCTGGCGGAATGGTAACGGTCGCCGGGACGCGTTTTTGAAAGGACAATCATGTCAGAAGAACTTCGTTCCATCCCACCCCAACACGGGTCCTTTGTGTTTACGTCGGAGTCGGTGACCGAAGGCCATCCCGATAAGATCGCCGACCAGATCAGCGATGCCGTCCTCGACGCAATCCTCGCCAAAGAAATAGAGCTGCAGGAGCAGGGCTATATTGCGCCCAACGGCGTGCCCGCCAACGTGGAAAACGTCCGCTGCGCCTGCGAGACCCTCGTGACCACCGGTACCGTCATCGTCACCGGCGAGATCCGCACCCAGGCCTACGTCGATGTGCAGGAAATTGCCCGTGGCGTTATCCGCCGCATTGGCTACAATCGCGCAAAGTTCGGTTTTGACTGCGATACCTGCGGCGTTATGAGCCTCATCCACGAGCAGTCACCCGATATCGCCCAGGGCGTCGACGAGTCATTTGAGACCCAGACCGGCGCCACCACCGACCCGATCGACCTGATCGGCGCCGGCGACCAGGGCATGATGTTCGGCTACGCCTCCAACGAGACCAAAACCCTCATGCCGATGCCGCACTACCTGGCAAGCCGCCTGGCGGAGCGCCTGGCCGCCGTGCGCCACGACGGCACTCTGCCCTACCTGCGCCCCGACGGCAAGACCCAGGTCACCGTGCGCTACGAGGACGGCAAGCCCGTCGAGGTCACGACCATCGTCATCTCCACGCAGCACGCTGCCGAGATCGAAGACATGGGCAAGATCAAGGACGACCTCATCGAGCATATCATCTCGCCTGTCATGGCTGCCGAGAACATGCCGTGGGACAACGCCGATATCTACGTGAACCCCACCGGTCGCTTTGTCGTGGGCGGCCCCATGGGCGACACGGGCCTAACCGGCCGCAAGATCATCGTCGACACCTACGGCGGTTACGGCCGTCACGGCGGCGGCGCCTTTAGCGGCAAGGACTGCACCAAGGTCGACCGCTCCGCCGCATACGCAGCTCGCTGGGTCGCCAAGAACGTCGTCGCCGCCGGCCTTGCCGACCGCTGCGAAGTCGAGCTGGCCTACGCCATCGGCGTATCCAAGCCGCTGTCGATCATGGTCGACACCTTTGGCACCGCACATGTTGCCGAGGACAAGATTGTCGAGGCCGTGGAGAAGACCTTCGACCTGCGCCCGGGCGCCATCATCCGCGACCTGGACCTGCGCCGCCCCATCTACGAAAAGACGGCAGCCTACGGTCACTTTGGCCGCGAAGACCCCGACTTCACCTGGGAGAAAACCGACCGAGTCGAAGAACTCAAAGCAGCCTGTGGCCTGTAAGCTAACAAGAAAAGCCACAGCCAAATAAAAACGCACCAAAAGAAGTACCGGCTCCAACCGGTACTTCTTTTTTATTTAAACGGTGGTGAAGATGAGCGGACCTGGGACATGGAATAGGTCACAGACCGATAAATTTTGCAGTAGAGCGACTCCAACCATGTATCCTAAGTTCCGAGGGCTTTGGTATTTGGTCGGTCGCGAGTTCCGCACGAGCCGGAGAGCACTTAATGTGCTCTCCGTGCGAGTCAGGACTGTCCGAGCAGGCGACC
>UQNG01000062.1:0-14666 GCA_900542335.1 uncultured Collinsella sp.
TGCGCTTTCACCGCGGCACCACCGCCCGCAACCTCGTGCTGCCACTCCCGACCCGCTTGCCGTGGCCGACCCCTTTGCGCCCAATATGCCCGATCCCGCCGCCGCACCCATCCCCGTGCCCCAAACCGTCTCGCGCGACGCGCTTGCCGGCATGGGCGGAGCCGCCGCGACCGGCGCCGCCGCTGGCCTTGGCGCCGCAGCCAGCATCGCCTCCAACATGGCAAGCTCTCGCGCCCCGCAGCGTCCGCTCGCCCAGCTCGTCGACGTCGTGAGCGGCGAGAGCCACGCCATCACCTCCGCACAGGTGACCATCGGTCGCGAGCGCTCGGTTTCCGACATCGCCCTGCGCGACCCCAACGTGTCGCGCCGTCATGCCCAGCTCACCTTTACCGGCTCGGACTGGTCGATCGAGGACCTCAACTCCACCAACGGCACGCTCGTCAACAACCGTCGCATCACGCGCTGCCCGCTGCGCAACGGCGACCTGCTGACGTTTGGCCTGAGCACGTTCGAATTTAGGGGATAGTCGCTTATGAACATCGATATCGTCCTGTTTGCAGGCCGCATCGTCCTGGTCGTCCTGCTTTATATCTTCCTGTTTGCCGTCATGAAGACCGGCGTGGGGCTCGTCCGCGGCCAGCGCCGCGACTCGGCCATCTGGACGATCGATGTGGACAAGGGCCCGCGCGGCATCCGCGGCATCCACGTGGATATGCTCGGTCCCGTCATCGTCGGCCGTTCGCCGTCGTCGGACATCTGCATCAACGAACCGTTTGTCTCGGCCTCGCATGCGCGTTTTTCGCTGCAGGGTCCGGCACTTATTATCGAGGACCTCAACTCGCTTAACGGCACGCTCGTCAACGGCCGCCAGCTGGTGGAACCCGCAACGCTGCGCGAGGGCGACGAAGTCCAGATTGGCGACGTGGTCATGAAGGTGAACCGTCGATGATCGACGAGGAGAACAAGTCCGCAACCATGCCAGAGACGTCGGCCGCCCCCGCGACCGCGCCGGCTCATGCCGCCCCGACGGGCCCTGCGCCCGTGGAGCCCGAGGACACCGTGTTCTCCCTGCCTCTTTCGCATGTAACGCAAGAATATCCGACGCTGGCCGACGATGAGGATGCCAAGGACAACGCCGACGACGGTAACGCCCCCATCGGCGCGCACGTCGCTGCCGAGCAGCCCGCAGTCCCGCAAGACACACCCGCACCGGCTCACTTTGCCGAGCCCGTCGCCACGGCGATTACCGAGAGCTCTGCGGTATTTGCGGCTCCCGAGCCCGCAGCACCGGTGTTTCCCGTAGCTCCAGCACCCGCCGCAGCGCCCGAACCCGCATCTGCACCGGAACCTGCGGCGGCTCCCTCCCCCGCGGTCGCATCGGCGCCCGAAGCCATGCAGCCTGTGGCCGAAGACGTGCCCGCAGCAACGACGGAGGATGTCTCCCAGCCCCGCAGCACGCCCGCGCATCTCGCGACGCCCGAGTCCGCAGCCGTCGCCCCGCAAGACGACGAGCCTGTCGACCGTACAACCGAAGAGCCCGCCACGCCTAACGTCGACGACCCGAGCAACGATGCCGACACCGTCTCCCCCGGCGACACCGCCGAGAGCGATGTCGCGGCCGTGGAGGCAAAGCTCAAAGATCCCGGCTCGACCATGAGTTTTGAGCCGCTGACCGACGAGCGCATCGAGACTGACTCGACCTACGACGCCGGCACGACCACGCAGCTCATGTGGGGCGCCCGCTCCGATGTTGGCTGTGTGCGCCCGCATAACGAAGACTCCTATCTGGTGCAATCGCCGCTCTTTTGCGTATGCGACGGCATGGGCGGCCACGCCGCCGGTGAGGTAGCCTCCTCCATCGCCGTCGAGACCATTGCCAAGACAGCGCCGCAGGCAGCCGACGCCGCACGACTGGCGGCCGCCGTCGAAGCTGCAAACGCAGCGGTCATCGAGGCTGCGCTCAACGGGCTTGGCAAGCCCGGCATGGGCTGCACGGCAACCTGCGCCTATATCGAAAACGACATGCTCGCTATCGCCCACGTGGGCGACTCGCGCGCCTATCTGCTCCACGAGGGCACGCTCATTCGCGTGACCCGCGACCACTCCTATGTGGAGGAGCTCGTGGACGCCGGCGAGATTACGGCAGACGAGGCTCGCGTCCACCCCAACCGCTCAGTCATCACCCGCGCGCTGGGCTCGGATCCCGCCATGTATGCCGACCACTTTACCCTGCATATCGAGGAAGGCGACCGCCTGATCCTGTGCTCGGACGGTCTGTCGAGCATGATTCCCGATAGCGATATCGAAAACATCGCCACACAGTCCTCCACCGCACAGATTTGCGTCGACAACCTTGTTGACGCGGCACTGGTCGCCGGCGGGCACGACAACGTCACCGTGGTTGTCGTTGACCTGGTCGACGATGGCGTCATGCGCGAGGCAAAGCGCGTCCGCCGCCGTAACATCACCATTGCCACCGTCCTGGGCATCGCCTTTGTGCTGGCGGCAGCCATCTGGGCCTACGCGGGCATCACCGGCTCGTACTATCTGGGCACCTACAAGGACACCGTCGCGGTCTACCGGGGCATTCCCGGCAAGCCACTCGGCCTTAAGCTGCACTGGCTCGACAGCACGACCAGCATCAAACTGTCCGACCTGCCCGAAGACACGCAAAATCGCCTGAAGGCGGGTATTCAGCAGACGGGCATCGACGATGCGCAGGACACCATCTCCAAATACCGCCATCAGATCGACGAGGAGCAGACCCGTCAGGTGATCGACGCGCAAACGATCCGCAATAACACCGACCAGGGTTCGACCTCCGAATCGAATTCCGAGAAAACCGCCGAACAGTCCGCCGAGGCCGAAGCCTCCGATAAGAATTAGAAAGGGAGTGCCGCTTATGAGTCGCCGTAATACCGAACTGCTCTTACTCATCGCCTCGGCGTTCCCCGTCATCCTGCTGTATGCGATGTACGTGCTCACCGCAGGCGCCGCTATCTCGTTTGAGACACTTGCCGTTCCGATCGGTCTCTTTGCCGCCTTCGCCGCGGCGCATATCGCCGTACGCATTCTGGCACCCGGCGCCGACCCGGCCATCCTGCCCATCGTCTTTGTGCTTTCGGGCATTGGCATCACGTTTGTGACGCGCTTGGCGCCCACGCTCGCCATCTCGCAGCTCGTCATCCTGTTTATCTCGGTGGCGTTGATGGTAGGTACGCTTGCACTAGTCAAAAACCTCGACGTGGTCATGCGCTACAAGTACACCTTTGGCATCATCGGCATCATCTTGCTGATGCTGCCTATCTTTATCGGCACCACGATCTCGGGCTCCAAACTGTGGATTCGCATCGCCGGGTTCACCATTCAGCCCGGCGAGTTCGCCAAGGTCTTTATCGTGCTGTTCCTAGCCGGTTACCTGGCCGAAAACCGCGAGCTGCTCTCTATCTCCAACCGCAAGATCTTGGGTCTTAAGATTCCGCGTCTGCGCCTGCTGCTGCCGCTGTTCGCAGTCTGGGGTGTATGCCTGCTCGTCGTTGTCTTCGAACGTGACCTGGGCTCGGCCTTGCTGTTCTACACCATCTTCTTGCTGATGCTCTACGTTGCCACGGGTCGCTTCTCGTATGTCATCATCGGCCTTGCGCTCTTGGCCGTGGGGGCCGTGGGCGCCTACAAGTTCCTGTCGCACGTCCAGGTGCGTTTCCAGATCTGGGCCGATCCCTTTAAGGACGCGCAGGGTCAGGGCTACCAGATTGTCCAGTCCCTCTTCTCGCTGGCCGACGGCGGCCTTGTTGGCGTCGGCATTGGCAACGGCATGGCCAACAACATCCCCGTCGTCGAGTCCGACTTTATCTTCTCGGCTATCGGCGAGGAGATGGGCCTTTTGGGCGGTGGCGCCGTTCTTATCCTGTTTATGCTCTTTGCCGTACGTGGCCTGACCACGGCGGCCCGTGCCAAGTCCGACCTTGCCGCCTTTAGCGCCACTGGTCTTACGGCCGCCATCAGCTTCCAAGCGTTCTTGATCGTTGGCGGCGTTACCCGCCTGATCCCGCTGACCGGCGTCACCCTGCCCTTTATGAGCCAGGGCGGCTCCTCGCTGCTGGCAAGCTTTATCATCGTCGCGCTTTTGCTGCGCGCCGGTGACGAGGCAACCGGTCGCGAGGCCGAGCTCACCGGCACTGGCACCATGGCCGCCATCACCGACGACCAGGTCGCCTCGGCGGCCTCCCCGGCTGGCACGCGCTTCGCCACTTCGTCTTCGCACAACCGCGGCCAGCCACTCCGCCGGCTCGCGCATGCGCCGTCGCCTGCTCGACACGCCCGAATCCGGTGTGCTCGGCCGCGTGGCGCTCGCCAATCGACTGACCCGCGCCGTGCTCGCCTTTACGGCACTATTCGCCATCCTTATCGGCAACCTCACCTATGTCCAGGTCATCAAGGCCAAGGACTATCAGGACATGCCGACCAACAACCACACCATCGCCCGCTCCAAGTACATCCAGCGCGGCTCCATCATCACGTCCGACGGCGTGACGCTGGCCGAGTCACTGCAACAGGAAGACGGCACCTACGCCCGCTCCTACCCCAACGGAAACATGGCCGCTCACGTGGTGGGCTATGTAAGCCAGCAGTACGGCACCGCTGGTGTCGAGAGCGTCATGAACGAAACGCTCACCGGCTCCAAGGATTACTCCAGCTGGGACAACGCCCTCGCGTCGCTCGCGGGCCAAAACCAACCGGGCAACACCGCCAAGCTCACCATCGACTCGCGCATCCAGACGGCTGCCGAGCAGGCACTCAAGGGCTTTAAGGGTGCTGTGGTGGTTATGGATCCGCGCACCGGCGCGGTCCTCGCATGCGCAAGCTCGCCCACCTATGACAACACCAACATCGATGCCCTGATGCAGTCGGGCGGTGGCGAGGACGGCTCCATGTACGACCGCGCCATGGACGCTCTCTATACCCCGGGCTCGACCTTTAAGGTCGTCACACTCTCCGCGGCGCTCGAAACCGGCACCGCCAGCCTTACCAGCACGTACCAGGCGCCCGGCTCCATGGATATCGGCAACGCGCCGGTCACCAATTACGCCAACGAGAGCTACGGTACCATCAGCCTGCAACAGGCCTTTGCCGTGTCGTCCAACGTCGTCTTTGGCCAGGTGGCCAACGAGATCGGCGCCAACTCGCTCGTCCAGTTTGCCAACGCCTTTGGTTACGGCCAAAAGCTGGGTCAGGACCTTACCGCCGCTGCTTCCATCATGGCCGACCCCTCGCTCATGACCGAGTGGGAGACCGCCTGGGCAGGCGCCGGCCAGCCTGTCGGCATGGACCACACGCCAGGTCCGCAGACCACCGTCATGCAAAACTGCGTGATAGCGGCGGCCATCGCCAACAGCGGCGTGGTCATGGACCCGTTCTTCGTGGCCCAGGTGCTCGCCCCCGACGGAACCGTGGTCAAGACCACGCAGTCCCGTTCGCTCGGCCAGGCCGTCAGCGCCACCACGGCCAATCAGGTCAAGCAGGCCATGCTCGCGGTTGTCCAGTCCGGCACCGGCACCGATGCCCAGATTCCGGGCGTCAAGGTCGCCGGCAAGACCGGATCGGCCGAGACCGGCGGTACCAACGTCAACTCGATGTTCGTCGGCTTCGCACCTTACGATTCACCCACGGTTGCCATCTCGGTGGCCCTGGAGGATTACGACAAACACGACGTCAAGGCAGCCAAGATTGCCGGCATCGTCCTGACCGCGGCACTTGCCGCCCAAGGAGCGTGATGCCCGTGATCGAAGCGGATACTTGGGGCGCGCCGCGGCCGATGAGCTAGCGGCAACGCGCCACACGGCCCCAGCGGCCACACATTCGGTACTACACACATCGTTGAGCGAATAGTTATGTTAGGAGCAAGAATGGAACAGAGGGTCCTCGGGGGAAGATACCTCCTCAAGGATAAGGTGGGGACGGGCGGCATGGCGACCGTCTTCCGTGCGCAAGATCAGGTCCTCGACCGCACGGTTGCCGTCAAGATCATGCTGCCGCAGTATGCCGGCGACGCCACCTTCGCCGCCCGCTTTAAGCAGGAGGCCCAGGCAGCAGCCGGCCTCTCCTCCCCCTATATCGTGGGCGTCTACGATTGGGGCAAGGACGGCGATACCTACTACATCGTCATGGAGTACCTGCGCGGTACCGACCTTAAGAGTGGCATCAAGAGCCACGGCGCCCTCGATCCAAAGAAGGTCGCGCAGATCGGCTCGCAGATCAGCTCCGCGCTTTCGGTCGCCCACAAGCACGAGATCATCCACCGCGACATTAAGCCGCAAAACATCATGGTGCTGCCCGACGGCAACATCAAGGTCATGGACTTTGGCATCGCGCGCGCAAAGAACAGCCACCTCACGCAGGACAACAATGTACTGGGCACCGCCCACTACGTAAGCCCCGAGCAAACGCGCGGCCAGGACCTCGGTCCCACTTCGGATATCTACTCGCTGGGTGTCGTCATGTACGAATGCGCTACCGGCCGTGTGCCCTTCGACGGCGACGACGCCATCTCAGTGGCACTCAAGCAGGTCAACGAGCTGCCTATCCCGCCGAGCCAGATCAACTCCGGCGTCGACGCCGACCTGGAGCGCATCATCCTCAAGTGCATGGAGAAGGACCCGGCCAATCGCTTCCAGACGGCCGATGAGCTGCGCCAGGTGCTCAATAGCTACCTGTCCGGTCGTGCCGTCAACGTCTCGGAGCCCACGCGCATTATCGGTGCCGCCGACGACCTGGGCGCCACCAAGACCCGCGAGCTGTCTGACTCCACGCGCGCTATGGTTCGCCCCGTCTCGGGCGTGAGCGGCCAGACCAACCCCCGCAGCGCCGTCTCGGGTTCCACCGGTTCCTACGAAGCCGAGAAGCCCAAGTCCAACAAGAACAAGATTATTGCCGCCGTGGTGGCTGCCATCGCCGTCATCGGTATCGTCGCTGCCTTTGCCACGGGCATGTTCAGCGGCGACAAGGTTACGGTCCCCGATGTGCTGGGCAAGGATCAGGAAACCGCCGTCGAGCAGATCCAGGAGGCCGGCCTGGAGGTCGGTACCGTCGACCAGAGCTACAACGATGACGTCGACGAGGGCAAGGTCGCCGAGCAGACCCCCAACGGCAACACCAAAAAGCCCAAGGGCACAAGGGTGAACCTGGTGATCTCCAAGGGCCCCAAGCCCTCCGAAAAGGTTGAGGTCCCGCAGCTCGTCGGTTTAACCAAGGACCAGGCCGAGGCAGCGCTGGCAAGCGTAGGCCTGAAGGGCAGCGCTTCCGAGGAGGCCAACGAAGCCGATGAAGGTCAGGTCTTTGAGCAGGGTACCGACGCTGGCAAGGAGGTCGAGAAGGGCACGACCATCTCATATAAGGTCTCGAGCGGCCCGGACACCACCTCGGTGCCCGATCTGACCGACATGACCGAGGCCCAGGCACGCAATGCGCTCGACATGGCCGGCTTTGGTGTCGACGTGAGCTATCAGGAAAACGACTCGGTTACCGAGGGCACCGTGATTAGCTGGAACCCCAGCGGTAAGCAAAAGCCCGGCGCCACGATCACCGTCGTCATCGCCAAGAAGTCCGGCAAGGCCAGCGTTCCGGGCAACCTGTACGGCAAGAGCATCTCCGCCGCCGTCACCGCGCTCAACAACGCCGGGTTCTACAACATCGCATTCTGCGATGAGAACGGCAACCCTGTGAGCGGCAACGAGAACGCAACTGTCACGGGTGTCTCCCCAACCGGCAAGCAGTCCACCGACAGCACGATTACGCTGACGGTTTCGATTTCTGGCTCTGACTCCGGCGACGATTCCGGTACAAGCAACTAGCCGGCTACTTATTATCTGCGGCAGCGAACGCTGCAAACATATTCGCTCAGAAGCGCCCGCTTGCTCCCCCGGCAAGCGGGCGCTTTGCTTTTGATGCGGACCGCCAGCATGGAACGGCGCAGCTCTAAAGCCAGAAGAGCCCGGCACCGTGGCGGTACCGGGCTCGATATTCCTCTGGTGCCCCCAGGCGGATTCGAACCGTCGACACCCGCTTTAGGAGGTCATGAGCTATTACCCTACCTGCGGTTTTTCATTTTCATCAATATCTCTGTTTCCACAGGTAATTTAGCTATTCTGCCGTTTTTGCTCTTCTTGATTAGTTTTCTATTTCACCCTTTTTACACCCCTTTACCTCTTCATTTTGACTTGCAGGGGTGAAATTTTTGGGTTAGCCTCGGGGGCGAGGCCCTCAAAGCCCCGCCCCCGAGGCTAACCCAACGCACCACCCCTGGAGACCCATGGAAACCAGAATCAAACCCGCAGCCAAAGGCACTTCCGAACCGATCAAGGGAAAACCCGGTTCCTTCCGCATCTACTTCTCTCTCGGTCGCGACCCCGAATCCGGCAAGAACGGGAAACGAGTCAGATACCTAAAGACACCCAAGAGAACCATCCATTGCAAGAGCAAAAACCCGAAGAACTGGCCCGGTGAGGTTGCGAATGCGCTCGATGCCTACCGGAAGGAGCTGGAGACCTATGAACCGGCTGGTGACATGCCGACCACTGTTTCCGGATACGCCGAGGATTTCCATCGGCTCCGAGAAAGCTCCTTCGGCTCCCCTCTTTCTTTCCAAAGAGAGGAATATGACGTGCGCCATATACGCGAGCTGTTCGGCGACATGCCCCTCGGTGCGCTGAGACCCGACGAGATCAAACGGGCGTATGCCGAAGCAATCTCAACCGGAAGATTCACAGAGGCCGAGATTCGTCGTATCCACGTCAAGCTCAAACAGGTCATGCAGGACGCACTGGAGAATGAGCTAATCGAGCGCAACCCATGCATCAGCGTCAAACTCCCAAAGCCAGACCTTAGAGTGCGCAACTTCCTCCTACCCGACGAACTGCCCCGATTCACCAAATGCCTGCTATCCGAACCCATGGGGCCGATGACCGTCTGCACCATGCTCATATTCCACCTAGGACTCAGAAAAGGCGAGGCCCTGGGGCTCTGTTGGGAAGACTACGACCCCGAGGCGATGGAAATCAGAATCGTCCACCAGTACACCAATGACAAAACGCTCAGGGCACCCAAATCGGAAATGAGCAGGCGGATCCTGTCTATAGACTCTTCGCTAGCCGCGTATCTAAACGACTGGAAGATGCGGCAGCGCAACCTATTCGAGCAACGCGGGCTAAGACAGAGAAACTCTGACCCCATCGTTCACGCCCTCAGCCCGCATAAGGACGAAAACGGCAACCTTCACGTCAGTATCACCCGACCCGATGGACACAACTATTCACGCTGGTTCAGGGACTTCTGCGTCGACAACGGCTATGGCGAGTACGCCAACGTGACAAGCCAGTTCGAGCGCAACGGCAAGCTGCACACACGCGGCACCGGATACTCGGGTCTCGTCCCCCACGGACTGAGACACACGGCAGCGACGGCGCTCGTCGCAAACAACGTCGATTTGAAGACCGTTCAGGCGCGGATGGGGCACGCATCAGCGAGTACGACGGCCAATTTCTACACCCACGCAATCAGAGCCAACGACCGCAACGCTGCCGAAGTCTTCGAAAAATTATCTGAAGGTAATGAAAATTAATACTCTCATAATTGTGTCACCAGATGTATACTGCAAATAAGGCCAAACAGAGAGGAGGTTATCAATGGCACTTACCACTGCGAGCAGCAAGCTGCGTTCGACAATCCTATTCAACTCAAAGGATGAGCAGGTACTCTTCAAGCGCTCCAGCGCTGACCTCGCCGCGGCAAGGGGTCTCACCCCGTCCGCGCTCCTAGCGAGGCTTCCCATGGAGCAGCTGACGAGCTCGGATCTAGGCAGGTGGGCCGCGCAGCTCATCTATGCTGAGGATGGGAGCTGTCTCGACGCCTTCGAGGGCATGTTCGAGGACTGGAGCGCAATCCAGCCAGAAAATGATTGCCGCGACGTCATCAAAGGCTTTTTCGACTACTGTCATGAAGCAAGGATCTGCATCGACACCACGAGCGAGCGCGTTCATCATCTCCGCACTAACTGGGACAGCATTTGCCTCATTATGGAAGAGGCTGCAAAGATGCCCGAGTGCAACCTCGACGCACGTATCCAGGCTAAGACCGGCCGTGAACTCGAAACTACCCTGCAAGACCCTACAGCGTTGCTCGCCGTTACACCTTTGGTCTCATACATTCTCAACGCATGGGAGCACATCAAGGGCTATTCCTGCACTTACCGTGCTCTGCTCGATTTCGCCAACATCGGCAGATCATCCCGCAAGGGATACAGCGAGCCCGCAGAAGCTCGAATCAGTCTTCTGCACCTTATCGACGAATACGAGAAGAAAGGGGCTAATTAGTCGATAAAACCATTTTACAAACAAGCACCCGACTCCTCTCACTGTCGCCAAACATCGAAGAGGAGCCGAGCGCCCTACTAAAGGAGTTTATCATGCATCTTGCAGATGACCCCAAGACCGACGCCATCTCCGCAGGCATCAACCTGCACCATGTCGGCACCAAGCGCATCATGAGCCGCCTGGACGTTCAGATCCTCACCGGCATCGGACAATCCAGCGCCATCAAGCTCATGAAGTCCACCCACCACTGCTTTAGCATCGCCAACCAGTACTTCGTCATGGAAGAGGACCTGTTCGACTACTTCCACAAGCTGGCAGAGGGGGCGAGCGAGTAATGCAGCGCCCGAACGTCAATCCCCTCGTCTTCGAGCTTGATGTGCTCGACGAGCACGTCCACGCCCTTCAGGAAGACAAGCCCATCGCCTCCTTCGGGCTCGACGCACTCAACAGCATCCTCGGCGGTGTCTACCCCGGGCTCAACTACGCAATCGGGACCGCCCCGGGCAAGGGCAAGACGACACTGGCACTCCAGGAGGCCGACAAGCTCGCGGCAGACGGGCACCCGGTAATCTACGTTTCCGCCGAGCTTCCCGCGCACAAGCTGATCGAGAAGAGTCTGGCGCGTCTCAGCGACGGCAAAGTCGCGTTGTCCGAGGTCTCCAGCTGCGCGACCCAGAATCACCCTAAGCACACGACTTTCGAGGCTGCACTCGACAAATATCGCACCCAGATCGCCCCCAATCTCTGCATCACCGGCCCGCTCAACACCGTGGAGCTCTCCAACCTCGTCGGGCTGGTAACACGCGAGCGCGGCGAGGTCCCCATCGTCTTCATTGACTACCTCCAGCTCCTCGCCTGCGGCGTCACGGCGGACCAGCAGTTCATCGACGAGCGATTGGCTATCACAGCATGCGTGAAGGGCCTCCGCGAAATCTCGAACCTCTATGGCTCTCCTGTCATCGCACTGAGCTCTACCACTCGCAAGTCCTACGATTCCGGGAAGTCGGCCAGGCCCAACCTCGCCATGTTCGGTGGTTCCTCCGCTGTCGAGTACGGCTTTGACTCGGTGCTCTACCTCGCCGATGACAATGACAAGCCCGAGTGGCCCTACGAGTCTCCCGCAACCGGCACGCCCCTCAAGCTCGTCGCCCTCAAGAACCGCTACGGCACGCTGGGCGAGTCCCGACTCGACTTCGACGGTGCACGCGCCACCTTCCACGACAGGGGCTAGCCCATGCGTGGCAAAGCCAAGACCGCGCATATAAACGTCCGCATGACCGAGGAGGAGCGTGCCGCCATCACGGTGCGCTCCTCCTCTTTTGGTATGGCCCCATCGACGTTCATGCGCGAAGCCGCCCTCCTCATCGGCGAGAAGCCCGTCAGGATCGCCGACGAGGCGACGCTGCGGCAGCTTCTTCATCAGATGAAGAAGCTGGGCGGAAACCTCAACCAGGCCCTCCGCACCGCAAACGCCTATGGCGTGGATACGCAGACGGCCCAACAGCTCGCGGAGGCCGTCCGTCTGGTATCGAGCACGGCCTCGCAGCTATCGAACCTCATCTCCAAGAATCGAGAATGATCATGAAAACCAAGATGCCCACAGCGCTCATATCATCTCTTCTCCTAGCGATCCTCGCATGCCCCGTCCTCGCCGTCCCCGTCGACGATTTCGTCGCCGGGACACCGTTAGGCGCGGCTGCGATTCCGTCGTCGTTCGGCGTGGATACCGTCCTCGGCTGGTGGCTCACGGGTGCGTTCACTGCTTGCCCGCTCGGAACCCTGCTGACCTTCCTCCTCGCCTTTTGCATCTGCGCTCTCATCGCCTACTCGACCACCCTCAACGCGAGGGCCGAGGACGGCGGCGTGCTCGGCGACGCCCACGTCAAGACGGGTCGCGAGGTCATAAAAGGGTCCATGACCTGGGACGGCTCGACGAATCCCTCGTCACGTGGGTTCGTCTATGGGTTCACCAAGTATCACGGCAAACCCTGCTATCTCTACGAGCCCAAGAAGATGGCCTTCGTGTCAGGGGCCACCGGGTCAGGTAAGAGTCGCTTCCTCTATCTCCCCTCAATCGACCTGCTCAGCTACGGCGGCGCTTCCAACGGATCCGAGCCCGCGACCCTAATCGTCTCCGACGTGAAAAACGAGCTCATAGAACTCACGGGCGACGAGCTGGCCCGTCGCGGCTATCGCGTCCTGCTTCTCGACACGCAGCACCCCTATAGGGGACAGAGGTTCAACCCGCTCAAGCAGGTGCTCGACCTCCATGCCGAGGGACGCGACCAGGAGGCCGAGCAGGCGGCGGACGCCATCGCGGAGCTCGTGGTGCAGGACGACGAGAAAGACAAGGGCTCGCACTGGACCGCCTCGGCCAGGGGCCTGCTCTCGGCCCTGGTCCTGCTGGTCTCCATGTCCGACGAGTGTCCCGAGGAATTAAAGCACCTCGCGACCGTCTGCGAGGTCCTGGACCGCGGCACCGAGGCCGAGGGAGACGACCCGTCCGAGCCCCTGAAGGCCGTCTTCCGCGCTCTGCCGAGCGGCCACCCCGCCAAGGGCAGGGCGTCGCAGTTCGTCTCCTCGGGCGGCAACGAGCTCAGGAGCATCCTCTCGACGCTCAAGGTCGCCCTGCGCCCGTTCTCCTCCGCCCCGGTCGCCTGGATGACCTCCGGCTCCGACATCGACCCGCACACGGTACTCACGGAGAAGAGCGCCGTCTTCCTCCACGTGCTCGACGAGGGCTCCCCCTACAACTGCATCGCGGCGATGTTCCTCTCGCAGCTCTGGGCTTCGGTCCAGGCGGTCGCGGACGTGAACGGCGGCAGGCTCCCCCGCCCCGTGCAGATACTCGGCGACGAGTGGGGCAACCTGCCCCGCGTCGAGTGCCTGCCCGCCCTCCTCAGTCTCGGGCGCGGGTGCGGGACGTTCTGGGTCGGAGCGACGCAGGACATATCCCAGCTCAACAAGTATGGCGAGAGAGACGGCCGCAGGAAGATCCTCGCGAACTGCGGGGTCAAGATTGCGATGAAGCTCGCCGAGGAGGAGGACCGCCGGTACTTCACCGAGCTCATCGGCAAGACCACGCGCCACACGCAGGGCACGAGCAACGGCAGGGCCGCGTCGGGCACGTCATCCTCGACGTCCTACAGCGAGAGCGCCGACGACGTGATACACCCCTGGGAGTGGCGCGGCATGGCCCCGGACCGGGACGGGATCATCGTCGTGAAGCACGCGGACAACGGTATGCCCGCATGTCGAGCCGGCGTCTTCCGCTCCCCCGTCACCGACTGCACCAACACGCCCACAAGGGAGCACTTCGACCTCGGGACCCCCGAGCACGAGGCGGAGAACCGTCGCGCCTACCAGCGCCGCCTCGACGAGTCAGCTGCTGGGAAGATGCGCGAGGAGACCTCGACCTGGTGCCCAAAGTGGCCCGAGTCGGAGAAGAAGAACGGGAGCAAGCCGGGCGGCAAATTCAGCGGGCTCTCGCTCGACTAGGAAGGCAACCATGACGGCGATAAAGCAGACGAGCGTCTGCAGCGAGAGGCACCTCGCGAGACTCAGGGATTACCTCTCCTGGGACCGCGACAAGGCGCTCGCCCACGGCACGCAGAACATCATCGACGATGACCGCTGGTTTCAGGAGATGGCGGACACGAGGGCGGCCATGAGTCACGACAGGCCCGGCAAGGCCGGGGCCAAGTGTACCTACATGCAGCACCAGATACTCGGGTTCCTCCCAGACGAGTGCGACCTCAACGGCGGGAAGATGACGCCGGAGCTGTGCATGCGCTATGTGAGGGAGTACGTGGCCGAGCGCTACCCCAACCAGGAGGTCGTGATGGTGCTGCACCGCGAGCGCTGCCGCGCGGACGCCACTGACCGCTACGCCGTGCACCTCGGCATCAACCGCAGTGATCTGGAAACCGGCCGAAGGCTCGACGAGGGCCCCGCCCGAAAGGCGGCGGCATCACGCGTGAAGACCGTCCGTACCCTGGACGAGAGGTATGGACTCAGGCAGCTTGAGCGCGGCAAGGCCAACTCGCGCGTCCACGCGAGGCAACCCGGCACGGAAGAGCGCGACATGACCCGAAAGGGGCAGGCCGAGCGCTCGGAGAACGCCCGCATCCGCGTCGCGGTCGCCCGCCGGATCGAGGAGGTCGGGCGCATGCGCGACTGCCCCGACCGGATGGGCGAGCTTGAGCGGCGGCTCAGGCGGGACGGCATCGAGCTCGCCAGGTCGAAGGGCGGGAGCCTCCAGTACCGATTCTTCTCGAAGGCCCTCGGGGCTGTGCGGAA
>UQNG01000063.1:0-14033 GCA_900542335.1 uncultured Collinsella sp.
TGTGTTTCGAGAACGTCCTCGCCCGTGTGTGGCGCCTTGTCCTGCTCCTTCGGATCTGCGGACAAGGCGCCACACTGGTCTGCGGAGTGTTCTGAAAACCAAGCCCGGCCCCCGCCTGCGGTGACGCTGCTGCAAGCGGTCTGCGATGGGGCCGTTGTTGGTTGGGGCCGCTGGGCTGATGTGGGGCGCGTGGTTGTTGCGGGCCCTGGTCCCGGCGGCGGCCTCGGCGCTTTGCGCCTGCCGCCTTGGGGGACTGTGGGGCGCGGCCGGCAGCTGCGGCGCGTTGCGCTTGCTGCCTGGGGTGACTGCGGGGCCGTGACGGCAGCCGCGGCGCTGTCGCGCCTGCTGCCTGCGGGGACTTTGGGGTTGGTGCGAATCGGGGTCTAATACTTTTTCGTGAAGTGAACGACCTTATTTGGACCCCCGAAGCATTGGCATATTTTGATCGCTATTTCCTGCGGTTTTGCAGCGCGAATCCTGCGGTTTTTTGGTCTAAAGGTGCGGATGCTCTGGGGCTTCGTTTTTACTCGTTCACTTCTCGGGAAAGTATTAGAGCTCAGCTGACAGAGGTACCGCTCTGGCGTCGAAGCCCCGCGTCTTCTTCGCTTGATTGGGGAAAACAGCCTCGTTTAAGTAATTGCGAGCCCACCCAGACGTATCTGTGGGGTTGTCTGCACAATTCGCGGTATTATGTTGCGGAGTTTTGAAAGGAGCCGCTGGTGGTCACGACGACGTTTGCTTCGCCTTTGGGCGAAATATTGCTTGCCGCTGATGGCCGCGGTTTGACGGGGCTTTGGTTTGAGGGGCAGGAGCACTTTGGCTCCACGCTTCTCAAAGAAGATCCCGAACATGTTGAAGGCGCTGATGCAGTTTCCGGTGCTGGCGGCATGTCGTCAGCGAATCCGGCCCATGGTGTGGCTTCTTCGGTGCTTGAGCGTTCATGGGCTTGGCTGAATGCTTATTTTGCAGGGCAGGAGCCGCGGTTTACGCCGCCGTTGCATATGATTGGTACGGCGTTTCAGCGTGAGGTTTGGTTTGAGCTGCTTTCTATCCCGCGTGGCGAGGTCGCCACGTATGGTGAGATCGCCCAGCGTGTTGCGGCTCGGCATTGTGTGCCGGGAAACGAGGCTCCCGTTGTGTCTCCCCGTGCCGTGGGGGCCGCGGTTGCACGCAATCCCATTTCGATTATTGTGCCGTGCCATCGCGTGGTTGCCGCCGATGGTTCGCTCAACGGATATGCCGGCGGGCTTGACCGCAAGGAGTGGCTGCTTCGGCTTGAGGGCGCGTACGAGGAATAGTGCCTGAGCTCTTTGCATGATAAAGGTGCCGCGAAAGGGTGAGTTGCTGTTCTATCGTCTCCGGCGTGCGGACAAGCGTTTGACATCTGCGCCTTAAGTTTGGCTAATCCATATCCTGCGTATTTAAAAACGTGCAGGTTGAGCAGCTAAGGCTGTGCTAAGGCGGCTGGCGGTGCGCTATCATCGGCAATATCGAAACCTGTATAGCCGTGCGCCAAAGGAACAACTATGAAGCTGATGCTTGCCGAGGACGAACCCGGCCTCTCCCGCGCCCTTACCGCGATTCTTCAACATAGCGACTACGAGGTCGACACCGCCCTCGACGGTCTGACGGCGCTCGAATATCTACTTGCCAACGACTATGATGCCGCGATCCTAGACATCATGATGCCCGGCATGGACGGCATCGAGGTGCTCAAGCGCACACGCGCCGCCGGCAAACGCCTGCCCATCATCATGCTTACGGCCAAAAGCGAGGTGTCCGATAAGGTCGAGGGTCTGGATGCCGGCGCCAACGACTACCTGACCAAGCCGTTTGCCGCCAAGGAGCTGCTTGCGCGTATTCGTGCCATGACGCGTGCCGCGACGGCAATTGACGCCACGACGCTCAGCGTGGGCAACGTGCGCCTCGACACGGCATCGTGCACACTCGTGGGGCCTTTGGGCGAGGAACATCTGGCCAATCGTGAGTTTCAGCTTATGGAGCTCTTTATGCGCAATGCCGGCACGCGCATGCCCACCGAGCGTCTGATGCTCGAAGTTTGGGGTGAGGACGCGCCCGAAGGCGCCAACGTGGTGTGGGTCTATATCTCGTACCTGCGCAAAAAGCTGACGGCGCTGGGTGCTAACGTGGCCATCCGCGCGTCGCGCAATCAGGGATATTCACTTGAGGTTGTCGAGGAAGGCGAACAGGCGTGAGCGTGCGCACGTGGTGCAAGCACATGACGGAGCGGTTTCACGCCGCCTCGAGTAGTACGGGGCGGGCAAATGCTGCTGACGCATTGGGCCGCCGCCTGCGTCGCAAGTTTATCCTCGTTGCCATGGGCGCCGTGACCGTGGTGCTCACGCTCATCATCGCCGGCATCAACATCGTCAATTATTCGCATGTCTGCAAGATGGCCGACGCTCGCCTGGACTATATCCTGGCGGGCAAGGACGGTATCGATTGGGGGGACGAGCCTAAAGACGATCCCGCTAATGGCAAGGATGCCAGCGATAGCCAAGCGGGCGTTCGCATCAGGCACTTCGAAGGTATGACGGCGGAGTCTCCTTTTGACACGCGCTACTTTACGGTGACGATTGACGCCGGTCAGGTTGCCGATGTCAATACGGCCCGCATTGCCGCGGTGGGTGCCAAGCGCGCCGCCAGTATTGCCGCAAGGTTGCATTCCAAGGGTTGGGTCTCAGGTTTTTCTGGCAATTATCGCTACACGACTGACGTTCAAGACGATGAGACCACCTATGTGTTCGTTGACTGCTCGCGCGAGCTCGCAAGCTTTCATTCGTTTTTGAGCGCGAGCGTGGCAATCAGTTGCATTGGCTGGTTGGCGGTGCTGGCAATTGTGGCGGGTGCCTCGGGCGCGGTGATTCGACCGATGGTCGAGAGCTACAGCAAGCAAAAGCGTTTTATTACCGATGCGAGCCACGAGATCAAGACGCCGCTAGCTGTGATCGACGCCGCTAACGAAGTGCAGGAAATTGAGAGCGGCGAGAGCGAGTGGACACAGAGCATTCACGAGCAGGTTGCACGGTTGACGGCGCTCACGGAGCGTCTGGTGTTTTTGGCTCGCATGGACGAGGGCTCGGCGGGCTTTACCATGACATCGATCGATCTTTCGGAGGCAGTGGACAAGGCGGCGGCGCCGTTTGAGTCGGTGGCGGTTTCGCGTGGCAAGCGTCTGTCGACGTCGATCGCGAGCGGTGTGCGGGCCCATGCCGACGCTGCAGCGGTAGCGCAGGTTGTTGAGCTACTGCTGGACAACGCCACACGCTATGCGAGTGAGGACAGTGTAATTGAGCTGAGCCTGCGCGCAGCCTCGCGCGGTTGGGGTAAGGGCGCCGCCGAGCTTGTCGTATCGAACGCCGTGGACGGGCTGCCCGAAGGCGACCTGGACCGGTTGTTCGACCGCTTCTATCGTGCGGACGTATCGCGTAGCTCCAAGACAGGCGGCTCGGGCGTGGGCCTATCCGTGGTGCGCGCTATTGCCGAGGCCCATGGCGGCTCCGCTGCCGTATCCGGCCACGATCATCAGATCGCCTTCATCGTCCGCCTCTAAAACCTGCCAAAATAAACCTGTCCCTTTTTGGTAGGTGCGAAATGGGTAATACTAAAGAGTTATCCGACCAGATGGGAATTAATCGATGGCTTATATCGAATTCAAAGACGTCATCAAGGCATACGGCGAGGGCGACGCCCGCATTCACGCGCTCGACGGCGCGAGTTTTACGGTCGAGCGCGGTGAGCTCGCCATTATCCTGGGCGCCTCGGGTGCCGGCAAGACCACGGCGCTCAACATCCTGGGCGGTATGGACACGGTAACCTCCGGTACCGTAACGGTGGACGGGCGCGACGTGAGCTCTGCTAACGAGGCGCAGCTCGTGGAATACCGCCGCGCCGACGTCGGCTTTGTCTTCCAGTTCTACAATCTGGTCCCCAACCTGACGGCGCTTGAAAACGTTGAGCTCGCGGCACAGATTTGCCCCGATTCGCTCGATGCCGAGCAAACGCTTCGTCAGGTTGGCCTGGGCGACCGCCTTGCTAACTTTCCGGCGCAGCTTTCGGGTGGCGAGCAGCAGCGCGTGTCCATCGCCCGCGCACTGGCCAAGAATCCCAAGCTGCTTCTGTGCGACGAGCCTACGGGCGCGCTTGACTACAAAACTGGCAAGCAGATCTTGCAGCTGCTACAGGACACGTGTCGCAAGCAGGGCATTACGGTCATTATCATCACCCACAACTCCGCGCTGGCGCCCATGGCCGATCGCCTGATCCGCTTTAAGAGCGGCCGCGTGGAGAGCGAGACGGTTCAGCAAAATCCCGTGCCTATCGAGACGATCGAGTGGTAGCGCCCATGGACCAGGACCGCCAAAACAGCCAGAACCACGATGCGCAGCACGTGAGTCGCGACCAGGAGTTTACGACCTACCGCACCGCCCAAAGCTCAAACGACATGGTGCCGACGGTGTTTCGCCGTGGCATCTATCGCACAATCCGAGGCAGTCTTAAGCGCTTCCTATCTATCGTGGTCATCACCGCGCTCGGCGTGAGCGTGATGTGCGGCCTCAAGGCGGGTTGCGAGGATCTGTGCGATTCGGTCGACGCCTACTTTGACCAGCAGAATGTCTATGACATTAACGTGCAGTCGACCTATGGCCTTACGCGCGACGATCTTGCTGCGATCCAAGAGGTCGACGGCGTCGAGACGGCCGAGGGCATCTATACCGAGACTGCCTATACCGCCGTGGACACAACGCGCGAGCGCGTGGTCGTGCAAAGTCTCTCCAAGGAGAATATCGATCAGCCGGTGCTCGTGAACGGCGATTTGCCCGAGAGCGCCGATGAGGTCGCGGTGACTTCGAAGTTCCTGAAGGCTTCGGGCAAAAAGCTCGGCGATACGGTGAGTTTTGCCGCCAATGACGCGAGCTCGTCGAACCAAAGCGCCAAGGATCAGTTTGCCGCGGGCGATTACACCATTACGGCCGAGGTCCTCGATCCTACCGACGTGAGCTCAGACTCGACAGTCAACGCCTTTCGCGCTGCTTCGACTGCGGACTATAAGTTCTACGTGAGCGAGGACGCTGCGACATCTTCTTCCTACTCCGCGGTCCACGTGATCGTCGAGGGAGCCAAAAGCCTCAACTCCTATTCGGATGCCTACGCGGCAAAGATCAACGAGGTCAAAGGCAATATCGAGAAGATCCGCGAGGAGCGTGAGAGGGCGCGCGTTCAGGAGCTGACGGTCGACACGCCGGCAAGCTTGGATGCGGCCGAGCGCCAGGCGAATATGCTCTTTGGGATTGAACAGGAAAACATCGACCGTATGGCCCAGGGCAGCGAGGAACGCGCGCAGGCGCAGGCCGACCTGAACCAGCGCCGCGCCGCCGCCGACCAACAGTTTGCCGATGCCCGCGCCGAGCTTTCCGATCTGGGCGAATGCACCTGGTACATCCAGGACCGCGGTAACATCGCAAGCTACTCGAGCGTCGAGAGCGACAGCTCTTCGATCGAGGCCATCGCCACGGTCTTCCCATTCATCTTCTTTATCGTCGCCGTGCTCATCAGCCTTACCACCGCCACGCGCATGGTCGAGGAGGAACGCACGCTCATTGGCCTGTACAAGGCGCTCGGCTATTCACGCGGGCGTATCCTGTCCAAATACGTGGACTATGCGCTGTGGGCCTGCCTGGTGGGTGGCGTGCTCGGCAACATCATCGGCTTTGTGGGGCTACCGCTGTTCCTGTTTACAGTGTTCGATGATATGTACTCACTGCCCCAGATGCTGCTTTCGTACGATATCGTGTCCTCGATTGTCTCGGTGGCGCTGTTTGCCGTGGGCGTGGTGGGCGCTACGATTATCGCCTGCCGCCACGAGATGGCCGAGACGCCGGCTTCGCTCATGCGTCCCAAGGCGCCGCGTGCCGGCTCACGCATTTTGCTTGAGCGCATCGGCTTTATTTGGCGCCGCATGGGCTTCTTGAACAAGGTGACAGCACGTAACCTGTTCCGCTACAAAAAGCGCGCCTTTATGACCATCTTCGGTATCGCCGGCTGCACGGCGCTCGTGATCTGCGGTATGGGCATTCGCGACACGTCGGTTGCACTGTCGCCCAAGCAGTACGGCCACATCACACGCTACGATCTGCTGGCGGTCGCCAATCCCGACGATTTTACGCAGACATGTGCGGCGCTAGAGGAACGCAGCACGGCCAATGATTCCAACGTGACGGTGACCTCGACCCTGCCAATTATGACCGACAACGTCACCTTTACGTTTGGTGGCAAGAGCGAGACCGTGCAGCTCATCGTGATTCCCGACGATCGCGCGGGTGACTTGGGCGATTACGTGCGCCTGGAGGATGAGTCCAAAGAACCGCTGTCTTTGCGTGACGGAGACGTGTATCTGAGCAAAAGTTCACAGCTGGTGCTGGGGATTCAGCCGGGCGATACGGCTCACGTCCAGGATTCGTCGCTCAACGTCGCCAAGCTCAAGGTTAGCGACATTTCGCTCAACTATCTGGGCAACACGCTCTATATGACGCAGAGCACCTATGAGCGCGCGTTCGGCCGAAGCGCGCGTCTTAACGGCATCTTTGCGCTGCTTAAGGGCTCATCTTCTGACCAGATTGCGTTTAGCAAGAAGCTTAAGAGCGACGGTTGGCTTTCGATTTCGAGCACGGCCGAGCATTGGGAAAACTATGAGGCGAACTTCACTATCATCAATTCCGTCGTGGTGCTCGTGACCTTTATGGCGGCGTGCCTGTCGTTTGTGGTGGTGTTTACGCTGTCCAACACGAATATCTCCGAGCGCGAGCGCGAGCTGGCGACCATCAAGGTGCTGGGCTTTCGTCGCGGCGAGGTGCACCACTACGTCAACAAGGAGACGTTGATCCTCACGGCGATTGGTGCCGCGCTGGGTGTTCCGCTGGGCGGTGCGCTGGCCGAGAGCTTTACGTACATCCTGCAGATGCCGTCGCTGTACTTTGACGTTGAGGTCGAGCCACTGAGCTACGTGCTTGCCGTGGTACTTTCCTTCGGCTTTACGTTTATCGTCAACCTCGCCACCAACCGAACCCTCAACAAGATCGACATGGTCGGCGCCCTCAAAAGCGCCGAGTAACCTACCAAAAAGGGACAGGTTTATTTTGGTAGGTTTTATCTGGGCAAACGCCGGACACCTACGGGCGACCCGGCGTTTGTTGCTTTGCTATCTTCTGCTCGTAAGCGTTGATGAGAGGCTCTCTTCAATCTTCGAGATTGAGCTTGAATGGGTCGTATGCCGCAAAATGGACCTATCTACTACGTTTGCTACCACACCCTCGACCATGACAAAGATTATGAAATTAAAACCGCAGGTAGAAGGCTTGTCAGTTTTCGAAAAGGGCGGGTATGGTCGGCCCCATTGAGTTCATCGTAGTAGATGGGCCCTTTTCGTGGCGGGCGGTGAGTTGAATGCCAATTCCTGTGCCGGAATTGCTTGGTTTGTTCGTAAGCTGCGGTGAAAAGGGGGCCGTTAGGCGCTCAAGGTCCTCAACGGTCCGTATTCCACCACAACTTGGAAGGGGCGGCCGGTACCGGATGAGTGGTGCTGGCGGGTTAGGGCGGTTTAGGCCTGTTTGCGGTGCTTCCATTGCTTGCGGCACCAGCGCATGAGCGCCTTTATGACGGGAATCGTGATGAGGATGGCCCATGCGGGATGGGGCTGCCCCAGGCAAAGCCACATATAGAGAAACCATGCAATGGCGGCTGCTGGATAGACGCATTCAATGAGCTTTGACAAATGGCGTCGATCGATAAAGTCACCAATCGCGTAGTAGACGGGAACCAAAAAGACGAGCAAGAGTCCCGTAGCCCATGTGCCGTAGGCAATGCCGAGCACCAGGTAGGCGAGGGCGACGAGCGCGGGAAAGGGGAATTTGTTCCATGCGCGTCCGAGCCCGGTGTTGAAATGCTTGCCATGATGGTCGAGCTTGTCGTGTGCTTCCTTCCAGCTGGAAAACGTCTCGCCGTCGATGGTGACGGTGCCGTCGTCATTGGTATGCACACTATGTCCATCGTCCTCAAGCGTATCGATATGCAATCCGCCCGGCCCCACATGGACCTCTTCACCCTTGCGCTCGTTAGCTACATGAATGCCACTCCAGCCAACATGAACCTCTTCGCCTTTGTTGGGATCAATAACGTGGATGCCGCGCGCGAGGGAAATATCGACAAGTGGCTTATCGCTGCAATCAGCGTGCTCAGTAGAAGCCTCAGCCTCTTCAGCCTTATCTGAAGATTTGGTGCCGGCGTCGCTGTCTTGTGCCTCATCATCAGCCTGCGAGTCGTCAGTGCTATCCACCGCCTCCCCATACAACAGCTCATCCAGCGACACACCATACAGCGCGGCGAGCGCAATAAGGTTATCGGTATCGGGCGAGGATTCGCTGCGCTCCCATTTACTGACAGCTTGGCGGCTTACACCCAGCTGGGCGGCAAGCGCCTCCTGAGAAAGCCCGGCAGCCTTGCGGCGATCAACGAGCCGCTGCGCCATCGCAAGATCCATGACAGTTCCTTTCATATGGTGACCGTAATCGAATGAGCCGAGTATGCCGAGAACAACCGGTAACGACCACCATTTCTAGTTAGAATCTGCCCCAACCCTACCGCAACTACCGGTAGCAACCCCTAACGACCAGCCATTTCAGGACAAATGTCAGTGCAAGTAGCAGCCAAGAGCCCCGGGTCAAAAGTTGCGGTGGAATAGTTCTTAGATTCAGCCATTTGCGGGCTAAGCAGGAACTATTTCACCGCAACTTAATTTCAGACCAGGCACCCGCAGCAAGAAGACGAATAACCTCGGCGAGTATGTAAACGCAGGGCCCTCCGACCCCGCCCGACGATTTCGATTGGCGACCTTTGACGGAGTCAAGGGAGGAGCCAAATCGAAATACGTCGGGCGGGGTCGGAGGGCCCGATGGGATGGATTTCGGCCGAGGCTATTCGTCGCCGAAGCTGATACCCAATGCCTTGGCTTCGCGCACAAGATCGCTCTGGGGGTCGACATACTTGAGCTTGCCGGCGACATCCTCGAGCGGCATGTGGCACATCTTGCCGTCACGCAGGGCAATCATGTAGCCAAACTCGCCACGCAGGCAGCCAAGTGCGGCCTCGACGCCGCACTGGGTCGCAAAGATGCGGTCCTGAGCGTCGGGCTGGCCACCGCGCTGCGTGTGACCGGGGATGGCGACGCGGGTCTCGCGACCGGTCTTGGCCTCGATCTCCTTGGCGATGTCGTACACGATTGACGGGCTCGTGCGCTCGGCGAGCTTCTTCTTGTACTCCTTCTTGGACAGCGCCGCGTCCTCCTTGGAGATAGCGCCCTCGGCGACGGCCACGATGGTAAAGCGGCTGCCGGTCTCCATGCGATGCTCGATGGTCTTGATGACGTTATCCATGTCGTAGGGGATCTCGGGAATCAAGATGACATCCGCGCCGCCCGCGACGCCGGCGTACAACGGGATCCAGCCAACCTTGTGGCCCATGATCTCGATAACGAATACGCGCCCATGGCTCGAAGCGGTGGTGTGGATGTCGTCGATGCACTTGGTGGCGACGTCGATGGCGCTCGTAAAGCCAAACGTCAGCTCGGTGCCCCAGGTGTCGTTATCGATGGTCTTGGGCAGAGCGATAACGTTGAGGCCCTCTTCGCGCAGGCGGTTGGCGGTCTTGGTGGAGCCGTTGCCGCCCAGCATAAACAGGCAGTCGAGCTGCAACTTGTGATAGGTGTGGACCATCGCGGGCACCTTCTCGACGCCGTCGGCCTCGGGAATGTTCAGGCGCTTGAACGGCGTGCGGCTCGTGCCTAGGATGGTGCCGCCGCGGGTGAGGATACCGCTAAAATCGGCGGGCGTCATGACGCGGAACCTGCTGTAGATAAGGCCCTGATAGCCGTCCTCAAAGCCATAAATCTCGATAGGCTCTTCGCTATTGGTCATGAGCGTTTTGACGATGCCGCGCATGGTGGCGTTGAGCGCCTGGCAGTCGCCGCCACTAGTAAGAAGACCGATCCTAAGCATGGTGAATCCTTCCGGGCAAGTTATAACATGCGCATAAGTTTACCCCCGCACACTGTTGATGCGGGGGTAAAACGTGTTAGCTCAAATGTATAGAAATGTAAGCAACGTCAGGCGAGCGTAAGGACGACGGTGCCAGCGCCTTACAGCGCGAAGGCATCGACGTCGCCCCAGTGGCGGCGCAGCGTGATGGCGGCAGCGGGCTCGGTGTTGTCAAAGACGACCGACCACTGCGTATTGCTGGTGATGTCTTCCGGATTGGGCTCTTGCGCTGCGGCGCGTAGGGCCTTCCAAGCGACTGCCTCGTCCTGGGCACCGACATGGGCGTCAAGGACATCGGCGATTGCGACGGCGCGCTCTTTACCATGGCCCAGCTCGCCATTCTTTTGGTTGGGCAGCACTTCGTCGCCATAGCAGGCATAGAAGTTCGTAACCTGGCGTACAGGAGTCACTTTGCATGCACGGTCGGGGTCGCGCGGATCCCACTCCACCACCCGCGCGTCACCGGCGGCGTCGTTGATAAAGAAGTGGTAATCGCGTCCTGCCATGGCGTGCATGTCGTAGGCGGAAAGCAGGTCGACAGCTTCTTGCGTGGTGGCGGCACGGTCGAGCACCAGGCGGATGGCGAGCGAGGTATTGATGACGGGGCGTTGCGTGTCCTGGTCACAGGGCTTGGAATCCAGAGTGAGTACGGCAATGGACACGCCGCATTCGTTAACACCGTCGAGCTGGGCAAACGGGCCCATGAGTGCGGCGGCACGTCCGGCGACGGAGTCAAGCGGTGTGTTATCGCCCAGGTTGTTAAGGGCGGCAAACCCGATGGAGGCATAGCCGCCGCGTGGGTGATTGCGCACCAGCAGCGCTGAGGTGTCGTCCTTAAAGTCGTAATTGCGACCGGTGCGCACGCGGCCTTTGGCATCTACGGCGACAAAAGCGCTGCAGGCAAACTGGGGCGCCTGGACATGTGCCGGCACGCCGGGCAGCACCTGCGCCATCACAGCATCGATGTAGGCCTGGTCGTCGCGCACATCGACGGCGATGATGCGATCAAGGTCGTAGTCGTAGGCGATGTCGATTGCATACAGGTCATAGCCATCCGCATAGCCGGTCAAGCGTTTGAGCGACGCGGCGGACTTGATTTGCTTGCGGTAAACGATGCCGGTGGCAGCGGCAAGGCCGACGGTGACTCCCGCGACACCGCAGGCGATGGCAATGTTACGTGGCTTCATGACGGCTCCTCTCGTCCTGTTAGCGCAATTGTCGCAAAAGGAGCGCGGGCATGATGGCTCAACTTGGTGAGCGGCGCGGAATTAAGCACGGAATGAAGAGTGCGGCGCTGGCGTGGCGGGGTATGCTGGAGGGGACCATCAACCCAGCGAAAGGGGAGAGCATGACGGATCAGGAAACGCCCGAGCGCGTGCACGTGACGGCCGACGATATCGAGGCCGCCAACGACCTTATCGACTTTATCGAGGCATGTCCCAGCATGTTCCATACGGCGGCGACCATTATGGCCGAGCTCGACGAGGCAGGCTTTACCTACCTGCCCGAGAACGCGGCGTGGGACATCGAGCCGGGCGGGCGTTATTACACGCAGCGCAACACCTCGAGCGTTGTTGCCTTTAAGGTGGGCGAGGACCTGGCCGCGACGTGGGGCGAGGACGGCGTTGCCGGTGACTATCATTTTCAGCTCACGGCGTCGCACAGCGATTCGCCGACGTTTAAGGTCAAGGCCGTGCCCGAGCTCGATGGCGCAGGCGAGACGCTGCGCCTGAACACCGAGGCCTACGGCGGCATGATCGACTACACCTGGTTCGATCGCCCGCTGGCGCTCGCGGGCCGCGTGCTGGTGCGCGAGGGCGACCGTATCGAGAGTCGTTTGCTCGCTACCGAGCGCGAGGTCGCTATTATCCCGAGCCTTGCCATCCACATGAACCGCGGCGTCAACGAGGGCTTTGCTCCCAACCGAGCTGTCGACCTGTGCCCGCTCATCAGCGCCGGTGACCTTAAGCAGGGCGACTTTGATGCCCTGATCGCCGAAGAGCTGGATGTTGAGCCCGAGCAAATCTTGGGTCGCGACCTGTTCCTGGTCAATCGTCAGGATGCGCGCATTTGGGGCTGGGCCGACGAGTTTATCTCGACGCCCAAGCTCGACGACCTGGCCTGCGCCTACACCTCGCTGCAGGCATTTTTGGGTGCCGAGAACGCGCGCGACGTCTCGGTCTTCTGCTGCTTTGATAATGAGGAGGTTGGCTCCGAGACCAAGCAGGGCGCCATGTCGACGTTCTTGGCCGACGCGCTGCGCCGCATCAACGGATCGCTGGGCTTTGACGATGAGTCGTATCATCGCGCCCTTGCCGCATCGATGCTCGTGAGCTGCGACAACGCGCATGCCGTGCACCCCAACCACGCCGAGAAGTGCGATGCGCGCAACCAGGTTGTGCTCAACGGCGGCATCGTTATCAAGGAAGCCGCCAACCAGCACTACTGCACCGATGCCTTTAGCCGCGCAGTGTTCCAGGCTATTTGCGATGACGCCGACGTGCCCACGCAGGCCTTCGCCAACAAGAGCGATATGGCGGGTGGCTCCACGCTCGGTAACCTGTCGAACATGCAGGCGAGCATGCATGCCGTGGACGTGGGCCTGCCGCAGCTGGCCATGCACTCAAGCTACGAGACCGGCGGCGTACGCGACGTGATGTACGCCATCCGCGCCCTCACCGCCTTCTACGAGCGCGACCTCCATATCAACGGCGCCGAAAGCGTGGAGCTCTAAACCAGCCAAAAAGGGACAGGTTCATTTTGGCAGGTTTTATCTGGGCAAATGCAAAGGGTGAAACCGAACTAGATTGGTGATGCGTAGCCGCCGAGGTGCAATGTGCCTCGGTGGCTTTTTGTGCACGGAGCACGGCTAATACTAATTAATTGCTATACATGCTTTACGTATTTACCATAGAGTTTTATGATAATTTCAAAGTATTAAGGAGGGGTTATGACCACAACAGCCGCTCAGATCAACGTACGTCTCGATGCCGATCTTAAAAGGAGTGGGGACGCCGCTCTCTCCAGGGCCGGTATGACGCCGAGCCAAGCGGTGCGAGCGCTCTGGCAGCTTGCAGCGTCGCTGGCCGATCGCCCCGGTGCGCTCGAGGATATCCTGCTGCCCAGTCGTGCCCGGGCGGAACAGCGCGAGCGCGAAAAGGCCGCCAAACGTAAGCTCGAGCTCATGGATCAGGGGTCGAAGCTGTTCGCTGCCGCTTGCCGTGAGTCGGGAATCGATCTGGTTAGGGCTCAGCCATCGGACGACGAAGAGCTCAAACGGAATGCCTATGCGAATCGCTATGGCGAGGAGATGAGCTGGCTCTATGAGTGAGGCTCCAAGGCGCATCTTGGTTGACACCAACGTGTGGCTCGATTACTTCATTCCCTCACGACGTGGTCGTTCGGTGGCGATTGAGTTTTTACGCGATGCATGCACGGTGCAGGTGGATTTGCTGTATGCGGCGACATCGTCCAAAGATCTGTTCTATTTGATTTCGAGCGAACATAAGGCGTGGTATCGGCGAGAGCATGGCTCACTATCCCAAGATGCCGCCGTGGCGGCGACTTCGCTTGCATGGGATTGTCTTAGCGTGCTGTCGCAGCTTGCCACGCCAGTGCCCTGTGACCTGAGCGATATATGGATGGCGAGCAGGCAGCGTGAGCTCCATAGCGATTACGAAGACGATTTAATCATTGCGGCAGCGATACGCTCCCAAGCAGATTTACTGGTCACCAACGATGTCAAGCTCTGTTCGCATGCGCCCGTCGCAGCAATGAGCGTAGAAGACGCAAAGAATTACTTAGCAACGCTCTTACAATTTGAAGACCCCACAGGTTGAGCAAGCGTCAGCGAGCGATGTCCAGAGCGAACAAGTTGGCATGAAAAAGGCAAGGCATAGACCTTCTGGTCATGCCTTGCCTTTT
>UQNG01000064.1:0-13885 GCA_900542335.1 uncultured Collinsella sp.
CGCGCCAGCCGATCATGTCCATTGCGCGCAGCAGGCAGCGGTCGAGCGCGCAGGCGTTGAGTTTCTCGTTGTAGTACTGCGGCATGATCTCGCCCTCGCGCACGATGTTCTTAAGGCGCAGGTCGGCGGGATCCATGTGCAGCATGTCGGCGAGCTCGTTGACGGCGCTCTCCACGGCAAACTGGCCCTGGGTGGCACCGTAGCCGCGATACGCGCCGCCGCGGTTGGTGTTGGTGTAGACGGCGTCCCAGCTAAAGCGGCTCGCCTTCACGTGGTTGTAGATGGGCAGGCTCTTGTGACCCGAGAGGCCGATCGTCGTGGTGGCATGCTCGCCATAGGCGCCGGCGTTGGACAGCGTATGCAGGTCGATGGCTGTGATGGTGCCGTCGTTCATGGCGCCTAGCTTAACGGTCATCTGCATCTGGTGACGCGAGTTGCCCGCGGTGATGGTCTCCTCGCGGGTGTAGCAGCAATAGCTCGGACGGCCGGTCTGCTGGGTGACGAACGCCACGAAGATCTCGCAGCAGCCCGTCTGCTTGGAGCCAAAGCCGCCGCCGATGCGCGGCTTAATGACCTGCACCTGCGACTGAGGAATGTCGAGCGACTGAGCGACCATGCGGCGCACGTGGAAGGGCACCTGTGTGGAGGTGGTCACCGAGATGCGCCCGAACGCGTCGGTCGTCGCGAAGGCGCGGAAGGTCTCCATGGGCGCGGTCTGCGTGGCTTGGCTGGTGTAGGTGCGGGTGAAGACGATGTCACTCTGGGCGAAGGCCTCATCAAGATCGCCAAAATCGCTGGTACCGCTGCAGACCAGGTTGCGCGAAACATCGCCGCCCTGCGGGAACATAAAGGTCACGTCGCCCTCGGGGTGGACCACGATGTCGTTATCGAGTGCCTGGGTAAAGTCGAGCAGCGGCTCAAGCACCTCGTAGTCGACCTTGATGAGCTTGAGCGCCTTGTCGGCGGCCTCCTCGGTCTCGGCGGCGACGATCGCCACCTCCTCGTTTTGGTAGCGCACCAGGTTCTCGAGAATCAGGCGGTCGTAGGGACTCGGCTGCGGATAACTCTGGCCGGCAATGGTAAAGCGACGCTTGGGCACGTCCTCGTAGGTGTAGACGCCCACCACGCCGGGCACCTTCAGGGCGCGCGACGTATCGATGGAGCGGATCTTGGCGCGGGCATAGGGGCTACGCTTGAGCTTGACGATCAGGGCGCCGGCGGGCACCAGGTCGCCCGTGTAGACGGGACGGCCCTCGAGCAGCGCCTTCGAGTCCTTCTTGGGCTGCTTGTGGGTGATCTGCTTGTACGCGACACCGTCGGAGCTCGTATCGTTGACCGGCAGCTCGGGCATCTCAAAGCCCACCTGCACGCCGGACTCGTTGAGGAAGCGCACGATGGCGCGCAGCTGGCTCTCGTAGCCGCTGCAACGGCAGAGGTTGCCGGCGAGCTGGCGCGATAGCTCCTCGCGCGTGGCGACGAGGCTTGGGTCCTCCTTGGCGGCGCGGGCGAGCGCCAGCACGTTCATGATAAGGCCGGGGGCGCAAAAACCGCACTGCTCGGCACCTTCGGCAGCCATCGAACGGGCCAGTACCTCGGACTCGGCCTTGAGGCCCTCGAGCGTGGTAACGGAGCGGCCCTCGACGCGCGCGGCGGGAACCGAGCAGCTCAGCACCGGATCGCCGTCGAGCCACACCGTGCACAGACCGCAGTTGGTGGTTTCGCAGGCGCAGCGAACCGACGCGCAGCCCTGCTTGCGCAGCAGTGCAAAGAGCATGGTATCGGGGGCAATCTGAACCTTGACCTTGCGGCCGTTGAGCGTAAAGGAAAGATCGATGAGTTTGGCAGCCATTAGCGCACCTCGCTAGAATCGACGCCGGGCACGCGGCGGCAGGAATACTCGTCCGTGGCAAACTTAGGAATCTGCACGCCCTCGAGCTCGCGGGCAAGCGCGGCCGAAAGCTCGATGCCGGCGGCACGACGTACAGCCTGAATCGCCAGCGGGGCCGAGATGCGGCGGCGGTAGTCAGCCGAGCCCCACAAGTTAGTGCCGTAGCTCAGGGCACGCACGGATGCGGCCAGTGCGCGCAGCTCGTCCTCGGAAGGTTGCTCGTTCACCAGGCCGCATGCCTCGCCCCGCAGCAGGGACGCGCGCAGCGGGCGGGCGCCCACGGTGACATGCCAGCTGTTGTCCCACCAGGCGGCGGTGACGTTTAAGGAGGGGAAGTCGGTCGCGGCCTTGCGCACGGCCTCATAGCTTGCGCGGTAATCGTGCTTAACGACCACAACGTGCTCGATCACGTCGCGCACGTAGCCCATGTCCACGAACTCGGCGAGCGGCACGCGGCCGGCGCCCGTCAACTCAACGTACGAATCGAGCGCCAAAAATGCCGAGAGCACGTCAGAGAAACCAAAGCGGCCGTAGATGCTGCCGCCCACTGTGGCGGTGTTGCGCAACTGCACGCCCACGATGTCGTGGACGGCGAACTCAAAGACATTGTTGACAAGCGCGTTGAGCCCGGCATGACGCTCGAGCTGGCGCAGGGTGCACATGGCACCGATGCGAAACTCGGTCTCGGTCTCCTCAATCTGATCGAGTCCGCAGGCCGAAAGGTCAATCGCCGTCGCCACACGACGCGAACCCAGGCGCATCCAGATGCCACCGCCCACAATCTTGTTGTTGCGGTTCTTCTGCAAGAGCTCATAGGCTTCGGCCGCGTTTCCAACACGGACGTAGGTACCGAACTTGAGCACGTTCTCCCCCATCTCTTCACTTGTCCAGTACTTTTAAGTGTACCAAACGAGGGGGCACAGCTCGTGTCGGGACAAAATGAACCGTTTTCCTCCGTCGCATGCGGATCAAAAAAGGCTCCCAGCCAAGATGGCTGGGAGCCTTCTGCGATGCTATATCGAGCGAAGATTTAGCAGACACCCTGGGCGAGCATGGCGTCGGCGACCTTCAGGAAGCCGGCGATGTTGGCGCCCATGACAAAGTTGCCCTCCTGGCCGTACTCCTTGGCGGTGTCGTCCACGTTGTGGAACATGCCACGCATGAGCTGCTCGAGCTTGCCGTCGACCTCCTCGAAGGTCCAGGACAGGTGCTCGGCATTCTGGCTCATCTCCAGGCCGGACACGAGCACGCCGCCGGCGTTGGCAGCCTTACCGGGCATAAAGGTGACACCGTTCTCCTGGAAGTAGGTCGTGGCCTCGATGGTCGTGGGCATGTTCGCGCCCTCGCCGACCACCTTGCAGCCGTTGGCGACGAGTGCCTGGGCATCCTCGAGCAGCAGCGTGTTCTCGCGAGCGCAGGGCAGCGCGATGTCGCAGGGCAGCTGCCACACGCCGCGGCCGTCGCCCTCGTGCCACACGGCGTTAGGCTTCTCGTCAACGTACATAGCGAGCGTGACGCCCTTGTCGTGGCCGGAGCGCTTCTTGTTGTAGATGTGCTCGAGCACGGTGTAGTCGATGCCGTCGGGATCCTCGACCCAGCCGTGGGTGTCGGAGCAGGCCAGCACCTTGCCGCCGAGCTGGGAGACCTTCTGGACCGCGTAGATGGCAACGTTACCGGAGCCGTGAACGACGACGTTCTTGCCCTCGAAGGAGTCGCCGCGGCTCTTGAGGTACTCGTCCACAAAGTAGGCCAGACCGTAGCCGGTAGCCTCGGTACGGGCGAGCGAGCCGCCAAAGGAGAGGCCCTTGCCGGTAAGGACGCCGGTCCACTCGTTGGTCAGGCGCTTGTACTGACCGAACAGGTAGGCAACCTCGCGGCCGCCAACGCCCAGGTCGCCGGCGGGAACGTCGGTGTTGGGGCCAATGTGGCGATAGAGCTCGGTCATGAAGGACTGGCAGAAGTGCATGATCTCGTTGTTGGACTTGCCCTTGGGGTCAAAGTCGGAACCGCCCTTGCCGCCGCCCATGGGAAGGGTGGTCAGGCTGTTCTTGAGGATCTGCTCCAGGCCCAGGAACTTGAGCATGCCCAGGGTGACCGTCGGGTTAAAGCGCAGGCCGCCCTTGTAGGGTCCAATGGCAGAGTTGAACTCGACGCGGTAGCCGCGGTTGACCTGGACCTTGCCCTGGTCGTCGACCCAGGGGACACGGAACATAACGATGCGCTCGGGCTCGACGAGGCGCTCAAGCAGAGCGGCCTCCTCGTACTCGGGATGGGCGTCGAGCGCCGGCTGGATAGTGCCGAGGATCTCGGTCGCGGCCTGGATGAACTCAGGCTGCTCGGGATAGCGGGCCTTGAGCTCGTCGAGAACTTTCTGCGTGTAGCTCATGCTTCCTCCAATTGATGGAAAAGAAAAGTGTCGTTCGAGGCGCCCCATGCGCCGCGAGCTTTATCGAGTATGGATAATATCGCACTGTTGCGGGAAAGTTTCGCATAAGCCTACAAGCAGATGTTTCGTTTTGATTACGATGCAGGTAGAAGCGTTTTTGAGCACCCAACGCACAAATCACGTGTTTCGAAGCTGTTTCGTCCATATGGTCCATACCACCACATTGGGGACAGGCACCTTTGTGGTGGTGTGGTTGATTAGAGGACGAGTTGATGGTAGTCGGCGGGGGTTATGCGGCCTTCGGTGGCAGCGCGGAAGGCGGCGAGCGCATCGCCCGAGAACGGCATGGCCCAGCACAGACCGCAACCTGCGGTAATGGAGCCGGGCAAAGGCATAATGCGCCCGGGCACGCCGGCATCCAGGCACAGCTGCTCGCATTCCATCACATCGAAGGTGCTATCGAACGAAACGATGATCTTGCGCTCGTGGTCGAGGGCATCACCAGACGGGCCCTCGCGGTGTGCCTCACGATAGGCCGCGGCGGCCGCTTCCTCTTCCGCAGTATGTCCACAGCCACCGCAGCCGCAGGTACAGGGCTCGGAACCATCGCAAGTGCAAGGCTCTCCCGTGTCGGGGCAAATATCGTGAGACATGGCAACTCCAATCGTCTAGGCGAGTAACTCGGCCGCCGCAAACTCCTCGGGCGTATTGACGTTCTCGAAGCAGAGCGTCGAGCCCGCGGCCTTAACGATCTGCGGCTCATCCATATAACCAGCCTGAACGCGATTGATCAGGCAGCGAATGCGCTGGCGGTCCTGGTCGAGCAACTCTTGGGCAACCGGCGCACACGCGTCACGGCGCCAGACGGCGCAAAGCGGCTCAATCCCCCGCTCCTCGCGCGGCACGCACACGTCGAGCGCCTCGGCCTCGACACGACCGGCAAGAGCGCCGATGAGTTCCGGCGAGACAAACGGCATATCGCAGGCGACGATCGCCACGAGCGGCAATCGGGCCGCGGCCAACGAGCTCGCGATGCCGCGCATGGCACCAGCGGGACCGTCGACGTCCATCACCACGCGGGGGCGCAGTCCGTCAAACGTGCATTCTTCAAGGTAGGCAAGCTCGCTGGGACGCGACGTCGTCACGACCAACTCGCCGGCAACTGGCGTCAGCCGACCCAGCACGCGCTCGATGAGCGGCTCACCGCAAAACGCCATGCGCGCCTTGTCACAGCCCATGCGCGACGACAATCCGCCCGCTTGAACGACACAAGAAAGATTGGCCCGTCTTACGGTAGTCATACGGCAAACCACCCCCATCGGTATGCTCAAAACCCGGCACACGAAGCCAAATACCGTCGCCGATAAAGCAGGCGGCACGGCAAACCCATGCAAAAACAAAACAGCGCCTTTGCGGCACGCAGTAAGACCGCGAGCACAAAAGCGCTGGTAGCGTATGGCGGGAACGTATGTGAATCGAACACATCCAAGACGTTTTGCACGCCTCGCAACGGTTTTGAGGACCGCGGAGCCCACCGGAGCCCATCCGTTCCCAAGTGCGGCGGTATTTTACCAAACCGAAACGGCTCCATCCCAAAAAGACGAACAAGAAGTTGCGGTGGAATAGTTCCTGTATTTGCTGCCAAAGCCTCCAAATAGGAACTATTTCACCGCAACTGAGGAGGCGGGAGCGAGTGACCGGCCTAGCGCAGGGACCTCAGGCCGCCGGCGTCCTTGTCGAGCACCGTAAAGCGCACGGCATCCAGGTGTTCCAAGATGCTGATGGCACGTTTGCGCGACACACCCAGGGCCTCGCGCAGTACGCTCGTGGTGGCAGCACCGCCGGCTGCCCCAACGGCGGCGGCAACAAGCTCGCGCGCATGGGCCTCGGCGGCAGCGGACAGGGCAACGTCGCGCTCGACCTTAACGATCGAGCGATTGAGCGAAAGCTCGCGCAGGGCACGCGTCATGGTGTCGCGATCGAGCTGCAACTGCTCGCCCACCTCGGGCAATATCGGTGCATCGAGGCCGGCTTCGTCCAGCAAGGCAACGATACGTTCGCAGGCCTCGCGCACCACACGCGCCGCGGCGGCAGCGGAGTGCGGGTCGAATACCTCGGCACCCTCGGCGGCACACACGCCACGCGAGCAGCCCTCGGCAATCAGAGCCGCGGCAACGCCATCATCAGCGGCAGGCCACGCAGCATGGGCAACGGCGCCGGGCGTAAAGCCCGTCTCCTTGGGAGACGCCGCGTGCATGGCTGACAGGGTCGCCGCCAGTGCATCCATCGCAGCGTCGAGCACCACGGCGTCCGCCAAGTAATCCGCATCACCCACAGCAAGCTTGCGAACAGAGCCCTGCGACACCAACCCGCGCAGTGCGGCATCGACCTCGCCGACACCAAGATCCAAAGCGTCGGTAACATCAACCGCCGTAACTGGCAGCATCTGCAGCGCCAGCCAAGCGCCCACACCGCCCGCGGTATCGCCGGTCTCAAGCGCCGCAAACAGTGCGCGCTCCCCCGCCGAAAGCTCGCGCGAGCGACGGCAGCGCGAAAGCAGCACACGCCCACCGCCAATGAGCATAACGGGCGAATACGACAGCACCACGGCATGGTCTCCGGCTCGCAGCGGCAGCGGCTCCTCCAAGCGCACTTGTACGGTACGGGTCTCGCCCACCGCCATGGGGGCCTCGCCCTCCAAAAGCATGATTCGGCCAACAACCTCGGCCGTGCCGGCCATCACATGCACACGCGCGCCCGACTCGAGCACGCGCGGCTTGGTGCCCTCGCGGCCCAGGTAGGTGAACGTCATCATAAAGCGCAACGTCTGGCCAAAGCGGTCCGCCACGCCCAGCATCTCGCCACGGTCAAGCGCCGCGACACCGTCACCAACTAGGTTGAGCGCCACACGCTGACCAGGCAGCGCGCGCGGCGTATCGCCATGCACCTGAATCCCGCGCACGCGACAGACCGTACGCGACGGCAAAGCCATCAGCTCGTCGCCCACCGCAACCGGCGCATCGTGCAGCGTTCCCGTTACGACAGTGCCGACGCCCTTAATCGTAAAGCAGCGGTCAATCGGCAGGCGCGGCGCGGCATCGGTGCGCTCGGCACGGTCGCGGCAGGCATCCCAGCAGGCACTTACCTGCTCGTCGAGCACCGCAAGCAGCCCGTCAATCCCCTCGCCCGTCTTAGACGACACGGGCACAATCGGCGCGCCCGCAAACACGGTACCCGACAAAAAGTCATCGACATCGAGCTCGGCAAGCTCGGTCATCTCGGCATCGGCCAGGTCACACATCGTCAGCGCCACCACCATATGCGTGACGCCCAGCAGCTCCAGCACGTGCACGTGCTCGCGCGTCTGCGGCATTACACCCTCAACGGCAGAGACCACCAGCACGGAAACGTCGATGCCTGTCGCACCCTGCACCATGGCGCGCAGGTAATGCGCGTGGCCCGGCACGTCGACCAGGCCGACGATCTTGCCACTCGGCAGTGCCAGCTCGCCAAAGCCCAGCTCCACGGTCATACCGCGACGGCGCTCAACCTCCAGACGGTCGGGATTCTTGCCGGTCAGCGCCTCGATCAATGCCGACTTGCCGTGGTCAACGTGGCCCGCCGTGCCAACGATAACGGGACACTCCACCAGCGCCTGAACCTCACTCATCGAGCAATCGCCTTCTCAACGCACGCGACGAGCGTCGATGCCGCCGTCTCGATATCGCGGTCACCCACGAGTGTGCGCACGTCAAACAGGACGCGATCGTGCGAGGCGCGCGTGACGACCGGCGTGTCAAAGTCCTGAACAAGCGAGCGCTTGAGTGCGTCAACGGAAAGACGCTCATCGACGAGGCGCACGGCAACGCACATGGTGGGCAGCTCCACGGTAGGCAGCGAGCCGCCACCAGGGGTCGATGATTCCTCGACGATCTCCACCTGAACGGCACACGGGCAGCCAGCCTTATCGAGCCCGGCGACCATACGATCGCGCAGCTTGCGGGCACGTCGCTCCAAATGGGCCTGCGGCAGCGTAAGCATGCTGAGCACCGGAATATCGCGATGGGCAACATCGGCGCCGTCCATGTAGATACGCAGCGTGGCCTCAAGCGCCGTCAGCGCGAGCTTGCCCGGGCGCAGGGCGCGCATAAGCGGATGTGACCCACAGGCCTGGACCAGATTGCGACGGCCCATGATAATGCCCGCTTGTGCGGCACCGAGCAGTTTATCGCCCGAGCACGACACCAGATCGAGCCCTGCCAAAACCGAAGCCGGCGTGGTTTCTTCGCCGCCGCGCACCAAGATGTCGTCGGGCAACAGCGCGCCCGACCCCTGGTCCTCGTAGAACAGCAGGCCATGCTTGTGGGCCAGAGCGGCAAGCTCCCGAGAGCCCACCTCCTCGTGAAAGCCCTCGATGCGATAGTTGGAAGGATGGACCTTCAGGATCATGGCCGTATCGGGCGTGATGGCGCGCTCATAGTCGTCCAAATGCGTGCGGTTGGTGGCGCCGACCTCGACGAGTTTGGCGCCCGAAGCCGCCATGACATCGGGGATGCGGAAGCTGCCGCCGATCTCGACAAGCTCGCCGCGGCTGACGATAACCTCTTTGCCCGCGGCATGAGTCGCCAGCACTAGCAGCACCGCGGCGGCGTTGTTGTTGACCACGAGCGCGTCCTCGGCACCGGTAAGCGAGCGGATGAGCTGCGCGGCATGTTCCTTGCGCGACCCGCGCGAGCAGGTGTCCACGCTGTACTCGAGCGTGCTGTAGCCGCGCGCGACCTCGGCCACGGCCTTGGCGGGCGCCCCCGCCAGCGGAGCACGGCCCAGGTTGGTATGGATGACCACACCCGTGGCGTTGACGGCGGGACGCAGGCTCGGCAGCGCGGAGCGATGCGCACGCCACTCGATGGCCGAGGCCAGCTCGCGCCTGGAACGCGGGGCGGCACCGGCGCGAATGGCGGCGCGCTCCTCGTCGAGCTCGGCCGTGACGGCAGCATGGACCACCGCGTCGCAGGTCTCCCCCGCCGCCTTCACCACCGGCCACTCGGCAAGCAGCTCGTTGACGGAAGGAATGGCGCGCAGGCGGTCGCGCACCTCATCGGACATGTTCTGGCTATCGCTCATGTGCAGCCTTTCAATACCAAGGGCAAATCAGTCGGCCGTTCGTCAAAACCAGCCGAATCAATCTGTTGAATCAATCAGTCGTTATTATCCTCGTGCTCTGCGATCTTTTCCACGCGAACGGCGTTTTCCTGAGTAAGCGCGGCACCCGTCAACGGGTCCCAGCGCAGCGGTGTGTGGTCGAGCGGCCCGACGCCCAGGGCCTGAGCGCCACCGGCATCGGCGCCAAACGAACGACCACCGGGGGCGGCCGAGGTGAAGATGCACGCCGGATGCAGATACGGCGTCGTCTCCACGCGCACGCGGTCGCGGCCCATATCGCTCACGAGTTCGACGATCTCGCCGTCGGCGATGCCCATATGCGCAGCAGCATCGGCATTCATCTGCACGGCATCCAGGTCCGACCCAGCCTCGGCGGCACCTTGGGCTGCAAGCCTTCGCGAGGTGTGCGACTCAAAGGGACGGTTGCCGCTAATGAGGCGAAACATCCCCGGGCCAGGCTCCACCATGGGAGCGATCCAGTCGGGTACACGACCCAGGCCGGCACGCTCCCATACGTCACTTACCAGCGTAATTTTGCCGCCATCCAAGGGAATCGCCGGCTCGCCCGTACGCGACGGCAACGCCATGCCCGTGTCGGCCCAGCCGCGCTCCTTGAGCTCGTCCAGATCGATTCCATAAGGCGCCACCTGGGCAGCCGCCAGATCGTCAGACGTAAACTGGAAGTACTCGCCCACGCCACACGCCTGCGCCAGACCGGTAAAAATCTCCCGACCGGGACGCGTGTCGTCATGCAGCACGGGCAGCACGGCGTTGCGGTAGAACACGCGCGCATCGTTAACACCCATCACCGTTCCCACGCCGCGGTCGGCCTCCAGATACGTCACATCGGGCAGCACGAAGTCGGAAGCGCGCGCCGTCTCGGACCAGCGAATATCAATCGTCACAAGCAAGTCGAGCTGCTGCAAGATGCCCAACCAAGCCTGCGCATTGCCATAGCCCGCACCGGGGTTACTGGCATAGACGATGAGCCCACGCAAATCTCCGGCAAGAATCGACTGGCCGATGGTCGTGCACAGGCCGCGCACCGGATCGACCAGTGGATAGCGCTCGGACCCCAGCTTGGGCCCGCGCGGTACCGGCGGCGTCGCAAAGCGCGCGGGATCGAGGTCGCCCAACACAAGCGGCGTGGGCGGGTTGAGCGCACCGCCCGCGTGTCCGATACAGCCCAGCAGCACATCGACCAAGCAGATAGCGCGCGCGGTCTGGGTGCTATTGGCATACGCGATACCGATGCCACCATGAAAGCCCGCATCCACCACGGCGGCAGGCGCGGCAGCAGCCAGATCGCGCGCCGTGGCGACAATCTCTGCGGCCGGCACGTCGCACATCGACTCGGCCCACTCGGGCGTCCAAGCGCTGGCCGCCTGCGCCAGCTCGTCAAAACCCGTGGTATAGCGGGTCACGAACTCGTAGTCGTACAGATCCTCGGCAATCAAGACATGGGCAATACCCAACAGCAGCGCCAAGTCGCAGCCCGGACGCACGCGCAGCCAGCGGTCGGCAAGCGCGGCCGAGCCACTGCGCCGGGGGTCAACCACGATAATCTTCGCCCCGCGCCGGCGTGCATCGTTGAGCGCGTCAACGGCCCCCATCGTCGACGAATCGACAATGGAACGCCCCAAATACATGATGCAATCGGTATGCGCCAGATCGGAGGCGGGACTATAGCCCAGGCTGTGCTCCCAACCGGTAAGTCGGCTTACCTCGCAGGCGCCATCGGCACCGTACACGTTAGGCGAGCCCAGCGCATGCATAAGGCGATAGGCCCAGTAGCGGTCGAACGAGGGCACACCGAGCGTCATGCCCAGCGCGCGCGGACCATGCCCGTCAACAATCCCCCCAAGGCGCGCAGCGATCTGCGCAAACGCCTCGTCCCAGGAAATCGCATCGAACCCCGAGCCATCCTGGCGGCGACGCATGGGGTGCACGATGCGGTCGCGCTCGTCAAACGGCATTGCCAGGCGATGGCGTCCGCGGGCGCACAGGGCACGCGCCGCGCACGGATGCCCCACAACCGGCAACTCGGCCACCACACGCCCACCCTCAACATGGGCCGCAAAGGCGCAATCGGCATAGCATCCCCCGCATGTCGTCACCACGGAGCGACCGTCATGCATAGCTCTCGATGCCATCTCGATTATTCCTTCCAGCTCAGGGGTTCAAACCCCACCGCACCACAGCTCTGCCACCAGCTGCCGCGACGCATAGCCCGCAGCATCCACCGCAGCAAGACACGAAGAGCCTCCCAAAAGGCAAACACCCTCGGGAGGCCCGTACGTCATTCCGGCTTATTACGCCTCGGACTTCTTAGCGTAGATAAACCAGTAGCCGAGCGCGACCAGAACCGCACCGCCCACGATGTTGCCCAGCGTGGCGGCGGACAGGTTAAACGCAATGCCCGCGGCGTTGAGCGCATCGGCGCCGGCGACGTCGGCACCATAGCCGCACGCGTGCATCACGGCACCCATGGGCAAAAAGTACATGTTGGCGACGCAGTGCTCAAAACCGCAGGCCACAAAGGCGGCGATGGGCAGCAGAATGCCCACAACCTTATCGACCACAGTCTTGCCGGCGGTACCGATCCACACGGCCAGGCACACAAAGATGTTGCACAGGATGCCGCGGAAGAAGATCGTCACCCAGTCGATCGTCACCTTGCCGGCGGCGACGCTCACCATGGAATTGGCGACCGCCTCGCCGTTGAGCTTGTAAATGCCGGCCATGTACACCAAAAAGACGATGAACAGGGCACCGACAAAGTTACCGACCCATACGACGACCCAAGCCTTGAGCATCTGGACCAGGGTGATCTTTTTGCTCTTGAGTGCGCAGACCATAAGCGAATTGCCGGTAAACAGCTCGGCGCCGCACACCAGCACCAGCACCAGGCCCAGGCAAAAGCACAGGCCGCCCACGACGCGCTGGGCGCCCCAGCCCAGCGTGCTATCGCTCAAGAACACGGTAAAGAACAGGCCGCCGAAGGCGATGAACGCACCGGCGAACATTGCCAACAGAAAGGCCTTTGCGACCGGCAGGTTGGCCTTGGTCACGCCGGCGGTCTCGGTCTTGGCCTCGATCGCGGCAGGCGCCAGGCAATCGGGAGCGGGGTACTCCGCCTTGGAATCTGCCATGTCAATCACTTCTTTCCTAATCAGCGGGGACAAGCGCTCCTATTGCTCTTGCCCCAAGCGGACAAAGTGGGAAAAGTCGTTGGCGGCCACGGCGTCGTACACGGCGTCGACGGCGTCAAAGACTTCCGGGGACATGGGGTTGTAGAACTCCGTGTCGCCCGGCTGAATCCCTATGAAGACGATATCTTCGCACGATTGCTCGATTTCCTCGATCAGAATCGACAAAGGGAGCGAATGCGTGGTGAACATCGACTTGCAGGCCACGTCACGTTTGTCGAGCAAGCGGATGGCGCCGACGGGCAGCGCCATGTCGGCGGCATCGACCAAAACCAAACGCGGCGGACGCTCGCGCTTGACCTCGATGATGTCGTCCTCGGGCGTTTGCCCGCCGTCGATGGTGTACCAACCGGCGATGGGCGCGTCCTCCATCTTTTTGGAGAGCACGGGGCCGGCGGCATCATCCGCACGCAGCACGCTTCCCGCCGTGAGCACGATACCCGCAAACGGGGCGCCGTTCACACGACCATCCACAACGCGACCCATTACTGCAACCTCCCCGTCAGATACACGCCCGACACATCGCGCACGCGCTCCACCAGATCGCGGAACTTCATTAAGAACGCGACCTGCTGGGCATGCAGGCCAAAGTCGTCATCGAACACCGAGATGCCGGCCTTGGCAGAACCGCGAAAACCGCGCTCGTCGAGCAGTGCATCGCAGGCCTCGAGCAGTGACGGCACCGCCGCCTTGTCGAGCTGGCACTCGCCAAAGGAGCGGATGGCCTCGAACTTGGTCTTGGCCTCCCCCTCCGGCAGCGCGTCGATAAGCGTATAGAACACGTTCACCGGCACCGACAGGCGCGGCTCAAAGCAGTCGAGCACGCCGGTGTGGTGGCCCACGGCGAGCGTGTAGTACAGCACGTCGCAGGCCTCCTGGGGAACGTCTTCCTCGGTCTCCACAAACTTACGCGTGAGCTCGTAAAAGACCACCTGGTCGGGCGCATGACCCAGGCAGGGGTCGGCGACGCCCTCGGCGGCCTCGTCGCTTGCGCGCGAGGCATCGCCAAAGGAGCCGCCGAGCATGCCGGGACCCGCAAAGTAACCAGAGCGGTCCGTGAGCTCCATCTAGCGACCTCCGGCCAGCACAAGATCCTGCAGCGCCGAGTACACCTCGACGCGACGCGGATCGTCCTGCTTGTCGATGAGCAGCGCCATGGCACCGCGGATATCGCCCTTGGGCGCGCCCTCGAGGGTGTCCATAAACTCGTTGGCCAGGTCGCGGCCGCAGGGGCGGCAC
>UQNG01000065.1:0-13201 GCA_900542335.1 uncultured Collinsella sp.
GTGGCAAATGGGGCGCCGAGAACCAAAACCCGTGGGCACCCGGCAGCCGTCAACGCCGTGGTGGATACCATGTCGTTGCCCGGACCGCACAGCATGTTCAGGCCGTGTTTATTTGCCTGGCCGGCATACGGCAGCACGTCAACGATGGGGGCAGATCCGCCCTTTTGCACGCAGCCGCAGCTCTTGTCCTCGAGCGTGGTAATACCGCCGTCCTTGTTGCCGGGACTCGGGTTCTCATAAACGACCTCGCCGTGGCTAATAAAGTAGTCCTTAAATCCATTGAGCATGTCGGAGGCAGCGTTAAAGACCTGCTCGTTCTCGCAACGGTCGAGCAGGATGCTCTCCGCGCCAAACATCTCGGGCACCTCGGTAAGCACCGACGTGCCGCCACGGGCGACGACCATATCGCTCACGCGACCGATCGTGGGGTTGGCGGTAATGCCCGAAAGACCGTCGGAGCCGCCACACTTAAGACCAATGACCAGCTCGGAGGCCAAAATGGGCTCACGCTTGGACTGCTTTGCCAGGTCTGCCAGCTCGGCCAGAATCTTGTGGCCCTCGATTTGCTCGTCGGCTACATCCTGGCAGGTGAGAAAGCGAACGCGCTCGTGATCGAAGTCACCGAGCTCGTCGAGCACCTGCTGGTGTGTGCAGTTCTCGCAACCGAGCGACAGGAACAGCACGCCGGCCGCATTAGGATGACGCGAGAGCGCCACCAGCAGACGACGCGTCTGGGCATGGTCGGCGCCGGTCTGCGAGCAGCCAAAGGGATGCGGGAAGTAGTAAACACCCTCCAGCGAGCCATCGACCAGATCCTGGGCCTGCTCACACATGGCACGGGCGACTTCGTTGACACAGCCGACCGTGGGGATGATCCACAGCTCATTACGCGTCGCGGCACGACCGTCGGCGCGGCGGAACCCCATAAAGGTCTCGGGCTCAACCGGATCCACGACCGGATGTGTGGGGTTGTAGGTGTACTCGACCTCGCCCGAAAGGTTGGTCTTGACATTATGTGTATGAAGCCACTGACCGGGCTGGACATCGCCCGTCACATGGCCGATAGGAAGGCCGTACTTGATGACGTCCTCCCCCGCGGCAATCGAGCGCACGGCCATCTTATGACCCTGCGGAATATCCTCCGCGGCCACGACCTCGCCCACCCCGGGAACCGCGACGGCGGTGCCCTTGGCAAGCGGCGACAGCGCGACGATCACGTTGTCGGCCGGATTGATCTGGATAGTGTTCATTGCAAATGGTCCTAACCCTACAGGTTGAGCAGAAGTCGAGACGCGGGCACGCCGTCCCGCGCCCGCGTCTGCGCCGGAAATTTACGCCTGAGCGTTGGCGAAGGCCTGCTTGGCGCCCTCGGCACGCACGACGGCGAGCGCGCTGACGACAAACTCCTCAAGACCTGCAATCTGCGTAAGGTCCTCGCCCCACATCTGCTCGTTGGTGAGCACGTCGTGCACCAGCTGGGCATCGTCGGCGCCGGCATGGGCGGCGTAGAAGTCGAGCACGAAGGCGTCGTCCTGAGCGGTGTACTCGGTGCCGTCGGAGCGACGCAGGTGCAGGCCGTCGCCCTCGCGGGACACGAGCTCCTGCGTGTAGAAGGAGATGAGCATAGCGAGGCTCGTCGCCAGGCACTTGGGCAGGTTGCCGGTCTCGGCAACGTAGTCCTTGAGCGTGGGCAGGTCGCGAGCGCGCCACTTAGCCGTGGAGTTGAGGCAGATGGAGAGCAGCGCATGATCAATAAACGGGTTGTCGAAGCGGTTTTCGACGGCGGCGGCAAAGGCCTTGCAGTCCTCGACATCCAAGTCGGCGGCAAGCGTCGGAATGACCTCGTCGTAGAGCATGGTGTTCATGAAGCCGCGAATGGTCTCGTCATGCATGCAGTCGCGCACGATATCAAAGCCGGCAACCCAGGAACCCGGAACGAAGGCGGTGTGGGCACCGTTGAGGATGCGGACCTTGCGCTTTTTGTACGGGGTGACGTCGGGAGTCACAAAGACACCCGGAAGACCAGCCTTCACAAAGGGAAGCTACTCGGCAAGCGACTCGTCGCCCTGGATGCCCCACATCTGGAAGGGCTCGCGCACGGCCAGGAAGGGATCCTCGTAGCCCAGACGCTCAGCCACCGCGGCGGCCTCGGATGCGTCGCGGATACGGCCCGGTACGATGGTGTCGACGAGCGTGGTGCAGACGGTGCAGTCGTTGGCCATCCACTGCGCAAACTCGTCCTCCCAGCCCCAGTCGCTCACATACTGGTTCATGATGCGCAGCAACTCCTCGCCGTTGTGATCGATGAGCTCGCAGGCGAGGACGATGACGCCCGGCTTACCGGCAGCCCAGCGGGTGTGGAGCACCTGGGCAAGCTTGGCGGGGAAGCTCGCGGGTGGCATGTCGTCGGCCTTGCAGGACGGGTCATAGGCGATACCGGCCTCGGTGGTGTTGGAGACGATAATCTCCAGGTCGTCAGAGACGGCGACCTCCATCATGGCGCGGTAGTCGTCCTCGCGGTACGGGTTGATGCAGCGGCTGCAAGCGCTAATCACGCGGGACTCGTCGACCGTGTTGCCGTCCTCCTTGCCGCGCACCAGCACGGTATACAGGTCGTCCTGGGCATTGATACCGTCGGCAAAGCCAAAGGCGCCGCTGATGGGCTGGACCATGACGATCTTGCCGTTCCAGCCGGTGACCTCGTTACCCATGTCAAAGAAGCGGTCAACGAAAGCGCGTAGGAAGTTACCCTCGCCAAACTGCAGGACCTTCTCCGGCGCGTCCTTGGGAAGAAGATAGCCCTCGTAGCCGATCTTCTCGAGCGTATCGTAGCTGATGTTCTTCATCTATGTGTCTCCTTAGATAGCCGTTAGCGTGTAAGCAAAACGGGGGCGCCGCGTGTGGCGACGGCGCTCCCGGAACCAGGTTTGGATTTAGGCCTCGACGGTGTCCAGGTCAAAGCCAAAGTAGCGAACGGAGTTGTTGTAGCTGATGTCGCGCACGATGGTGCCCAGCAGCTCCATGTCGGCCGGGTACTTGCCCTGCTCGACCCACTCGCCGATCACGCTGCACAGCACGCGACGGAAGTACTCGTGGCGCGGATAGGACAGGAAGGAACGGGAGTCGGTGAGCATGCCCACAAAGTTGCCCAGCACGCCCTCGTTAGCCAGAGCCGTAAGCTGCTCGCGCATGCCGACCTCGTTGTCGTTGAACCACCAGGCGGAGCCGTTCTGGATCTTACCGGCAGTCGGAGCCTCCTGGAAGCAACCCATGACGGTATCGATCATGGTGTTATCGATGGGGTTCAGGCTGTACAGGATGGTCTTGGGCAGGCCGCAGGTCTCCTGGATGGAGTTGAGGAAAACGGCGAGCTGGTCGGACGGCGTGTAGTTGGAGATGCAGTCGTAGCCGGTGTCGGGACCGAGTTTGGCGAACATGGCGCGGTTGTTGTCGCGCTTGCAGCCAAAGTGCAGCTGCATGGCCCAGCCCAGACGGACATACTCGCCGGCAACGAACTGCATAAAGGCAGTCTTGTACTTGAGGACCTCTTCCTCGGTAAGCGGCTCGGCAGCCAGACCCTTGGCAAAGATAGCCTCGATCTCGTCGGCGGTAGCCGGGACGTACATAACGTAGTCGAGTGCGTGGTCGGAGGCGCGGCAGCCCAGCTCGTGAGCAACGTCGTAGCGCTTGGAAATGGCAGCCTTCATGCCCTCAAAGTCGCTGACCTCAACGCCGGCAACCTCGGAAAGGTGCTTGCAGTAGTCGGCAAACTCCTGGCCGCGCTCGATGCGCAAAGCGGCATCGGGGCGCATGGCGGGAACGACCTGAACGTCAAAGCTGTCGTCGGCGGCAATCTTCTTGTGCCACTCAAAGCTGTCGGCGGGGTCGTCGGTAGTGCAGATCATGCGGACGTTGGACTGCTTGATCAGATTGCGGCAGGTAAAGCTAGCCTCAGCGAGCTTGGCGTTGGCAAGGTCCCAGACCTCCTGGGCAGTCTTGCCGTTGAGGACGCCCTCGTAGCCAAAGTAGCGCTTAAGCTCCAGGTGGCTCCACTCAAAGACGGGGTTGCCAACGCAGCGACCCAGGGTCTCGGCCCACTTTTGGAACTTCTCGCGAGCAGGGGCGTCGCCAGTGATAAAACGCTCGTCGACGCCGTTGGCACGCATCAGGCGCCACTTGTAGTGGTCGCCGCCCAGCCAAACCTCGGTGATGTTCTCGAAACGCTTGTCCTCCCAAATCTCCTTAGGAGAAATGTGGCAGTGATAGTCGACGATGGGCATGCCCTCGGCATAGTTGTGGAACAGCTCCTCGCCGGTCTTGGTGCTCAGCAGGAAATCCTGATCGTCCATAAAGTTTTTCATCAAACAGCCCCTTTGCTGGCAACGCGGGCGCACGGCGCGCTCGTTATCCTTTAGGTGAACGTTCACTATACTAATCTATTGCACCTCAAAAGGTGAACGTTCACCTAACCACCACGGGGTGAACGGTAGATTTTGCCCGTTCAACGGTTGCTGGAGATGTGACTTGCATGTATTGCGGACTGGTTGGCGTCCCCGATCACCAAACTTGAGCGCTTTTGCTCAGGTGGGTCATGTCCCGACGTACATTTTTGGGAGTATTCAGCATTGGAGCGCGCCGTGCGCCATCCTCAGCGTCCTATTTGGAACGCAGATAGCGCCCGATCGGCATAAAAAGTGCCCCCGATGGCAAATTACGCCATCGGGGGCACTTAAAACAGTCGTTCTGCACCTCATTCAAGGCATGCCAATGCTGAATACTCCCAAAATTGCACGTCGCAAGAGGGGGTACCTGCTCAATCGACTAAATACCCGCAAGTTCGCAGTAGCGGTCGACATTGCTGGCAAATACCATCTCGACGGCGCCCTTCTGGACGGGCACCGTCGGGGTCCTTCCCCACAGCAGATAATCGCCCAGCGTCTTAGCGCCGCGATACGCCAGGCTCGTCGGGTCCTTATAGACAATATTGGTAAAGATACCGCGGCGCAAGGCCAGAGCACTTTCGGGAAACAGGTCGTTGCCGATCACCATGACCTGACCGGCCTTGCCGGTCGAGACGAGCGCGTCGGCAACCACTTCGGAACCAACGGCAAAAACGCTACAGATAAGTTCAGGGGCGTCCGGCGCACTCAAGCGCTTTTCGAGCTCATGCTCGAGTTGTTTGACTTGTGCATGGGCACCTGCAAGATCCTCAACCTGCCATGGAATATCACGTTCGCGCAGGTAATTGTGGAAGGCGCGGGCGGTTAGATAGTGCGAATCGGTATATGGGTCGCCTGTCAAAAGGAGCACGCGGGCGTCGGCCCCAGAAGCATGGACCAGGTTTGCCGCCTGCTCGGCCATAAGGCTGCCTGCCGTCGAATAATCGGCCAAGCTCGCACCCAAACGATTCAAATGCGGACGGTCGCCGTCGACAAGCTCAATCGTCACGCCCGCCTCGGCGATCTGCCCCAAAAGCTCAGTCGCACGATCGTCGCCCGGCGCATAGGCGAGCAAGCCATCAATCTTTTCGCCCACCTGCAGACGCTCGTCGATTTGCTCGAGTGCATCAGCGTAGCCGCCCACGCCAAATTCAACGCGCTCAACCGTAATGCCCCGGTCGATGACCTCCTGTTCAAAGCGATTGCAGCCTTCCCACAGGTAACGGAAAAAGTACGCTCCCTCGCGCGATGCGCGGGGCAGGCAAAACACCAGATTGATATCCTTGCGGCGCAGGCTTGAGGCACTTGTGTTGCGGTGATAGCCCATGGCCTCGGCCTTAGCGTTCACCTTGGCGCGCACGGATTCGCTCACGCCGGCCTTTCCCGTCAGAGCCTTGTGCACGGTATTGATGGAAACGCCAAGCTCGGCGGCTATGTCCTTCATGGTTACGCGAGCGCTCATGCGGTTACTCCGTTATAGATAAGTTGCCAATTAATAGTCCAGTTAACGATACCCCAAAAATACTCTTCGGCTCGCCGTGCTCTCCCTCAAATGCACAAAGCGCCCCGCGAACGGATGTCCGCGGAGCGCTTGGATGTCCGGACCTTATTTGATACCGCGACCCAAGTCTTCGGCGATTTTGTCTACGCCCTTAAGTGCAGCGCACGTCTTTTTGTTGGAGCAATGCCCCGTGCAAACGCCACCCTGAGCGCAGTCGGCGCAGGTGCCCTTGCGGTAGATGCGCACGCACACGGCGACAAACGCAACGCCGATAACAGCCAGTACAACAATATCGATAGGTGCCATAGCAAGCCTCCTTTAGTTAACCATCACTTACTTTACCCCATTCTCCACCTACCAAAAAGGGACAGGTTTATTTTGGTCGGTTTTATCTGCGGAAACGCCACATCTCCCCCACCAAAAAGCCCGAGTGTCGCTGGGACACCCGGGCTCGTGGAAAGGGGTTGATCCTTATTCGGACTTAAGCGGAAACTGCGGCGGAAGCAGTGTTGGTCTCGTCCTCGTCGGTCCATGCATGCTTGGGCATGGGACGGAAGATCTGGAAGAGCATCGCAACCAGCAGCACGATGGCCACAATCGTCCAGATACCAAACTGTCCAAGAACAAGCAAGTTGTAGAACTGGTTGATGAACAGGCCGATCACCCAAGCGAAGGCGCACTCGTAACCGATGGCGATCGCAGTCCACTTGCCGGAATCCATCTGGTTGCGGATGGTGCCAATGGCGGCAAAGCACGGAGCGCACAGCAGGTTGAAGGCGCCGAAGGCAACGCAAGCGCCCATGGTGGGGAACATGCCGGCAAACGCGGTCCACAGGCTCGGGTCGGTCTCGCCCGCGTCGGCGACGGACAGCAGCGAGCCGGCGGTGGCGACGACGTTCTCCTTGGCGACGAGGCCAGAGACAGTCAGCGCGGTGGCCTGCCAGGTGCTAAAGCCGAGCGGGGCGAAGATCCAAGCGACCAGGTTGCCCAGCATGGCAAGCACGGAGTAGTCCATAAACTCCTCGGGGATGCCGTCCATCGCAGGCAGGAAGCCAAAGGAACCGTTATAGCTACCAAAGTTGGAGAGGAACCAAACGACGACGGTGGACGCAAAGATGACCGTGCCGGCCTTCTTGATAAAGGCCCAGCAGCGCTCCCACACGTGCAGCGCCCAGGAACGGATCGCCGGGAAGTGGTAGGCAGGAAGCTCCATGACAAACGGGGTCGGACGGCCGGCGAAGAGCTTGGTCTTCTTGAGCATGAGGCCCGAGGCGATGACGGCAAAGACGCCCAGGAAGTAGAAAAGCGGGCTGATCCATGCGGCCGTGGTGGAAGAATCGCCAATGATGGAGCCCATGAGCAGGGCGATGATCGGCAGCTTGGCGCCGCAGGGGATGAACGTGGTGGTCATGACCGTCATGCGGCGGTCCTTCTCGTTCTCGATGGTCTTGGTGGCCATGACGCCGGGGACGCCGCAGCCTGAGGACACGAGCATGGGGATGAACGACTTACCGGACAGGCCAAAGCGGCGGAACACGCGGTCCATGATAAAGGCGACGCGGGCCATGTAGCCGCAGTCCTCCAGGAAGGACAGCATCACGAACAGCAGGAACATCTGCGGCACAAAGCCGAAGATGGCGCCCAGGCCGCCAACGATACCGTCGCAGACCAGCGAATCGACCAGGCCACCGTCCTCGGTGCCACCCGCCACGAGGGCGTCGTGCACCATGGTGGTGATACCCGGGACATAGGGGCCGTACTGTGCCGGGTCGACCGAGTCGGCGTCGTCACCCGCGGCCTCGACAGCCTCATCGTAAGCATCGCGGCCCTGACCGAGCACATACCAACCGTCGGTGCCAAAGAGCTGATCGTTGGAGAAGTCGGTCACCGTTCCGCCCAGGGTGGAAACGGCGATGTAGTACACGCAGAACATGATGACCACAAAGATCGGCAAGCCCAGGATACGGTTGGTAACCACGCGGTCGATCTTCTCGGAGGTGCTCATCTTGGCCGGGGCCTTGGTGAGGCACTCGTCGATGATGTGCGCGATGACGCCGTAGCGCTCGCCGGTGATGATGGACTCAGCGTCATCGTCGCAGTCCTGCTCGCACTGAGCGACCAGCTCTTCGACGCGAGCGGCCTTCTCCTTGGTGAGGTTGATGAGCTTGCAGGCGTCCGCATCGCGCTCGAACAGCTTGACGGCATAGTAGCGGCGCTTGTTGGCGGGAACGCTTGCAGGCAGGTTATTCTCGATGTGGCCCAGAACGTCCTCGATGGAGGAGTCGAACTTGTGCTCCGGCACCTGGCCCTTGGAAGCTGCGGACTTCTTGACCTGCTCGAACAGCTCCTTGATACCCTTGTTCTTAAGGGCCGAGATCATCATAACCGGGCAGCCGAGCTTTTTGGAGAGCTTGTCCGTGTCGATCTTGTCGCCGTTCTTCTCGACCAAGTCGGCCATGTTGAGGGCAACGACCACGGGCAGGCCGGTCTCGATAACCTGAAGCGCCAGATACAGGTTACGCTCGAGGTTGGTGGCATCGACAACCTGGACGACAACATCGGGCTCGCCGCTCATGAGGTAATCGCGCGAGCATTGCTCCTCGGGGCTGTAGGGGGAAAGCGAGTAGATGCCAGGGAGGTCCGTGATGGTAACGTTCTTGTCGCTTAGGAGCTTGGCCTCCTTTTTCTCAACCGTGACGCCGGGCCAGTTGCCAACGTAGCCGTTGGCGCCGGTGATCAGGTTGAAAAGCGTGGTCTTGCCGCAGTTGGGGTTACCCGCCAACGCGACATGGATCTGAGAATCCGCCATTCAATCCTTCTTCCTTGTGTGCCTGCGCTGCTTTCTCCGCGCGGGCTGGATAATGTGCTTCAAAGATGCTGCATTAAGTTAGAAAAACCTAACTTTATCTGCAGAAATATACGTCGCGAGCCCTTACTGGACCTCGACGACGGCCGCCTCCTCCTTGCGGATGGAAAGTTCGTAGCCGCGCACGTTGATCTCGACCGGATCACCGAGCGGTGCAACCTTCACGACCTTGAACGAAGTGCCCTTGATGAGCCCCAAGTCCATAAGGTGGCGGCGAAGCGCGCCCTCACCGTGAAGCTTGACGATGGTGGAGCTCTCGCCCACCTTAACGTCACCCAACGTCTTCATCCTCTTGTCCCCCTTTCGGTTTTTGTGAAATGCTGTGGACTAACCGACGGTCATGATGTGCATGGCAACCTTGGAATCGATGCCAAAGCGTGCGCCCAGCACCGTGACGATGATATTGGCGCCACTCGAGCTCACCACGTGGATTTCGTTGCCCTCGACAAAGCCGAGGTCCTTGAGGTGGTGTTTCATGTCCTCATTGCCCTTTACACGGGACACGCGCACGGTTTCGCCCGCTTTTACCATCGAAAGCGGCATGGCCGGCATCTGCGGTCCGCAAGACATGAGTTGCTCCTAACGTCAGTTCGTCCTCAACATCGACGCGATAAAAGTTAACCACGTCTATGTTCGCTTTAGTAAACTAACACGTGGTTAACTTTTTGGAAAGGGTCCCCATTCAGATTTCGAAAAAGTTTCCTATACGAAACAAAGGCGCCGCAAAGACTGTCTCTTTGCGGCGCCTTGCCATACCAATTGATGCAACAGAGGGGACTGCCCCTTTGTCACATTGTTGAGGTTAGAGCGAGAGGTTTCTGATCGACGTAACGCAGGAGGCCTCATCTACGCCCGAAACGCGGAAGATGATGTCCTCGCCGCACTCGCCGTAGAGAGCCATGAGTCCCATGACATCGCGGCCATCCGTGTGGCGATCGCCGATGCTGACTGACACGTCGCTACGATGCTTGGCAATGATGTCATAGAGCAGCGCAACCGGGCGGGCATGTAATCCCAACGGATCTTTAATCGTCTTTGTAAACTCGACCATGTCCCCTCCCACGACATCGTACATTCGGCTGGCAAACCCAGCCACGTGGTAGTTATTGTAGCGTTAGATGCTTGTTGAGGGCGGGACGGAAACCGCATCCCGCTTCGAGCGTCTACGATGGGACACAGTTTCCGTCAGAAGCTCAACCGGAAAGTGCGTCCCATTATTTGGCTGGATTCTGGGATGTACTTTCCCAGACGGCCCCCTTCGGGAAAGTACATCCCATTCTGAACTCGAATTCTGGGATGCCATTTCCGCATTAGCCGGCAAGCCCGTCCCTTCGTCCTCGGCGCATGAAAAACGAGGGAAGGCACGCGTCCTTCCCTCGTTACGGGCAATATGTAGCCGCTCGCCTACATCAGGCGCAGGCTGACGTCCTTGAGCTGGGCGCCACTAACGGCACTCGGGGCGCCCGACATGAGGTCGGAGCCGCTGGCCGTCTTGGGGAACGCCATGACGTCGCGGATGGAGTCGGAGCCGGTGAGCAGCATGCACACGCGGTCCAGGCCCAGAGCGAAACCGCCCATCGGGGGCGCACCAAACTTGAGAGCCTCCATGAGGAAGCCGAACTGAGACTCAGCACGCTCCTCGGTAAAGCCCAGGAGCTTGAGCATGGACATCTGCATCTCGGCGTTGTGGATACGCATACCGCCGCCGCCGGCCTCAAAGCCGTCCATGACAAAGTCGTAGGTGCAAGAACCGGCTGCCAACGGGTCGGCCTCGATCTTGGCGATGTCGGTCTCGGTCGGCAGAGTGAACGGCTGGTGCTCGGCGGCATAGGCCTTGCGGTCCTCATCCCAGTGGAACAGCGGGAAGTTGACGACCCACAGGAAGTCGTGGCCCTCGCGCTTGATCTCGAGCGCGTTGGCCATGTGGGAACGCATGCCGCCCAGGATCTCGTCAGAGAGCAGGCGCGGGCCGGCGGCAAACATCACAAGGTCGCCGGGCTCGACGTCCATGCGCTCGCGCAGGGCTGCCATCTCCTCGTCCGAGAAGAACTTGACGATGGGACTGTTGATAGAGCCGTCCTCGCGGAAGGCGATCCAAGCCAGGCCCTTGGCGCCAAACGTGGAAGCCACGCCGGCGAGCTTATCGATCTTGGCACGTGCCCAGGCACCGGCGCCCTTGGCGTTAATGGCCTTGACGGCAGAGCCCTCCTCGTTTGCGGCAGTCGCAAAGACCTTGAACTTGGAGTTGGCAAAGATGTCGGTCAGGTCGACCAGGTGCATGCCATAGCGGGTATCGGGCTTGTCGGAGCCATAGGTGTCCATGGCCTCCCAGTAGTCCATGCGACGCAGCGGCGTGGGCATCTCGACGCCCATGCGGCCGAAGGCGTCGGCCAGGACCTCCTCGAGCGCGCTCATGACGTCATTCTGGTCCACGAAGGACATCTCGATATCGACCTGGGTGAACTCGGGCTGACGGTCGGCACGCAGGTCCTCGTCGCGGAAGCACTTGGCAACCTGGTAGTAGCGCTCGACGCCACCGACCATGAGCAGCTGCTTCAGGAGCTGCGGGGACTGCGGCAGGGCGTAGAAGTTGCCCGGCTGAATACGGCTGGGAACGATGAAATCGCGGGCGCCCTCGGGCGTGGACTTAAACAGGGAGGGCGTCTCAACCTCCATGAACTCACGGTTGTGCAGCGCCTCGCGAATGGCAAAGGTAAAGTCGGAGCGCAGCTTGAGGTTGGCCATCATCTCGGGACGACGGAGGTCCAGATAGCGATAGCGCAGACGGGTGTCCTCGCTGGTCTCGATGCCGTCCTCGATCTGGAACGGCGGGGTGACGGACGTGTTGAGCACCTCGGCGTGGTCGGTCAGGACCTCGATCTCGCCGGTCGCGAGCTTGGTGTTGGTGGTCTCCTCGCCACGGGCGCGCACGACGCCGTGGATCTTGATGGGCCACTCGGGACGCATGGTCTCGGCAATCTTAAAGGCATCGCCATCGGAGTGCTCGGGGTCGAAGGTGAGCTGCGTGATGCCCTCGCGGTCGCGAAGGTCGCAGAAGATAAGGCCGCCGTGGTCGCGGCGACGGCTCACCCAACCGGTGAGGGTGACCTCTTCGCCCACGTTCTCGAAGCGAAGCTCGCCGCAGGTACGGGTGTGCATGGAATGCTCGTCAATGGGACGGGTCTGGCTCATACCAGTGATCCTCCTTTATGGATCTGTGCCGCCCCGTGTCGTTCCGGGCGGCGTCGTACAGATTGCCCAGCCTGCGTAAACCGCGCAGCCGGACATGGCGTTCTATCTTATCGCACCCGCGTCGATGTGCCGCGAAAAAGTAGCTCTTGTCCAAAGACTTGACGGAGACGAAACAATTGACGCACCGTGGCCGTCGCCCGGGCGTGCGGCGTGCGACAATGTGCCCCAATACAACTGCACTCGGAAAGGCCCGCCATGACTGCACGCCTCATCGTTATGGATATCGACTCCACGCTCATCAACCAGGAGGTCATCGACCTGTTGGGCGAGGAGGCCGGCGTAGGCGAGCAAGTGGCGAAGATCACCGAGCGCGCCATGCGCGGCGAGCTCGACTTTAAGCAGGCGCTCGAGGAACGCGTGGGGCTGCTTGCCGGCTTGGACGAGAGTGTGTTCGAGCGCACCTTTGAGCGCGTGACGTTTACCCCCGGCGCGCTGGAGCTTGTGCGCTCGGCGCACAGCAAGGGCTGGAAGGTCGGCGTGGTAAGCGGCGGCTTTCACGAGGTCGCCGATAAGATCGTGGCCGCCGCGGGCATCGATTTTTGTCTAGCGAACCGCCTGGAGGTCGTAGACGGCAAGCTCACCGGTAAGTTGGCTGCCGACATCGTGACCAAGGAATCCAAGCTCATCCAGCTGCTGGATTGGGCAGTTGAGTGCGGTGTCGACATGGCCCATACCGTGGCAATCGGCGACGGCGCCAACGACATCCCCATGATTCAGGCCGCGGGCACGGGCATCGCATTTTGCGCCAAGCCCAAGACGCGCGAAGCCGCCCCATTTGCCATCGACGAGCGCAACCTGATGCTCGCCATGGACATCATCCTGCGTGACTAGTCGATCCGCCTAACAATTGAATTAGTCTGTCCTATAGTTTCCGAACAATTTTGTCTTAGTGTTCGGAAACATACCCTTTGAGTGCTAGACTTTGCGCCGTCGAAGGGAACATATATGGATAAGCGAGATCTAGAGCAGCTACTGAGCGATGTTGCCGGCGGATCAGTCACCCCTGCCGACGCCCTCACACGCATCCAGACGGCTCCGACCGCCGATTTAGGCTTTGCGCAGCTCGATCTTTCGCGCGGAGTGCGCCAGGGAGCCGGCGAGGTTGTCTACGGTGCCGGTAAAACCGCCGAGCAAATTGCCGCC
>UQNG01000066.1:0-12728 GCA_900542335.1 uncultured Collinsella sp.
AATGGCATCAGGAGCGGGGGAGAAGGCCGAAGCGGTGGAGCCTGTGGCCGAAGAGCCCGAGGCGGTGGAGCCCGTGGCCGAAGAGCCCGAGGCGGTGGAGCCCGTGGCCGAAGGGCCCGAGGCCGTTGAATCCGTTACTCCTGAGGACTCTGCATCTAAGGCTTGCGGTCCCATTTCGTTGCGTGCAGATTCGACCCTTGCGCGGCTGAAGGTTAATGGGCGCAGCTGGCCTATCCCCGTTGCCGTAGGTGTTTCGTATGACAAGAAGCCGGTCGACGGTCTGTCCCTCATGGGATATGAACTGCCGGCGGAGTCTGTGGCGACCGCCGAACAGCCGGCTGAACAGCAAGAGCCAGTGCGAGCGGAGCAGCGGGAGCCCGTTCAGCCCGAACGCCCCGAAATCACGCTGTCTTCCGAGCCGCAGCAGCTGACTATTTCCTTCTCGGATGACCTTGAGCCCGAGCCTGCGAACGAGCTTGAGCAGCCCGCGCTTGCGCTCGAGTCTGAACCCGAATCCATCAAAGAGACCGTGACCGTCGGGGACCCCGAAGCCGAGATTGCGCCCATTTCCGAATCCGAATCCGAACCAGAGCCCGAGCCAGAGTCCGAACTTGAGTCCGGCGCCATGGCTGCATCTAAGTTTGAGCCTTCCGAGGACGCCGTTAAAAAGCTCCAGCGCCCCAAGTACCTGAGCGGTTGGGATGACCCGCGTTGTGTGTTTGATACCGAGACCCAGGTTGCCTTCCTCGACAAGCAAGAGATTCATGATGTGTTCTGCCTCGTGCGCAAGCTGGGCAAGGCTGAGGACGAGGCCTTGCGCATTGCTTTCGAAAAGCAGCTCACCGCCCATGCTTTGCCGCTTGCTCCCCAGTATCGCGCGCAGGCGCCAGAGCTCGGCAGGCTCTCGGGCAATGCGAAGCTGGCGTTTGACATCTATGGTAATCTGCGCAGCATTGGGCGTAATTACCGTGCATTCGCCAACATCAAAGGGCCGATTAGCGAAACACTCAGCACAGTGTATACGAGTGACGGTGCGCCGCTTTCGCTTTGGAATCTTTCGATTACTCCGGCAATTCAGCGTAAATTAAAATGGACCCTTAAAATCTACGACTTGCCTACGCTGCTCACCTATACTGCTACGGCGTTACGGAGAAGCGGCCTTACCTCTTCCGAGGTCGGCTCGATTATCGATGCTCTAAATGAATGGCAATCGGGTCGTTTGCAGCTGGGAAAAACCAAAGACGAAATGGAACTTGCCCGTCAGGCTGCAATAGGGGGCTGGTATCCAACTGCTGACACGCCGCTCGAGCGCGTCGGGGCAGTTAACCGTCTTGCTGGGGAGACAATTAACCGTCTGCAGTGCGAAGGCCTTGCCGTAAACGAGCCTTCGTTCCGCCTACTCTTTTGTACCAGACTTGCGGGCAGGCTTGCTACGGGCGCTAGCGAAGAGGATGCCGTCAATTCGGCGCTCGTGAGTCTCAAAAGTGAATATCCCGCCTTTAACGCGGCGGTAAAAACGTTTGAGCGCCTGGAGTTTGAACCGCCTCAAGATCGAGAAGATATTGAGGTAACTGATACGGAATCTACCTGCGAAAATGTCAATACGGCAGATGGCGTTATTGTATCGTCTAATGCAGCTCAACCGGATGGCCAGCTGGATACCCAGACAGAAGCGCCTGAAGCGCGGGCCGTTCATGAGCCTGATCAGCCGCCGGCGCAAGATCTTACGTTGGAGCAGGCGCTTGAGCTTGCCATCGACCAGGACATTGCAAAGTTCAACAGGTGGTTCACGGACCTCGCATACCAGGATCGCACCCTGATGGGCTATATGTTCATCGATGACAAGCCGGCTCGTTGGATTGACAACCTTGCTATCTCTGCTTGGAAAATCCGCGAGCGTTACGATGCGCTCATGGCGGGTCGTCCGACGTTTGATATCGATACCTTTGGCCCGCTCTTCCATACATACAAGCTGTCCGCCGAGGAGTTTTACGGGCTAACGCGCACCGCACAGCCCGCCTATCTGTATATGACGCGCGTGTATGGTCAGGGTACCATGCCGCTTAAATATGCGACGGTCGATAAGGACCTTGCGCCGAGTGTTTGCGATGTGGTCCGTGCGTACTTGGCGAGTACGGAAACCGAAAACACCGATGGGCCGAAGGAGGAGAAGAGCGCGCCTGCAGAACAGGCTGTCGCGTCGGCAACTGAGCCCGAGGCTGAGTCTGGAGTCGAGTCGGTGGTTGCTTTCGAGTCCGTGTCTAAGCCGGAGGCGGCTCCCGAGCCATCGCCTGAGCCCGCTGCTGCTCCTGAGTCTGCTCCCGCCCCGGCTCCGGTGCAACCGGCAAAGCCCTTCACCAGCAAGATCGAAGACCTCACCAAGAAAGGCTCCATGTCCATCGAGGCGTGGCTGGCGTTGCTGCCCAGTGATGATGCCGACCTGTTGCGCTGGATCTTTAGCGACAAGGCGCTTATGGATTACCCGCACAAGCCCGCCGGTCTTGGCCCGCTTCGTCAGCGCCGTGCCGACCTGCTGTGCAACCGGCCGCACCTCGACGAGGACAAATTCGCCCCGTTGTACCAGCGTTATGACCTTACCGAGGATGCGTTCTGCAAGATTACACAGGCATCCCCGATGACCTTTGGCTATCTGAAAGCCGTTAAGGTATCGAACAAGTTTAGCCTCCGCCTTGCCGCCAACGATCACTCGTTGCCGCAGGAATGGCGTGATAGGGCGGCGCAGCTGAATCGTCATTCTTCTGCCGGTGTGCTCCGAACGCCCGTAAGTGTCGAGAAGGACAACGCCTCCCAGCTCGAGCAAATCGCGCGTAAAAAACTGGGCAACTTCTCCACGCGCGGTGCCGCGCTGCGTGCCTTTGCCGAGTCCGGGGCCGTTGAGGAGTATCACGATCTTAAAGATTTCCGCAACAGGTACCAGCTGTTTTTGGAAGACAACAAGTGCGGTTACAAGCAGATGCTTGCGCTGCCTTCCGAGGACATCAGATGTCTTAACGAGCTGCGTGGCACGCACATGTACCTGGTGGCGCGCGCCAATAAGATTCGCGCCTATAAGGTCGACAGTCGCTTTACGTCCGAGTTGCGTCAGATCCTGACGCTCGCCGTGGGGCGCAATATCGAGTGCGGCGCGGGGCTCATCCTACGCGAGAATAAGGAGCTGTGTGATCTCTACGACGTTCGCGACGACGAGGAGCTCTACGAGATTATCCGCTCATTTGTGCGTCCGGGTTCGGTGCCGGGCTTGGAAATGGGCTCGATGCCGCTGATTCGCCTCGGTAAAACGGACCGTAAAAACCAAATGCTCGATGTGCTTCGTGACGCGGGCATCGAGCTGTCGCGCGAGGAGTTTGCCCAGCGCTATGCGGACAAGTACTGCGTGGAAACGAGGACGGTTCGCGGCAACTACCTGCGCGACATGAACGCATATCTGCGCAACGGCCGCTACTCGTATGTCGAGAGCAACCTTACGGACGAGCAGCAGCAGTTCATCAAAGATATGGTGACCGAGGACTACGTCTCGCTACCGTATGTCGCAGCGAGTTTTGCTGCCAAGTTTGGTACCGCGTCCGAGCGACTCGTTAACGATCAGTCGCTGGCGCCTCTTGGCTTGGAAATCTCCAGGGATTTGATAGTCAAGGAAGGCGTGGACCTGCGTCAGTCGTTTACGAACCTGCTTATGTCGCGCGACAGCTTTGCCTACGGTTCCCCGGGCTTTGGCGACGAGGTCATCAACCATCCGGATTTTAGGAATGCTATTACGCCGTTGCTGCGCAACTTTACCTTAATCGAGTGCAACCACGATTCGTTTATTTCGCTTAAGCGCCTGAACGAGACGACGGGTGTGCGTCGCATTGACCTGGGCAGCTACGCGTGTTCCCTGTTTGCCCGCACAGAGCTTGACGTGCCGTTTACGGTGACGAGCCTGCGTAAACAGGACTTTATGCACAAGCTCGATGCCGTGGTCGATGAATGTGGTTTTGACAATTCGTTTTATGACTCAATCGTTCTGTACGGTTTGGCTCAAGAGCAAATAAAGCGCACACGCTTTAGCGGCGTCTACATGTTCTGTCGCAAGGAGGGGACGTTCTCGTCGGCCGACGCGGTCGAATATGTTGTTAGGCAAAAGGGGCCTATCGAGGTGGGGGACCTGATCGATGCGTTCCAGGATGATTACGGCATCGTAATAACCGCAGCCGATATTAACCGAGCGGTCCAGGACAAGGGTCTGTTCTACAACGAGGACCTTGACATGGTCATGCTCAGCAAAAGGATGAACGCAGAATATCTGCGCGAGCTGTATATCAAAAACAACCAATAGGAGGAAACCAACATGAACCTGTTCGAGATGATCGATGACGGTGTCAACATTAAGCCGACCGGCGCCAACCATAAGATTGTGATCGACGGCAAGCCCGAGATGTATCCCGTTTACAGCATTAAGCTCGACTACCTGCGTTACAACGTGCAAAACGACCGCATTGCCTCATGGATCAGCCGCTACAAGGCCGAGCATGGCGAGGACGCGTTTAACGAACTGGACGTCGCGGCCTGCAATGACATCATCGAGGGCTTTATTGTCGACAGTAACAAGGACGCCATCGATAAGACGCAGCGCAGCATCGCTCTGCGCTCACAGGAGCGCCCCGGCGTGGTGCTTGCCGACGGCCTGATCGTCGACGGCAACCGTCGCTTTACCTGCCTGCGCCGCCTTGCTGCCAATAATCCTAGTTTTGGGTGGTTTGAGGCTGTCATCCTTCCCGAGAGCCTGGGCAACGACTCCAAGAAGATCAAGATGCTGGAGCTTTCAATCCAGCATGGCGAGGAAGAGAAGGTTGGTTACGATCCCGTCGACCGCCTGGTGGGCATCTACAACGACATCATCAGCTCCAACCTGCTCTCGAAGGAAGAGTACGCCCAGTGCATTGGCGTTGAGCCCAAGGAGCTCGAGAAGGAGATCATTAAAGCTCGGTACATGAGCGAGTTTTTGGAGTTTGCCAACGCCAAGGACCAGTTCCACCTGGCGCGCGAGCTCAAGGTCGCCGGCGTTATCAACGACCTGCAGGGCGTTCTTAAAAAATGCAAGAGCGACGAACAGGAAGAAGACGTTAAAAACATCGTCTTCGCCAACATGATTGCCGAGCCGCAGGGCGACATCGTGCGTTTCGTTCGCAAGATGAAGCCAATTTTGGAGGGTCCCGACGCCGATCGCTTTATCGAGCGCGAAAACGAGCTGGCTTTTGAGGTTGCCGAGCGCCTAAAGAACAAAGAGGTCGTGACCTCGACCGATATCGCCGAGATTCGCGATGATGTCCAGCTGGCGACGACCTTCCGCGAGGTTATGGAATCGGCAGAAAACACCACCAAGATGAACAAGGCCCTCAAGTCGCCTTCGCTCTCGATCATTCGCGCCATTAAGGACCTTGATCAGGTGGAGGAATCAACCTTTGGCTTGCTGCCCGCGGACGAGATTGCCAATATCGCTGCCGAGGTCGCTAAGCTCGAGGCCAGGGTGAGCATGATCAAGGACAAGATTGCGTACAAGATGGGCGGCGAGGAAGCCTAAATGAAGCTGCGCCTCTCGTATAGCGACGGCATCTCCGTCGTGCCGCTCGACATGACGGTTGAGCAGCTGCGTCGCGAGCCGGTCTGGAAGATCCGGCTTTCGGCGCTGCGCCGCTATGCGCCGAGCTATCGAGAGGCGGACGTGCTCTTTTCGCTGGCGATGGAAGATCCCGGCGCCAAGCGCGTCATCGAACTGCTGCAGCAGGCGGCAAGCTTTGGCGTGGACTGCGAAATCGATCCGGACCTGCTGCGAGGCCTTACCGCGCGCGAGGACCTGTTGCGTGAGAAGGCGCGCGTGGGCCTGCTGATCAAGGCGCACGATGAGTCGGTCTTGGACCGCTTTGGCGAGTTTTGCCAGGCAGAGGACGCCCTGATGCAACGCCCACTTAAGGACCGCCAGCTGTGGGATGCGTTCTTTATGAGCGCTATGGGTCGCTGCGCCAATTTCTCCGTTCCCGGTTCGGGCAAGACGGCGTCGGTCTTGGGCACGTTTGCCTACCTGCGCGAGCGCGACCTGGTCGATCGCATCATCGTTCTTTCGCCCAAGAACGCCTTTGGCTCGTGGCGCGACGAATGGGCGGCTTGCTTTGGAGCCGATCGCCTTTTGCGTTCGCTGTGCTTTCATGACCCCGAGTTTCGCGGTCGTTCCACGCGCGACAAGTGCAGCACTTTGCTGTTCGACTATAAGCGCTACGACATGATTCTGCTCAACTACGAGTCCGTCGCGCTGGGGGAGGCGGCCGCGCGCATTGCTGCCGATCGCGCCCTGGTGGTGTTCGACGAAGTCCATAAGGTGAAGCGTGTGGGTGGCAAGCGCGCGGCAAGCGCGGTGCAGATTGCCGCGGCGGCGCCGTACTTTATCGCGCTTACCGGTACGCCGATCCCCAACTCGTTTGAGGACCTATACAACCTGCTCCACTGCCTATGGCCGCGCGACTACAACTGGTACTTTAGCATGAGTGCCAACGCCCTTAAGTCGACGAGCGAGGACGACGTTGAGCATATTAACTAGTCCATCGCGCCGTTCTTTTGTCGCACCAATAAGCATCAGCTGGGCGTGCCGCAGGCCAACGAGGATCATCTGGTTGATGTGACGGCGGATCGCTGGGAGCAGCAATTATTTCAAAAGGTGCTGCGCACGCTTTCGGGCGAGCCGTTCGAGATGATCATTCGCCTGCTGCAGCTCTCGTCCGACCCGCGCATGCTGGCCGAAGATCTGAGCGCCGGCGACTATGCCGACTTGTTTGATGGCGAGGTGCAGACGGGCGCGGGCAAAGCGCTGGAAGGGCTGCAGGTGGATGACCGGCCCACAGCCAAGATGGTCGCCTGCCTGGACCTGGCCGCGTCGCTGGTAGCCCAGGGCAAGTCGGTCATTGTGTGGTGCATCTTTAAGCGTAGCATTCGTAATGTGGTGCACGAGCTGCGCGAGCGCGGCATTACGGCTCGCGCTATCAGTGGGTCGACCGATATGCCCGCGCGCGCCCGCGTTATCGATTCGTTTAAGGCGGGGGAGACGAGTGTGCTGGTTACCAACCCACACACACTGGCCGAGTCGGTCTCGCTTCACGGCGTGTGCCACGACGCCGTCTACTTTGAGTGCAGCTACAACCTGGTGCACTTGCTGCAGTCCAAAGACCGCATTCATCGCTTGGGCCTGCCGCAAGAGCAATACACGCAGTATCACTACCTGCGCGCAGTGTACGAACGCCGCGGCGGGCCGTGGTCGCTCGACCGCAATATCTACGAGCGGCTGCAGCACAAGGAGCAGGTTATGCTCGACTCAATCGACCGTGGCACGCTGGAGCCCGGCTATACCGACGAGCGCGATCTGGAATTGGTGTTTAAGGGCCTGTTCGATGACGAGGAACAGCGGAACGAGATCAACGACCACGACGCCGCGGCCGATACGCAAGAACACAAGGAGATGTAAACGATGCAGAAAGCCTTTCCCATCTTTGCCATGGAGCTGTTTTGCGACGGCTGGCTGTTCTTAACGCATTCCGACGTGACGTGGGATGGGTCGTCGCACGCCGTTAAGCGCATCCGTGTCAACAGCGACAAAAGCGAGGGACTCCTGGGTCATGCTCGCGAGCATTTTACGGACGTTCCGAGCAACATCGATTTGTGCCAGTATGTTGGCACCACGCTTGTTGAGCTCGAGAAGCATACCGAGCTTGTCGTTCCTCGCGATGATGTTTCACCCCGTCTGCAGCTGCTCTTTGAGGGCGATCTGACGCCCATCACACTGGTGCAGCTCATGTGCGTGGGTGATTGGCTCTCGGTGCGCCAAACAGGCGAGGACAAGATTTGTGTTGCCTATGACGAGCGCCTGGCGCAGCAGATTTCTGGGTTTGGCTTTCTTATGCGTCGCTTTCGCGCAGTACTTTGCTCACAGAGTGCGATGCTGAGTGGCAGCGTAGTCGCTACGGTGTTTGAGCCGCGTCCTGCAACGGAGCCTGGCATATGCGTGTTTTTGGAGATGGACGAAGCGGCTCTCGCGAAGCCCGAACCCGAGGCGGCGCTCGACGTTGAACAGGAACCCGAGTCCGAGTCCGAGACGGCGCCAGAGTCTGCATCGGAACCTGCCCCCGAGCCCTCTGCAAAAGCGCAGGAAAAGCTGCGCATTGCGCGGGAGGTAAAGGCCGCGCGCGACAAGATGGAAGAGCTCGACCAGGCACGTGTTGCTTTGCTCAACCAGCTGCTTGTCCTGCGCTATAAGCACGAGAAGCTCTCCGATCAGCGCGGTTGGAGGACGATTGTCGAGATGGAGGAAGTCGGCAGGCAGATTGATGCACTGAGCGGCCAGGTCGATCAGATTGACGAACAGCTTCGCGACGCACGCCTTGCTTACGCCGAGACCCGCGCAGCGTCGCTGCAAGCGCTTAAGGAGCTGGGCCAGTAAGGCGGGTTCCCCGCCAGCTCATAAGCGTTCATCGTATCTAGGAAGGGTGCCGGGACGAACATGAAAAGTGAAGAGCTTAAAGCCACAGTTATAAATGTGCTTTCGAGTATCGAGGGCATCCGCACGCTCGATGTGCTTACGTCATACGTTTCGCCTTGTTCTAAGGGCGACGTTGCCATTGCGCTGGTGGAGCTATGCCAAGAGGGACGTTTGGAGATTAGCGCCGAGGGATTTACGCCTTTGGTTGCTGGTGCGGCGCTTAATGAGGTTTTACTCGGGGCTCCGGCGGCGCCAGAGGAAGAGCTTTTGGGCGTGCTTTCTCCTGTTGCTGACGAGAAGGTTGAAAAGGGCTCGGTTTTGGCCGCCGAATCAGCTCAGGGGGCTGACGTGGGGGTCGCTGTTACAGATGAGGCAACGGGCAGCTGTTCGTTGGCGCCCCTGTTCCTCGATGATTCCTTCGATTGCCTGGAGCTTCCCACGCGCGCCTGCAATCGCTTTACAGAAAAGCGTGTCGCTGACGTCAGGGGCGCAGTTGCTCTGTTGGATGGGCTTGATGGCGAGCCTGGTTTGGGCGCGGGAACGATTGGTAAAACTCGCGCCTGCTTCCTCGAAGCGGCTCGTCCGTTAAGCTACGCATTATCCAAACAACAGCTCCAGGCGCTCCGGGGTATTGCCAACTGCCAGGGCCTTTCATTTGACTCCCTTGGATTGCTTGTTGCGCTGCCCGAACTTGCGGCCAACGAGCGGAACCCTCTTGTTAGTCTTGACATTGCGGCACTTGGTCTAAACGAGCCCGTGGAACGTCGGCTGCGCGTACATGGTATTGAGACGATCGATAGGATTAATAAGCTCAAGAGGGAGGGACTCGCGCGTATTCCCGGTATGGGCGGAGGTGCGGTTAGTAGCGTTATTAAATCGCTGATAGACTATTGCGAGCGTGTTGGCGAGAATCCTCCTGCGTGGTGCGCCGCCGCCGTCGAGCCTTTTGACGAGCAATCGTTCCTGGGTGAATTTGACGAGAGCGCCGTTCGGGTTGTTAATGAAATGCAGCGGAGGTTGATTGCCGATGGCTATAACCCGTTCCATCCTGCCTTAGTCGTTTTGTTGACGCCCAAGGCACAGCGAATGCTAAGGGCTGGTAGTTTCGATAAAGAGGTCATCACGTCGCTGGTTAACGAGCTTGAATCAAGTTCGGTCGCGGCTCTGTGCCGTGCGAGGCAACTTGCTCGAGATGTCGATGACGTGCTTGAGAGCTTTGGGACAATGGGGGGCGTAGCCGTTCCGTCGGGGTCAGATTGGACGGAGGCTGCACTCTTGGCCGCGCAAAATAGCGGGGGACGTGTTGAATTCGACGCCGATTCTCGCAAACTCCTGCCTCACGTGTGCTCCTTAGACGAATGGCTTGACACGATTGATGCCCGTCATGCCGATGCGCTGCGTATGCGTCTCGATGGCGCTACGTTGCAAGAGGTGGGTGACAAACTGTCCATTACGCGCGAACGGGTGAGGCAGATGTGCGAATCGGCACTGGCTGACCGTGTCTTGCTCGAGGGGGACGTTTATCAATCATTTGTTGACCGGTACGCCATGACGCCTGATCAATTTGCCCGCATAACTGGTCTTAGCGAACGCGACTATCGCTATCTTGCGGCAGTCTCCAAAACTCGTGTCGCGGACCGCTTGCCTCTTTTAGACGCCTTGCATGACCAGGGGCTTTCCGAACATGTACGCGATGCCGTTGCTTCGCTACGGGCGGTCGGCAACGATCTGCTCATTGGGAGTCAGCGCATAAAGCTCGATAAAGAGAGCATCGTTGACTATCTACTAGCTGAGCACTTACAAGAATGTCCCATGGACGAACGGCGCCTGTATGACCTGTACTGTTCATTTATTGCCGAGCACGACCTGGGCAGCGTTAGACGACTCGATCCGACGACGGCGCGAGCGTTCGGTGCCTGCGTCGATCGATACGATGGCGTCATGGATGCGCACGTGCCGAGCGATGGAGACGGCGCGCGAAGGGGTGTGCGTCCTTATCATTCTAGTCAGTATGATTTTGCCCCGCTTCGGGCTGCCGTCGCATCGCTTGTTCATCTTGATATCGAGTGCTCCACAGTGTTTTTAATGAAGCAGCCTTCGATTGCAAAGTTGCTTGCTGCGTTTGATATCAGAAACGAATATGAGCTCCACTACGTTCTTACGCATTGGTGCGAACCGATTGAGGGCGTTGAGTATTCTCGCGTGCCGATGCTGACGTTGGGTAGCGCCGACCGTGATGCGCAAATCGTCGGCGTGATAAGGGATATCGGACCGGCGGACGCCGTGGCTGTTTCTGAAGAATACGAGCGTCGCTATGGCGTGAAGGAGACAACGTTCCGTGGGAGTTTTTTGAACGGCTTTGAGCGTTGGTGTCATGACGGTCTTTATATCGTCGATACGGTTGAGCTTGATGACGATGAGCGCTCGTCACTCGGCGCTATTTTGGGGCGGGTCGGCACAGGCGGCAGGGCCAGAGACATCGAGTCTTCATTTCTTGGCGCGTATCCGCAGCGTTCGAATTTTGTGCTTACGGATGCGCTGCTTGCCCCGTATGGTCTGCACCTTTGCGGTGGTACCGTAATTGACAAATCGATAGATGCCCATGATTACTTTGCCCAATTGATTTCGGAGCATGAATATTTTTGTCTGGAATTTGGCGAATTCACCAACGAGGTGATTAATGATAGGGATTTTATTTCGGAGCTTCATAAGGCAGAGCGGGCGTTTTCTGTCCTTGAGATCGGGCCTCGTGAGTACTTGAATATCGCCGTCTTTGAGTCTGCCCCTCATCCTGTTGGCGCTCAGATGATGCGTGCAATTCTGGATGCCGTTATTGACTGCATGGAACCGGGGCGGCCTTATAGCGTGGCCAACCTCAAAGAGTTTGGCTTCTTTGATGCGCTGAATGATACGCTGCTCGATTTGGGCCTAGATGACTATGTGTGCCAGGCAATCATGATGCAGGGCTATGTGGGGGGTCGTATTAAACGTACGTCTATTGGCGACGCCATGTTGTTCTGCAAGATGTCAGGGTCGTTTAGCACGGCGGGGCTGCTCAATTCACTTGTTCACCAGCGTGGAGCCATGTCGGTATCTCAGATGGCAGAGCTGCTGTATGAGCTTTACGGTGTTTCGATTAAAAAGCCGGTCATACGTACGCAGGTAAAGCAGGTGAGCGTTCGATTGGATAGAGAACAGGATATGCTGTATCCGGAGTAAGGGTTGCGCTGCTGTACCGTATAATTCGTTTAGATTGCATATCGAATCATGCGCGCAACGAATGAGCGGAAGCATTATTTTTGGACATCATTCGAGCGCGGTCAAAGCCGGCGGCTATTTCGTTAACGGCGATGCGGCCGCTGCGGCCTCTACCTTGAGAACGGTTATTTAGACGAGGAAGATCTTCGCATTATTTTTGAGCGGTTGCTTGGCGATGCTACTTCGGAATTGAGCTATGACTGAGACATTTGGTTTGAGGCGGTTAGGGAGGTTTAGCCATGAAGATCGAAGTTGATGTAGATCAGCTGCGCGAGAGCCTGCTCGACCGCGCGGGGTCCGCGGCGGGCGTGGGCTTTCCGGCCGCCATGCTCGACGTGATGGATATCGAGGACGAGTCGCCCCAAGAGCTCCTAGCCCGAGCCGAACGCGAAGGCCTCGACCTCCGAGACTTTGCCGTCGAAGACGACGCGGACGATGACTACGGCGCAGACGAGGACTGGTAGCCGCGATTGAACTTCAACCCCATCCCCTCAATAACTTGCGGTGAAATAGGGACTGTTTAGGCTGCTAGAAGGCCTATTCAGTCCCTATTTCACCGCAAGTTATGGGTGGGGATGGCTACGACGCCAGCGTGGCAATGACGGCTTCGTCGCCGGCGTATATGAGGGTGTTGCCGTCGGGGATGATGGTTTGGCCGTCGCGTTTGAGCATCACCACGATAAAGGGGTGCTTGCCTTGTGGCACGTCGCGCAGGCGCAGTCCTGCCAGGCGACCGTGGGGCGTCACGGTGACTTCGCGCAGCGTTACCTCGGCACGTTCTTCAAACGTTGGCGCGGCCATAACCAACAGGTCGCCTTCCTCAATCACGGTATCGCCGTTGGGCAGCACCGGGTGCGCGCCGTCGCGCAGCACCAGGACCACGAGCATGTCCGTTGCGCTGCCAATATCGGCGAGTGATCGACCGGCAAACGGATGGCCCGCGCCCACC
>UQNG01000067.1:0-12698 GCA_900542335.1 uncultured Collinsella sp.
CGGGTGCCCTACCGGGAGTAGCCCCGACGGTTGACAAAACTATAGGAACACCCAACTGCCGGCACTTTGGGACGTTCCTTTTGGGCCAGCCGTTGGGGACAGCCCTTGACGATTCAGCTGTGGACAGCCGCCTTACAGCTCCAGCGCCTCGGCGACTTCGGCAACGCAGGCCAGGGCGTCGGCCATGGCGCTCACCACGAGCGAGCTGCCGTTGCGAGCGTCACCGGCAACATACACCGGCACGGCATCCGCGGAGACGCCGTCGACACGTGCCGCAAGATGCGAGCCCTCGGCGGCCATCACAGGCAGCGGACGACCAGCGGTGGCAACAGGCACGCCTGCCGCATCGAACACGCCATGCTCAGGACCCGTAAAGCCACAGGCGATGAGCACCAGCTGCGCCGGCACCTCGTGCTCGGAGCCCGCAATGCGTTCGGGCTTGCCGGCCGACCAATCCAGATCGACCACGCGCAGGCCCGCGGCCGCGCCCTTCTTGTCCAGCAGCACCTCGAGCGTATCCACGCCCCAAGCGCGCATCTCGCCGCCCATGGCAGCGATGGCCTCCTGCTGGCCGTAATCGGTCTTCTTCACGTTGGGCCACTGCGGCCAGGGGTTGCTCGCCGCGCGCGCATCAGGCGCCGCCGGCAAGAACTCAAACTGGCGCACGCTGCGCGCACCCTGACGTACCGCGGTGCCCACGCAGTCGTTACCGGTATCGCCGCCGCCGATGACCACGACGTCCAGGCCGCGTGCGTCAATAGCGGGCTCACCGCCGTCGAGTACCGAGACGGTCGAAGCCGTCAGGTAGTCCACCGCGTACACCACGCCGGGCGCATCAATGTTCGCAGCCGAAAGCCCACGCGGAGCACGAGCGCCGGCAGCCACCACGACGGCGTCAAAGTCGTCGAGCTTGGCGGTAACCTTGGGATCGCTCACGTCAGCACTCAGTTCGAACACAATGCCCAGCTCGCGCATAAGTGCCACGCGGCGCTCGACCACGGACTTCTCGAGCTTCATGTTGGGAATGCCGTACATGAGCAGGCCGCCCGGACGGTCGTCGCGCTCAAACACCGTCACGCGGGCGCCACGACGCGCAAGCTCCCATGCTGCCACCAGACCAGCAGGACCGGAGCCCACCACGGCAACCGTGGGTGCGCCCTCCCCCGCCGGCTCAAAGCGGCGCGGACCGCCATTTGCCCACTCATGGTCGCTGATCGCGCGCTCGTTGTCGTGAATCGTCGTGGGCTGGCCGTCGACCGAGCCCAGGTTGCACGCGGCCTCGCACAGCGCCGGGCACACGCGGCTCGTGAACTCGGGCATGGGCGAGGTGAGTGACAGACGCTCGGCAGCCTCGTCCCAGCGGCCGCGATACACTAGCTCGTTCCACTCGGGAATCAGATTGTGCAGCGGGCAGCCACTCGGACGCGCCTTGCCAAAGCTCGCACCCATCTGGCAAAACGCCACACCACACATCATGCAGCGGCTCGCCTGGGCACGGCGCGCATCGTCGTCGAGCTCCACGTACAGCGGATCGAAATCGCGGCTGCGCTCCTCCACGGGGCGCAGCTCGTGGGTCACGCGATCGATATCAAGAAAAGCACCGGACTTACCCATGGCACTTACGCCTCCTTTTTGGTCGAAGCAACAGAGCTGGCGGTGGTGGGCGCAGCGCCAGCGACACCACCCGCCACATCAAAGCGAGCGACACCCGCGGCGCTCGCGCGACCGGTCACGATGTCAAACGCCAGCTCCTCGGCCTGCGCATGCGTCTTGCCGGCAGGCCCGCCCGCGGGCGCAATCCCCAGCACGCGCTCGTACTCGGTCGGAATGACCTTCACAAAGTGCTTGCTCATCGTCTCAAAGCTGTAGAGCAACTTAATGCCGCGCGGGCTCTGCGTCGCGTCCACGTGCTCCTGGATGAGCTCGCGAATCTGCGCCAGCTCGCCGGCCGTCGGGGCTTTAAGCTCAACGCTCTCGTGGTTCACACGAGCATCGAGCGTGCCATATTGGTCAAAGACGTAGGCCACGCCGCCTGTCATGCCGGCAGCAAAATTCTGCCCGACCTCGCCCAGGATGAGCGCCAAACCGCCCGTCATGTACTCGCAGCCATGGTTGCCGCAGCCCTCGACCACCACGGTGGCACCGGAGTTGCGCACGGCAAAACGCTGTCCAGCAAGACCGTTAATAAAGCCGCGGCCGCTCGTGGCGCCAAAGAACGCCACGTTGCCCACGATGATGTTCTCATCGAACTTGTAGGTCGCATGCGGGTTGGGGCGCACCGACACCTCGCCGCCCGAAAGGCCCTTGCCAAAGTAGTCGTTGGCGTCGCCGCACACGTTGAGCGTAATGCCACGCGGAAGGAACGCGCCAAAGCTCTAACCGGCCGAACCATCGCAATCGATGGTAATGGAGCCGGCGGGCAGGCCCTCGGGATGCGCCTTGGTCACCGCGTTGCCCAGGATGGTACCCACGCAGCGGTTAACGTTGGCGATATCGGCGCGGAAACGAATCGGACGCAAGTGTGCACGGGCATCGGCCGTATAAGACACAAACAGTGTGGAGTCGAGCGTCTTGTCGAGCTCGCTGTCCGCGGCCATCTGCGGCAGGAAGTGGCGACCGTCGGCGCCCGGAATATGGGCACCGAACTCGCAGGTCGCGCTCGCCAGCACAGGCGACAGATCGAGCAGGTTGGCCTTGCGGTTGCCCGGGACCTCGATCTGGCGCAGGCACTCGGGATGGCCGACCATCTCGTCGACGGTGCGGAAGCCCAGGCTCGCCATGACCTCGCGCAGCTGCTCGGCAACAAAGCGCATAAAGTGCTCGACGTGCTCGGGCTTGCCGCGGAAGCCGTGACGCAGGCGGCAGTTTTGCGTGGCGATGCCGGCCGGGCAGGTGTCCTGCTGGCAGTCGCGCTGCATGAGGCAACCCATGGAGATGAGCGGCATAGTCGCAAAGCCAAACTCCTCGGCGCCCAGCAAGCAGGCGACGGCAACATCCGTGCCGTCCATGAGCTTGCCATCGGCCTCGAGCACCACGCGCGAGCGCAGGCCGTTTTGCAGCAGCGTCTGCTGGGCCTCGGCAAGGCCAAGCTCCAGCGGCAGACCTGCATGCCAAATGGAATCGCGCGCCGCGGCACCCGAGCCGCCGTTATGGCCGCTGATCAAAATCTTGTCGGCGGCACCCTTGGCCACGCCGGTAGCGATGGTGCCGACGCCGGCTTCGCTGACCAGCTTGACCGACACGCGCGCACCGGGGTTGGCGTTCTTAAGGTCGAAGATCAGCTCCGCCAGGTCCTCGATGGAGTAGATGTCGTGGTGCGGCGGAGGCGAGATCAGGCCGATGCCGGGCGTAGACTGACGGACCTCGGCGATCCAGGGATAGACCTTCTTGCCGGGCAGGTGGCCGCCCTCGCCGGGCTTAGCGCCCTGGGCCATCTTAATCTGAATCTCGAAGGCGCTGCACAGGTAGCGGCTCGTCACGCCAAAGCGCGCACTTGCCACCTGCTTGATCGCGGAGTTCTTGGAGTCGCCGTTGGCCAGCGGGGTCTCGCGACGCGGATCCTCGCCGCCCTCGCCCGAGTTGGAACGACCGTGCAGGCGGTTCATGGCGATGGCCATGCACTCGTGTGCCTCTTTGCTGATGGAACCGTACGACATGGCGCCGGTGTTAAAGCGGCGGACGATGTTGAGCGCGGGCTCCACCTCGTCGAGCGAAACCGGCGTGCGACCGTTGGCATTAAAGTCCAGCAGGTCACGCAGGCGCACGGCACGGCCGGTGCGGTGCAGGCGGGCGCTGTACTTCTTAAAGGTGTCGTAGCTGTCCTCGCGGCAGGCGGTCTGCAGCAGGTAGACGGTCTGCGGGTCGATCAGGTGATCCTCGCCGCCGAGCGGGCGCCACTTGGTCAGACCCAGCGTGGGCAGCTGATCGGGAGCCGGGCTCTTAAGGATAGCGAGCGCGGCGTCGTAGCGCTCATTCTGCTCGCGCTCGACGTCCTCGACACCCATACCGCCCACACGGCTCACCGTGCCGGCGAAGTACGCGTTGACGAACTCCGGAGTGAAGCCCACGGCCTCGAAGATCTGCGCAGAGTGGTAGCTCTGCACCGTGGAGATGCCCATCTTGGACATGATGGAGACGATGCCGGCGGTCGCAGCCTTGTTGTAGTTGGCGATGCCCTGCTCAGCTGTCACGTCCAGATCGCCGTGCGCCGCCAAGTCGCGAATGCACGCATGCGCGTTGTACGGATAGATGCCGCTCGCGGAGTAGCCCACCAGCGCCGCAAAGTCGTGCGGGGACACGGCGTCGCCACACTCCACCACGATGTCGGCAAAGGTACGCACGCCGGCGCGGATCAGGTGGTTGTGCACGCAGCCCACGGCGAGCAGCGACGGCACGGGCACCTCGCCCGCAGCGGCACGATCGCTCAACACCACGATGTTCACGCCGTCGCGAACCGCGGCCTCAACGTCCTCTGCAAGCTGCTTGAGCGCAGCCTGCAGCGCACCCTCGCCGGCATCGCGGCGGTAGACGGCACGGAAACGGCGGGTCTTAAAGCCCACGCGGTCGATGGCGCAGATACGCTCGAACTCCTCCTCGCTCAGCAGCGGACGCTCCAGGCGCACCAGCTGACAGGCCGTACGGGAGTCCTCGAGCAGGTTGCCGTGGTTGCCCAGGTAGAGCGTGGTCGAGGTGACCATGTGCTCGCGCAGGGCATCGATCGGCGGGTTCGTGACCTGGGCGAACAGCTGATAGAAGTAGTCGAAGAACGAACGCGTCTTCTTGGACAGGCAGGCCAGCGGCGCATCGATGCCCATCGAGGCGAGCGGGGCCTTGCCCTGCTGGGCCATGGGACGCACGACCTCGTCAACATCATCCCAGTGATACCCGAGCTTGGCCATGCGCATGGCGGCGGGCACCTCGGCATCCTCGGCGGGCGCGGGCGCGGCGGGCTTGTCGAGCGCGTCGACGGTCAGCGTCTCCTCGGCAATCCAGTCACGATAGGGCTTTTCCTTGGCGTAACGGGCGCGCAGCTCGTCGTTGTAGATCACGCGGCCGCGGGCAAAATCGACCTCGAGCATCTGGTCCGGTCCCAGACAGCCGCTCGTCAGGATGTTCTCGGGGCTCACCTCGATGGTGCCCACCTCGCTCGCCAGCATAAAGCGGCCGTCGCGCGTCACGTAGTAGCGGGCGGGGCGCAGGCCGTTGCGGTCGAGAGCGGCACCCAGCGTGCGACCGTCGGTAAAGGCGATGGCGGCCGGGCCGTCCCAGGGCTCCATGAGCATGGACTGGTAGGCGTCGTAGGCGCGGCGTTCCTCGCTCAGGCTGTCGTTGTGGTCCCACGGCTCGGGCAACAGCATGGATGCGGCGCGCGTGAGCGGGCGACCGTTCATGACCAAAAACTCGAGCACATTGTCCAAAATTGCAGAGTCGGAGCCCTCGCGGTTGATGATGGGCATCACGCGCTCAAGATCATGCTGCAACACGGGGCTGTACAGGTTGGGCTCGCGGGCACGAATCCAGTTGACGTTGCCCTTGAGGGTGTTGATCTCGCCGTTGTGGATGATAAAGCGGTTGGGGTGCGCACGCTCCCAACTGGGCGTGGTGTTGGTGGAGTAGCGCGAGTGTACGAGCGCCACGGCCGTCTTGACGGCGGCGTCGTTGAGGTCGATGAAGAAGCGGCGCATCTGTGTGGCGACCAGCATGCCCTTGTACACGATGGTGCGCGAGCTCATGGAGCACACATAGAAGATCTTGTTGCGCAGGGCAAACTCGGCGTCAGCCTTCTTCTCGATGGTGCGGCGGCACACGTACAGGCGGCGCTCGAAGGCGTCGCCGGCGGGCGTGTCGTCCGGACGGCCCAGGAAAGCCTGCAAGATGGTGGGCATGCAGGCGCGGGCTGTCTCGCCCAGGTCGTGCGGGTCGACCGGCACCTCGCGCCAAAAGAGCAGCGGCACGCCGGCCTCAGCGCAGCCCTCCTCAAACACGCGACGGGCATCCTCTACGCCCTTGTCGTCCTGCGGGAAGAACAGCATGGCCACGCCATAGTCGCCCTCTGCCGGCAGGATCTGGCCGCACTTTTGAGCCTCTTTACGGAAAAAGTGGTGCGGAACCTGGAACAGGATGCCAGCACCGTCGCCGGTATTCTTCTCGAGTCCCGTGCCGCCGCGGTGCTCCAAGTTGACCAGAATGGACAGCGCATCGTCCAGAATCTGGTGATGGCGCTCACCGTTGATATCGGCAAGCGCGCCGATGCCACATGCATCGTGATCGAATTCGGGGCGATAAAGGCCCTGCTGCTGAGCGGAATCTGCCTGCATCGCGATCCTCCCCTAGATATTTAGACAGTCAGTTGAATAGGCATACTAGGAGCATCGCCGGCCCGTTGTGTTTCCCACCCGTTTCGAAACAATCGCGTAACGCACGCCCTACGAGTGGACACCACCGACATCAAGGACGACAACAAGGGCCCCAGGTTCGGCCCGTAAGCTCACCGCTTCAAACATCTCAATCTGTAACAGAAAGACCCAATTTCGACGACTTACTGTTACAGATCGAGATGTTTTTGAGAGACGGCTCCGAATGTCTCAATCTGCAACACGAAGGGCCGGTTTTGGCGGTCAGCTGTTACAGATCGAGACATTCCATAAGGCCATTTCTTCCTGTCTCGATCTGTAACACCTAGGCTCAATTTCCATCCCTAGTTGTTACAGATCAAGACATTTCGCAGCCCCCCTTCATCATCCTATTCAAATACAGCAATTTTGTTAGTCTTGATTAACTCTTGAGCCTAAAACGGGTATCCTTTGCGGCGTCAAGCAAACGGCACGCAGGAGCGCACCATGATCAACCATCTCAAACATCATTTTGGCTCCCGACGCACCGACGGTCACGGAGGACTCGACATCGCACGGCATATCGGCCCCGGATTGCTCGTGACCGTCGGCTTTATCGACCCGGGCAATTGGGCCTCCAATATGGCCGCCGGCTCGCAGTTTGGCTACGCACTGCTGTGGATCGTCACGCTGTCCACGATCATGCTCATCGTGCTGCAGCACAACGCGGCGCACTTGGGCATCGCCACGGGCATGTGTCTTGCCGAGGCCACGACGCGCCACCTGCCCCGCCTCGTCGGACGTGCGATACTCGGCAGCGCGTATCTAGCCACGGTCGCCACCGCCATGGCCGAAGTGCTGGGCGGTGCGATCGCGCTTCAAATGCTCTTTGGCCTGCCCGTACGCGCCGGCTGCATCATCGTGGCGGCGGCATCGATTGCCATGCTCATGACAAGCTCCTACAAACGCGCCGAACGCTGGATCATCGCCTTCGTGGGCGTGGTGGGACTTTCGTTTTTAGCCGAGCTTCTGCTGGTCAAGGTCGACTGGCCGCAAGCCGCCACAAGCTGGATCACACCCAGTATGCCCACCGGCTCGGCCTCGATTATCGTAAGTGTCCTAGGCGCGGTCGTTATGCCCCACAACCTCTTCCTGCACTCCGAAGTCATCCAATCCATGCACTTTGAAGGCCAAGGCGAGCAGGTTATCGAAGAACGCCTGCGCTACGAGCTCTTCGACACGCTCTTTTCGATGGGTGTGGGCTGGGCAATCAACTCGGCCATGGTCATCCTGGCCGCAACGACCTTCTTTGCGCACGGCATTGTCGTAGACGACCTCGCCGTCGCAGCGGCCACGCTCTCCCCCATCTTGGGCCCGGCAAGCTCGACCATCTTCGCGGTGGCGCTGCTGTTTGCGGGCATATCGAGTAGCGTGACGGCGGGCATGGCGGCGGGCACCATCACCGCGGGCATGTTCGACGAGGAATACGACATCCACGACCGACATTCCTCGATCGGGGTGGTGGCCTGTTTCGTCGGCGCAGTGGCGGCGTGCCTGGTCGTCCCGAATCCTTTTGAGGGTCTCATTTGGAGTCAGGCGCTGCTGTCGCTTCAGCTGCCGATTACGGTCTTTGTGCTCATACGACTCACCAGTTCGTCCCGCGTCATGGGCAAATACGCCAACTCGCGCCCGCTCAACGCGCTGCTCATAGGGATCGGCGCCATCGTGACGATTCTCGATGTCGTGTTGTTGACAGGGATGTAATGGGACGGGGCACCTACCCAGACAAACGTCTCGATCTGTAACATCTAGACCCGCTTTTGATGTCTAGATGTTACAGATCGAGATCATTCCGAGGGACAGCTCCGTTTGTCTCAATCTGTAACACGTAGACCCCGTTTTCACTGTTAGATGTTACAGATTGAGATCTTCTGCCGGACGGTTTTGGTTTGTCTTGATCTGTAACAAGTGGACCCAATTTCCGCTTCTAGATGTTACAGATCGAGACACTTCTTCAGCTCCAACCTTTTGTCTCAATCTGTAACAGGAAGACCCGTTTTGAGCCGTTAGATGTTACAGATTAAGACCAAAGGTCGGCCGGACTCACGACAGGCAGAATCGGCTAACAGCAGCCGTGTTCCCTTGGGGACGGAGGAAAAGGGCCCCCGGCCGAGAAATCGACCGGGGGCCCTTGGACAGAGCTATGTTCGGCTTTCGCCGTGTGCCTGCGAGTTACTCCTCGACGAGCTCAAACTGATCGGGACCGACGCCGCACACCGGGCACACGTAATCCTCGGGCAGCTCGGGCGTGTCGACCTCAACCTCGTAACCGCAAACGATGCACACGAACTTATACGTCTTCTTCTCCTCAGCCATGATGCTCTCCTCTCGAACGTGACTGCTGGTGTACTTGCTTATTAGTATATATTCTCAATAATATTATGCAAGTAGTTTTACATCATTTCTACCCTTGGTACGAAGACGCTTTGGGCGGCGTCTTGCCCTTCAGCACCTTATGGTAGTAATCGTAGGTGAGCGGCGTCTCGTCGCTCAGGCGCTCGGCATCCTCAACCTCGCCGATAAACAGCAGATGCGTGCCCACGTCCACGGTGTCGATCAGACGGCAGCTAAACAAGGCCGCCGCATGCTCGGGAACATAGGGCATGCCCAGCGCGGTCTCGCGCGTCTCGTACTTGGCAAATTTGTCATAGTCGCTGCTAGTACGGAATCCAAAGTTGCCAATGTAGAGCATATCGGCCGTCTGATCGATCACGGTCAGCGCAAAGGCCTTGGCAGACGAGATAACACCAGACGTGACATTTTCCTTATTCACGGCAACCGAGATGCGCGGCGGCGTGGACGTCACCTGCACCGCCGTGTTGATGACGCAGCCGGCACGCAGCCCGTCGGCCGCAGCACTCACCACATACAGGCCACTCGGCATCGTAAAGAACGCAGTTTTGTCCATAACGACCACTCCCCTAACCCGGGATTGAACCTCATGGATGTATGTACCCACAAAAAAGGCGACGCCCATAACGGACGCCGCCTTTGAGACACATGTGTCAAAACAGTTAGGGAGGCGGGACAATCGCAGTAGGCCACCTCCCCGCAAGTCATGTGCCTAGCGGTTGCGCTCCTTAAGCGCACGATCGATCTCGCGCTGGACGTCGCGTTTTGCCATGTCTTCGCGCTTGTCGTAGAGCTTTTTGCCGCGGCCCAGGCCCAGCAGCAGCTTTACGCGGCCGTCGGTATTAAAGTAGAGCTCCAACGGCACCAGCGCATAGCCGCGGTTGCGCAGTTTGCCGTCAAGAAAATCGATCTCCTTGCGATGCAGCAGCAGGCGGCGCCGGCGATCGGGATCACGGTTCCACACGCCACCATGGCTGTAAGGGTGAATATGCAACCCCACCAGCCAGCACTCGCCGCCGCGAATCAGCGCAAAAGTGTCAGTGATCTGACAGGCGCGCTCGCGAATCGACTTGACCTCGGTACCGCTCAGTTCAATGCCACATTCGAACGTCTCGTCGATAAAGTACTCGTGATGCGCCGAGCGATTCTTGGAAATGAGCTTGCGTTCGCGCTTACTGGGCATCGCCGGCCTCCTTGACGCCGTCGGCCCCCTTGTCGTCGCCTGCGCGCTTTGCCTTGCGCTCGGCGTTGAGCTCGGCATCGCTCTCGCGCACCAGCTTAATGATCGCCGCGCATGCCTCCTCGCCCACCAGATCGCGGGCACGGACCGTCAGGCGCGTAGCCTCCTGCTTATCACCGTCGCTCGCAGCGTCGGTCGCACACATAATCAGGCAAATGGCAATCTCGGCCGAAGGCGAGGTCGGTACGCCCTGCAACGCCAGCTCGCCCATCACGTGCTCGTCGCTCTCCTCGGCGGCATCGGGATAGGCAGTATGAATCTTGTTGAGCAGGCGTGTCGTATGCGTATCGCCAGGGGCCAAGCGCAGCGCCAGGCGCGCGCAAGCCACGGCCGCCGAGACGTTCTCGGTCTCGGGCTCAAGGAAATACTGGCCCAAGTTGGCGTAGGCGCGGGCGGCGCACTTGCCGTCGCTCGCACGCTCTAACACCGAAAACGAAAGCGAAGCCCACTCCTGCTTGTCCTCGAGGGCGCGGAATAGCTCGGCAAGATCCAGGCGGTAGTTGCAGTTCATGGGGTCCCAGCGCACGGCTTGCATCAAGGCGTTGCGAGCACTCACATAATCCTGCTGGCGAATGTAGGCAAACGCCATGTCGGAATACAGGCGATCAAAGGGCACCTCGACCTGCACCAGCTCGCGCGGATCTTTTTCCACGCGACGGTAGGCCAGACGCTCAAACTTGCTATCGAAGCTAAAGTACTGGCGGTTCTCCTCCGTCTTGCACTCGGCATCGATATACTCCTCGGCGAGCTCAACCAGACGTTCCAACAGCGGCGTCGCCGTTGCCAAGTCTCCCTGCGCCAGGTAATTCTCGGCATACGTAATGTCTTGCAAGCTGATGGGCAGGTCCATGGCCACTCCTCAAACCGGACGAAACGCGACAAATGCCGCGTGTGTGGTGAATACACAAAACCCGGGTCTCTTGCGAGGCCCGGGCGTTCATTTTGTGGTAGCCCGTACCAGATTCGAACTGGTGATCTCCGCCTTGAGAGGGCGGCGTCCTAAACCGCTAGACGAACGGGCCATATGTAGCAAATGCAATGGCTGGGATGGAGGGAGTCGAACCCCCATTGACGGAACCAGAATCCGCTGTCCTGCCATTAGACGACATCCCAATGACTGCATCGCTGCGCTCGGCTGTGCCTTTGCGCAAGAAAGAAATATACGGGAAGTTCTACGGCGGCGCAAGCCCCATTTTTAACTTTTTTGAAAATCGGCCAATTTGCCCCGACCCATGAAGGACCTGTGAAGCCAAACCGCATGCAAGGGGTCAAAATACCGCAAGCGCACCATAGCCACCGTTGGCAGATTGTTGCATCCTGGTCGCCGTCAATAGTGACACAATCAGGACACCAATTATCGCGCGGATATCGAGGCGACATGGATGATGAGCTTGATTACCTATGGGAGACCCTCGGCCTCGAGATAACTGCTATCCCTTGGCCAGATCGGCACAAAATTCATCCCACGCTACGACCCGCCATCACAGTCATGCAGGCAACGTATCGCGGGGCCTCATTTTTGATGATGCGAATGGCATGGCACGCGGCGCTACCCGACCTCAAGCGAGTTCAGGCAAGCCTCGTGGAGCTATCCGGTATTCCCGTCGTGATTTCGGAGACCCATTTGGAGCAACGCCAACGCGACCGTTTGCAAGCACAGCGAATCCCGTTCATCTGCCCCGGCATTCAGGCATATCTACCCTTTATGGACGAAGAGTACTGGAGCGGCAAGCCCAACAAACAGGTAAAGATCTACGACCCGCATAAGTGGGCACAGTTCGAGGACTGACCGGAGCGAACCTGCCGGCGGAAAGCGCATCCCAGAATTTGCGCTCAGAACGAGACACGCTTTCCGCAGTTGTTACAGCAGCGCCTCGGCCCAGGTTGCTTCCTTAAAGCCTGGAATCGCAAAGTCATCGCCCACCAGCAGCGGACGCTTAACCAGCATGCCGTCGGTCGCCAACAGCTCGTAACATTCCTGATCCGTCATCCCTGCATCCAGACGCGCCTTCAGGCCAAGCTCTCGATACTTCATGCCCGACGAATTAAAGAAGCGACGCACCGGCAGCCCCGAACGCGCAATCCAGGTCGCAAGCTCCTCAGCCGAAGGATTGTCTGTAACAATATCGCGATCGATGTACTCAACCCCATGCTCGTCCAACCAGGCCTTGGCCTTTTTACACGTCGAGCATTTGGGATATTCAACAAACAGTACGGTCATGGGGATTCCCTTCTTAGAAAAGACAAGTGTCTGGCAAACAGCGCATCGATGGCCATCTGCGACCGATGCCGATATTGTAGCCAGCGCCGACGTGCAGGCGGTCGTGGTTTTCCATCTTGAGGTTAACGTCTCGCATGGGCGCCAATGGGACACGTCGCGCGCTGAACCAGCACTGACACCAGCAGCACCAGCAGCATGGCGACAACGTAACCCGCGGCATCAAAGCCTAAGTCGATAACGTCGAAATGTCTTCCGGGAACAAAAATCTTATGTACCTGGTCCCCGACGGAGCATACGGCGCAAAAGGCCAGGACGGGCACACACCGCAATCGGGTGAGCAACATGCGCTTATCCAAGCACACCGCCGCCGACGAGGCAAACAGCCCAACAAAGAAGAACTCTACGGTATGGGCGACACGACGGATGTTGATGCCCATCCACATGCGAACGGGGGCAATCGGATCGGGATGGGCGACGGCAGCCAACAGACGGA